>JAFTLK010000365.1 GCA_017455975.1 Clostridia bacterium | reverse complement strand
TTGTCAAAGGAGAAAATGACGCCGGTACGCGGACGGTACGACAGATCAACCGCCGCATGACCGAGAATTTTGACACCGAACTGCCCCCATCCGGCAATGACATGCTGTGCCATCGGTGTGCCGTTTTCATCCAGCGTCAGCGGTTTGGCAACCAGCAGCGTACCCGGCTCAAAGTAGACAATGATGTTGCCCGTTGCAATGTTGATGCAGTCAATTTCATATACGCCTTTTTTGAAGTAGTACAGCGAACCGGGTGTGGACAGATCCAGCTCCCCGAGCGGATATGTGCCCGGCTCGATTTCGCGGGTTTTGTAATTTTTGTATTCGGACAGTTCCTTTGGCTTGACCATGACGGTCAAGGGCAGCTCGGAGCCGTCGTTTAACAGCCCCTTATCAAAGGTAAAGGTATACGAGCCAAACGATGTGATCCTGGCAGTCGTTTTTTTGCCGTCGGAAACAGCAGTCACACCGCTGCTCTCGGGAAGCACAACGGGATCTTTCCGTGCAGTATGCGCTTCCAGCTCCACATTCAGTGAAAATACGCCGTCCTCGCCGACACCGTCCACCTCGATATACGCAAGGTTATGCGGTCCGTTTGCCGTGCGCTCTGCAAACACGGGAATGTCCACGCCGTTTGCCGTCATGGTAAAATACGGCGATACAATGATGCCGGGCATGGAGCAGGCCTCATTGTCAAGATCGTTTTCGTTTGCCCAGCGCTTGATGTCCCCCTCATCCAGTACCGTGTCGGTATAGTCAACACCGCATACTGTAATCGCGGATATGCTGCCTGCGGGATCTTCCGCACTGCCCTCTCCGATTACGGAATCACCGGTGTCACCGGTCTCATCCGGTGTTCCCTCTCCGCTGCATGCACACAGCATAAGTCCAAGTCCGAGCAGCAGAAGCGCGGTCAGAAAGAAACGTCTGTAGGTTTTCATTGGTGTGATCCTCCGAACCTGTTATTTCCTATATTTTAGCACACCGCGCATGAAATGTCAAGCATCCGCCGGGCATCCGCCGGAAAGAAAGGATAAAAAAGGAAGCCGCCGCATCTGTTTGCAGCAGCTTCCGCTGATGGTAGGATCAGAGTTCTTCGTCGTCATGCGCGTGGCAGTGAGCGCAGTCCCCGTCACAGAACTTTTCCTTGTCATATTCAATGCCGTTCTTGTCGTAGTAGTCGCGGATTGCCGCCTTGACTGCTTCTTCTGCGAGAACAGAGCAATGAATCTTGTGGGTCGGAAGACCGTCGAGTGCTTCGACAACCGCCTTGTTGGACAGCGTCAGTGCTTCTTCAATCGACTTGCCCTTGATGAGCTCCGTTGCCATGGAGGAGGTTGCGATGGCGCTTCCGCATCCGAACGTATTGAACTTTGCATCGACGATGATACCGTTCTCAATTTTCAGGTACATCTTCATGATGTCGCCGCACTTTGCGTTGCCGACCTCACCGATGCCGTCTGCGTCTTCCATTTTGCCGACGTTGCGGGGGTTCTTGAAGTGGTCCATGACCTTTTCGCTGTATAATGCCATTCTCTTATTTTCCTTTCAGACTGTACGTATTCAAAATAGTTCGGTATATCAAAGCAGATGCGGTCTCTCGCCGGTTTCCAGTGCTTCCCAGACGGGGGAGATATCGCGCAGGTACGCAACGACCTTCGGAACAACCGCCAGGATGTGGTCAATCTGCTCCTCGGTATTCTCCTCGGAGAGCGACAGACGCAGAGAGCCGTGCGCAACCTCATGCGGCAGACCGAGCGCCAGCAGAACATGGCTGGGATCGAGTGAGCCGGAGGTACAAGCGGAGCCGGAGGACGCCTGAATGCCTTCCTCGTCAAGCATCAGCAGCAGAGATTCACCCTCGATGCCTTCAAAGCAGAAGTTGACCGTTCCGGGAACACGCGCCTCACGGTCACCGTTGAGACGGCTGTGCGGGATTTCGGAAAGCCCTGCGATCAGCTTGTCACGCAGCGGGATGATCGACGCATTGACCGCGTCCATCTTCGCAAGCTCTTCCTGCATGGTTTCCGCCATGGAGACAATCGCGGGAATGTTCTCGGTGCCTGCACGCTTGCCGCGCTCCTGTGCACCGCCCTCGATCAGGTTGGCAAGCAGGGTTCCGCGCTTTGCATAGAGCACGCCGACACCCTTGGGACCGTGGAATTTATGTGCGGACAGCGACAGCATGTCGATGTTGTCTTCCCGGACGTTGACGGGAATGTGGCAGACAGCCTGTACAGCATCCGTATGGAACGGGACACCGGCCGCACGGCAGACCGCACCGATCTCATGGATGGGCTGCACTGTGCCGATTTCGTTGTTGGCATACATGACGGTAACAAGTGCCGTATCGGGACGGATGGCTTCTTTTACCTGTTCCGCCGTGACAACACCGTTTTCGTGGACGTCGAGCAGCGTGATCTCAAAGCCTTCCTTTTCGAGTTTTTTAAGGGTATGGAGCACGGCATGATGCTCAAACGCAGTCGAAATGATGTGCTTTTTGCCCTTCTTTGCGCCGTAGAATGCGGCAGAACGGATTGCCTGGTTGTCCGCTTCTGAACCGCCGGAGGTGAAATAAATCTCACGCGGGGAATCGGCACCGAGCAGGCGGGCAATCGTCTCGCGCGCACCCTCGAGTGCTTCCTTGGCTTCCTGACCTGTGGTATGGAGGCTGGACGGGTTGCCCCAGACACGCTCCATCGCGTCAATCATGGTTTTCTGTGCCGTCTTTGACATTTTCGTCGTTGCGGCATTATCTGCATATACAAACATATCGGATCGTCTCCTGTAGTGTCAAATCATTATTATGGGTAAAATCGGAAATTTTCATTTCCTATCTTTTACGTAGGAATTATAACATATTCTGTTCTTCTTGTCAATATATAATCCCTACTTTCTGGATAGGAATTTGTAAACAATTCGTGACAGCGTCATCACTGTCAAATATTTCGGTCAAGAATGTCGGCGATCGTCACGCCGGACAGAAATTCATCAATGACCGCATCGAGCTTCTGCCACATCGGAAGTGTCAGACAGCCGTCAGCATGGACGCACTGACCGTCCGAGCAGGTATCCAGGCACGACACCGGAGCAAGCGAACCTTCCGTGATTGCCATAACCTCGGCAACCGTGATCTGATCGGCAGGCTTTGCAAGGCGGTAACCGCCGTCCTTGCCGCGCGTGCTTTTGACAAGTCCGCCGCGGTTGAGCAGTGCCGCAATGGATTCCAGATATTTCATCGAGATATTCTGCCTCTCGGCAATGGCTTTCAGCGACACACAGGTACATTCCGTATCCTCACATGCACACAGTCTTGCCTGCTGTGCAAGATCAATCATCGTTTGCAGGGCATATTTGCCTTTCGTGGAAATCATCATATCCGTACATCGCTCCTTTCTTTGTTGCCGGCACTATTATACCACACAATTCCTATAATTTCAATAGGAATAATGGGAATTTATCATTTTCTGCTCTTTTCTCAAAAAAGCTTGATTTCTGCATGAATTTATAGTATCATTATAACAACAAACAGAGGATACCATACACATCCAACAGAAAGAAAGGACACATCATGGCAATCTGGTACATTGATCCGACACTGAATACTCCCACCCCCGACGGACGCAGCCCCCAAACCGCATGGCCGCATGCCTCCGGTCTGACCCCTGCCCCCGGCGACACGGTGCTGTTCCGCCGCGGCTGCGTTTTCCGCGAAATGTTCCCGTCGTTTGCAGGAGAGGCAGGCGCACCGATCACCTACGGTGCGTACGGCGAGGGCGACAAGCCGGTCTTCTGCGGCTCGCTTGACGCCTCTGACCCAGACGATTGGGAAAAAATTGAAAACAACATCTGGCGTTACCGCTATCCGACGATGGGCGATGTCGGCAACATCATTTTCACAAAGAAGTCCGACGATGACCGTCCGTGGCAGGCACTTGCACCGCATGAGCGCAATGCGCGTCTGGACGGTGCGGCACTGCGCTGGGAACGCACGGATCTGCGAAAGCAGGGTGACTTCTGGGACAGCCGCTTCGGCGAGAGCAACCATCCAAAGGACATTCCGACTGAGCAGGAGCTGCTTCTGTACTCCGTCGGCAATCCGGCAGAGGTGTATGCGCACATCGAGCTTGCGCATTGGGGCGGACGACGTCTTGGCTGGCTCAAGAGCCATATGGTCATTGAAGACATTGAATTTTTCGGCTCAGGTGTTCACGCACTGGCAGGCGATCACGCAGACGACGTCACCGTCCGCCGCTGTACGTTCCGCATGATCGGCGGCTGTGTCTGGAACCGGGAGCTTTTCATCCGCTTCGGCAATGCCGTTGAGTTCTGGGAATCCGGCAACGACATTCTGATTGAGGACAACGACTTCTACGGTGTCTATGATTCCTGCGTGACCCATCAGGGACCGGGCGAAAAAACCGTACCGGCACGCAATTTCATCTGCCGCCGCAACACGTTCAACACCTACGGCATGGCGGCGTTTGAGTACCGCGACAAGATGATGATCGACTCGGAGTTCACCGACAATCTCTGCATCAACGCAGGATGCGGCTTCCCGATTTACGGTGAAGTGCTTCCCCGCCGCTCCGAAATCTGGCCGCAGCCGATGGGACATCATATTTTCCTGTGGCGCATCCACGCGGCAACAGAAGGCGGCTCCCTTGTCATCGCGCGCAACACCTTTGAGTCCGCACCCATCGGTGCCGCGATCTACTCGATCATTTCCCCTGACGCAGAAGCACAGATGACGGTCTGCGA
Source organism: Clostridia bacterium (assembly GCA_017455975.1). Lineage (GTDB taxonomy): Bacteria > Bacillota > Clostridia > Oscillospirales > CAG-272 > RGIG3925. The sequence continues at coordinate 5,086 of JAFTLK010000365.1, read as the reverse complement.
CAACACCTACAACACCGACAATCCCGATCTGCTCTGTCATGTGGGCGGTATTTCCTACAACAATATGCACAAGTACACGATTGCAACCGGCTGGGATCTCGATGACGATCCCGACATGGCGCAGACGTGGATTGCGGGGACAAATTCGTAAGGCAGTGACTGCATACAGACAGTCTTTATAAGGATAATCTTTTCAATCATTTTCCGTTTGCGGCAAAATATCTTTGATTTTCATCTTGTTTTTCATTGATATTTTGCCGCAAATGTGATATAATAATGGTATCACCCCCCAAGGAGGAATTTTCATGGCTTATATATCCGTCAGTGATGCCGCAAAAAAGTGGAATGTTTCGGAACGCAGTGTCCGCAATTACTGTGCCGATGGACGTGTTGGCGGCGCAATGCTCGTAGGAACAACATGGATGATTCCCGCCGATGCGGAAAAACCGAAGCGAAAAACACGCAGCGACGCCGAACCCGAAACCCTGCTTGGTATTCTGCGGCGGGAAAAAGCGACGTCTTTATCAGGCGGTATTTATCATAAAGTACAGATTGAGCTGACCTACAACTCCAATCACATAGAAGGCAGTCGCCTGACACATGACCAAACACGCTATATTTTTGAAACCAATACGATTGGTATGACAAACGAGCATATCAATGTCGACGATATCGTGGAGACTGCCAACCACTTCCGCTGTATTGATCTTGTCATTGACAACGCCGCCAAGCGACTGACCGAAGACTTCATCAAAGAATTGCACCGCACACTCAAAAACGGGACCTCCGACAGCCGCCAGTCCTGGTTTGCCGTCGGTGATTACAAAAAGCTCCCCAACGAAGTGGGCGGCAGAGACACCACAAGCCCCGATTCGGTTGGCGCTGAAATGAAAGCGCTTCTGGCACGTTATCATGAAAATAAGGAAAAGACCTTTGAGGATATCCTTGATTTCCATTATCGGTTTGAACGCATCCATCCTTTTCAGGACGGCAACGGACGTGTCGGCAGATTATTGCTTTTCAAGGAATGTCTGCGCAATCAAATTGTTCCGTTTATCATCGATGAAGAATTGAAGATGTTCTACTATCGCGGTCTTTCCGAATGGACACGGGAACGTGGATATTTAACCGATACCTGCCTTGCGGCACAGGATAAATTCAAAAAATATCTTGATTATTTCAAAATCTCATATTAGTCAAAAAACAGAAGCATCCGGGCAAAATACATGCCTTGATGCTTCTGTTGCTGTTTTTACAGTGGATCCTGCCGGGACAACATAAGACTAAAACACATCAGAAAATATAATCGCTCACGCAGTCATACCAATGGACATACGTCTCACCGTTGACGGTCAGCCGCTCGTTGTCGGGAAGCAGTTCCGTCCACAGCTTTCCGTAGCGGGAAAATGCCCAGTCGTTTTTGTTGAAGCGGCGCCAGAGAACGGTGCGGCCGTTTTGGTCGAGGTACTGCTCGGTGACAACGCCATCATTGAAGCACTGGATGTCCATCACACAGACCGTATCATAGGTTCTGCCATTGATTGTGACATCATACCTGCCGACAATATCGACGGTTTCCTTTTGCAGCGTTCCGATAATTTCCTGCTCCGTTCTGCACAAAAATCCTTTGGCGTGTAAATTGACTTCATTGCCGCAATTCTCCGCACCAAAACCCCAATTATTCAAAAAGGCATCTCCGTCAAGAAACGTATACAGTTTTCTGACACCGTTTTCCACATGGCTTTCCGCAAGATATCTGCAATGCGTATCGGTCAGCTGTGCGATAAACCGCCGCTCCATTTCATTGACAGAACCGGTACGGTAGTAATCTTCCGCGCCATACTGTACCGCGGTAATTTCGACCCCTTCGATTCCATGCACTTCAGCTTTTCCGATTGCTTCCATAACCGTATATTCCGTGCGTTTGCCGGACGGCATATCATAGAGTCCCCATGCCAGTTTTTCACCGACACGCGGAACCAGCAGCCAGCCCTGCAATTCCTCCCACTTCACAGAAAAGGGCGGTAAATTTGAAATTTTAATTTCGTATTTCGGCAAAAATTCGGGTAATTTCGTCATGTTCGTTTCTCCTTTTTCATTTTTTCTGTACGGATACTGCTGTCTGAACTTTTCCTTTGCGTAATGCAGGCGGCTTTTGACGGTTCCGACGGGGATACCGAGCTGTCCTGCGATGTCCTCCTGCGGCATATTTTTGAAATAATACAGATACAGAATCTGTTTTTCCTTGTCGCCGAGCGCATCCAGCGTCTGCAGCACCACACTTTGCTCCGTCACGCCGCATCTGCCGACGCGCAAAGCGGACTCCGACAGCGCATCAAGCGGAATCTCCATCGTGTGCGCCTTTTTGCGGTAATAATCCAGGCATTTATGTCCGGCGATGCCGATCAGCCATGCCTTGAATGCGGCGGGGTCTTTCAGCGTCGGAAATTTCTCGGCTGCTGTCAGACAGACCTCCTGCATGACATCCTCTGCATCGTGCGGATTGGATATTTTATACCGGATGTACCTTTGCAATGGCAGAAAATGTGCCTGCAATAAGTCCTCAAATGTGCGCAAACCGTCACCTCCCCGGATTATGATTTTGAAATCGATTTCATCTATATAGTCGGTTGAGAAATGCAAAACGTTCAGATTCCCCGAAAATTTTTGAAAAATCGAGCAGGGATACCGCTGCCGGGCGATATCCCTGTAATGAGAATCCAATAAAAGATCAGTACCGATGGACAAACTCCGCAATATCGGCAATCACGTCTGCGCCGATATGCTGCTCCACGCTGTATTCCTTTTTGAGCTTGTCAATCGTGCCGTAAATCGCCGGAACAAAGACATGGTTCAGCCCGTCATAGAGGCGGAATTCCACATTATCGCGGTCTGCAAGCAGCTCCCGGTACAGCGCATAATCGCGCTCGGTGCTGACCTGTGCATCGCGGCTGCCCTGCATGATGAGCATCGGCTTTCTGCACGCATCGAGTGCTTCGGAAACCGGATGGTTTGCCAGCTCCTTGAAATAGTAAAGCGTGGTACCGCCGCCGAATTTCTTCTTCATGGCTTCCGCGTCGGTTATTGTGTCAAGGTCGTCAAACGGAGCAAGCATTTTGTCCATCTGCCGTCTGACAAAACCGCGCAGAAATGTGGGTGCTGTCTCCTGCTGTGCGGCGCATTGTTCGCGCAGAATGGTATCCAGCCGGCGCGGCGTGCCTGCCATGATGACAAGTCCGCGGAAATCACCGCCCGCCGCATCGATACGCGGGGCGAGCATCCCGCCCATGCTGTGACCGACAATGAAAATCCGGTCAGGATCAATGCGGCTGTCGTTCCGCAGAAAACGTGCCGCCGCGACCGCATCGTCGACGGTTTCTTCCTTTACGGTCAGCGGCGCGCGCTTATCACGGATCATTTTGAAGCCGTGCGCATAGGAGCGTTTGTCGTACCGCAGAGAGGCAATGCCGTGAGATGCCAGTCCGTGTGCAAGGTCACGGAAGGGCGTTAATTTGAACACCTTTTCGTCCATATTGGAGGAACCGGAGCCGTGCACAAACACGACAGCGGGGCATTTCGTCTCCGTGGAATCCGGCAGCGTCAGGCAGCCCTTCAGCGGATACGCAGGATCGGCGCAGAATGTAACTTTTTCTTCTCTCATATCGTGTTCTCCATGTGTCATACCGGCAATTTCTCAAATGTCCGCACGCCCCAGCCGCAGATCACGCGGTACACGATGACCGCACCAACGGCATATACCGCCGTCCAGATCAGAAGCAGAACCGATACAGACATGTACGCCCGCAGAAAATACACCGTCAGCGCAGGAATCCCGACAAGTGCAAGCCCGGCAAACATCGACAGCATGACCGCTGTTCCCTGCTTGATGACCTGCGCTTCATTCGTCCAGTTCAGGTTCGGAAACCGCAGACCGAGCAGCAGTCCGATCCCGCCCATCACAGCGGAAAACAGCTGCGGCAGAAGCACCAGTGCGGCAATACCCGCAAGATAATCCAATGCGGTCAGCGTCACCTGCGGCAGAAGTGCGGCAAGTGTTGGATCAAGCGACTGCACAATTGCCGCCGCATCAAAGCGCAAAAAGAACACAATACCGACCGCCGAGAGCAGTGCTGTCGGAATCCCGCACCAGACAAGATGCAGCTTCCATTTTGCCAGCAGAATTTGTTTGGAGGAAACCGGCATCGCACGCAGCTGCCACAGCGTCTTTGCCTCCAGCGAAACGGACGGTGGTGTCAGTACGACCATCGCAAGCATCATTGCCGCCATGCCGCAGAAGATCGCCGGAATCAGATCCGCACCGAACATAACCAGCGACTGCGCCAGCAGATCGTACTTAACGAGGGCAACAACCGCACCTGCCGCAAGAAACACAAGTCCGATACAGGCATTGAGCAGATAGATGGCAGAAGACAGAAGATGGGTATTTTCCCGCAGAAGCAGCGCGCGATTGACACTTCGTACCGCCCCGCGGTGCTTTTGTGCATCATAGCGGATCCGCGCCGTGCTGTGGGAGGTTGTGACTGTCTTCAAAAATGCCGCCGACAGCACAAGATAGACGAGCACCATCGGAATCGCCAGCATCAGTGCCGAGAGCAGAAACGAGACGACCGTTCCGTTTGCCGCCGCGTCGCCGAGCCAGTACAGCGGTGCAATCCTGCCGAGGGCGTCGGCAATGCGGTCGCTTTCCTGCATCAGAAGCTCCATCAGACGGGAGGAGCCTGTTCCGACAACATAATAATAAATGCCGATAAATGCAAGCGACAGAAATACCGTCACGAATGTTTTATTCCGGATACGCGCGGCAATCAGCGACAGAACCCAACCGAGCATACACGACAGTGCCAGCACAAACAGCGCAAGCAGCAAAGACAGCACGGTCAGGCGGACGAGGATGCCCACGGAGAACCCAACAAACCAGATATGGCAGACAAGCGCCGGCAGAATGACAAAGGAACCCCAGAGCAGATTCATAAGATAGAGGGAGGTCATCCGCGCAAGCAGGATCACCGACGGCGGAATCGGCATGGGCAGCAGCTGTGCATTGTCCTTTGCTTCAAACAGCATA
>JAFTLK010000364.1 GCA_017455975.1 Clostridia bacterium | reverse complement strand
TCCCGGACACGGACGATTGCGGTATCCGGGTATGAAATTTAAAATTGTATGATGTGTATGATGTAACCGAGACATTCTATAATCACACATATGCAGCAAATGGTAGATGTACTGTATGCGGTTATTGGCGTGCAAGTAAATGAAGTCCGGTTTTTAGAGATCATTTTTTGAGCATGTATCAAAATCGGTGAATTTTGGAGGTATGATGTAAATGAAACGTACCCTTTTTGTATTTCTGCTTCTCCTTGTGCTCATGAGTTGTCTTTTGTATTCCTGCAAGGAACAGACACCCACGATCACACCGCAAACGCAAGCAGCAATCACAGAGGCGACCATCGTACCTGCGCCCGAAACGCAAACGTCAGACCTTGCATTGATTGAATCGAATACAGAGGAGGGTACGGTTTCCGTGCCCTCTGTTCCGTATACGCTGAAATATACGGTAGTCGAATTGACAAATGATCTGCCGTCGAAGATCATGGACAGCAGGGGTCTGTATAATGATTATTTTGAACTTCATTATCGGAACACCTATGCCAAGGACGGAAAACTGTACATCTATGGATATGAGAAATCAGAGAAAGGAATGCAGGGGTATCTGGCTGTTTATGCAGACGGTGAGATGTCTGAAACGATACCTGTTCCCATGATACAGGGTGTTATGCCGGATTATGCCTATTTGTTGTCGGATGCATGCTTTGCTGTGATATGGAGCGAAGGCGGATATCCGAATGAACTGTATTATTTCGGCATCGCGGAATCGGACGGAACGCTTCGGGCAAAGATCAGCCTTGATGAAGTCTATCCCGAATTCTGGTCAAACGGCGATATGATCGTTTCGGAAATCGAGGATGGAAATGCGGTGCTGCTGCATCGCGCCGAGGGAACTTGTTTTTTCAGCGTGGAATATGACAGTACAAAGCAGGAATTGACAAAAGGCAGAATTGTCTTTCAAAAAGAATCGAATCTGTTTAAGCATCTTTCGTTTATGGATTATATCGGTGACAGGAAATGGCTTCCTGTATGGTCTGTCGGTGAATGCTCCGTATTGAATATGAATACCGGTATATACGAAGACAAGAAATTCCGTGTTCCCGAAGACAAGGATCATATGAATCTGATTGCGGATACGCATGGGAATCTATATTTGTTTGACACTATGGGACTGTATGCTTACCGCGATAATCTGCCGCCTGTTAAAGTCGCCGATTGGATCGATTGCGGTGTTTCGGCAAATATGTATTACCGGAATCTATGGATCATCGATGAGCAGAATTTTTATATCACATCATCAAGGATCGAGAATAACCGTTATACAAACACAAAACTTTATTACATCCACACCGAAACAGTCCCCGACGAAAATCCGAAGCAGGTCATCGAGCTTGATTACTACGGAGAGTTTGAATGGCTCAAGGAATCCGTCATTGCCTTTAACCGCGACAATGAAGCATATGAGGTCAGCATCAATTATGTGGATACTGCCAATATGAATACAGAGGAGATCGCTGCACTGATCGCCGACCGTATGCTCAATCGTGCCCATCCCGATATGGTGCTGTTTGATATGCGCGTGTCGCTGCAGGATTACTACGATAAAAATACGTTTCTGGATCTTGCGCCGTATGTCGGAGATGACTTGCTCGGCTGTGTGCGGGATGCCGCGGAATGGAACGGGAAGCTGTACTCCGTTCCGACACAAATGTACATCAATACGTTTGTCTGTCTGCCAAGGGTCACGCGTGACTTTCTGACGTGGGATGCGTTCATCGAATGCGCACAACGGCTTGACGACGGGTGTGTGCTGTTCTCCGATCGGCTTGCAGAGAAGATGCTGTACGAAAACGGGATCATGGACTTTTTTGATCTTGCGGCGGGAACTGCAAACTATGACAGCGACCGATTCCGCGCGGTCGTGCGGCTGCTGGACAGTCTGTCCGAGACGTATCTCGATGAGACCGCGGGCTATCTGACAACGCATTCCGACAGAACATGGGGGTATACCAATCCCACATTGCCTGCCCGTCTGCGTGAGGGCGGTCTGATGTATCTGAATCTGTGGATCGACGCACCCGAGCAGATCATGATGGCACGGCAGCTGTTCGGGGATGAGGAATATGTCTTTTGCGGTTATCCGTCGGAGCATGGCGGCGGCGCACATATCCGTGCATTCGGTCATACAGCAATCCTTGCTGATACCGACGTGCGGGACGGGTGCATATCGTTTATCAAGTATCTTTTGAGCACGGAACGGCAGACCGCCGATACGCATGAGGATCTGCCCGTGACACGCGAGGGGATCCGTGCGCTGTTTGATGCGCAGCGGTATTATACATATTCTGCCGATGTCTATCTTGATATCGGAAATCCGTCAGCCCATATGCGCGAACCGGCGATCTCCTTTGATACGTCCGACCCGATCGTTGTCTTGTCGGCGGAGGTCATCTCCGATGTCCCGATCGTCCCGGAACTTGATGAAAACGGCGACCCGCTGGGGTACTGCGTGGAGCTGCCGCAGGGAGATATTGATGCCTTTCTGTACTTCCTTGACAACTGCCATATGTCAGCGGGCAGTGATGATACGGTGGAAGCGATCGTCACAGAAGAGCTGTCCTATTGGCAGAACGGCGTGAAGTCGCTTGCGGAAGTGACAAAGATCATCCAGTCCCGCGTGAGTATCTACCTTGCAGAGCGACAGTAAGGTATGCCGACCCAACCAACCACACAAAAATCATCCCGTACCGCGTGTGCGGGATGTATTTTTTCGGATTCTTTTGAAAATTCCCAAAAAATTTACAGAAATCTGTTTACAAATCAAGGATTTCATAATAAAATATATAGTAGAATCCCGGACACGGACGATTGCGGTATCCGGGTATGAAATTTAAAATTGTATGATGTGTATGATGTAACCGAGACATTCTATAATCACACATATGCAGCAAATGGTAGATGTACTGTATGCGGTTA
>JAFTLK010000038.1 GCA_017455975.1 Clostridia bacterium | reverse complement strand
TTCCTGAAAGACAATTTCTCATCTCTCATTAATTCGTACAATCTTTCGTCTGTTGTTCAATTTTCAAGGATCATCTGCTGATGATTTGAAGCACTCGTTTGTACTTCTCGTCGACAGCCTATATATTATATCACACTCAATCCGCTTTGTCAAGAGGTTTTTCAAACTTTTTTGAAATTTTCTTGATTTTGTTCCAGAGAACGCGTTGCATTTCTCATGTGACTTATATATTATAACATATGATTTCCATCTTGTCAACCACTTATTCGAATTTTTGAAATATTTTTTCGAATCTCTTGTAAATTGCTGAAAGCCGTGCTATACTTATCACATAACCACGCAGAAAAGGAGAACATTATGCACATCCATTCTTCCATCGAAACACTGATCGGCCGCACGCCTCTGCTCCGTCTCACCGGATGCGCCGCCCGCGCCGGTGTCCGCGCAGACATCATTGCCAAGCTTGAATCATTTAATCCGGCAGGAAGTGCAAAAGACCGCATCGCGCGCGAAATGATCCGGTCTGCCGAACAATCCGGCGCTCTCAGGCCCGGTGCCGCAATCATCGAACCGACATCCGGCAACACCGGTATCGGACTCGCCGCGCTCGGAGCGGCCCGCGGCTACCGTGTAATTTTGACAATGCCCGACACCATGAGCCGCGAACGCATCGATCTGCTGCGCGCATACGGCGCCGAGGTCATTCTCACATCCGGAAAAGACGGTATGACCGGTGCCATCGCCAAAGCGGAAGAGCTGCACGCATCCATCCCGGGCAGTATCATCGCAGGTCAGTTTGATAACCCCGCCAATCCCGCAGCGCACTATAAAACAACCGGACCCGAGATCTGGGAGGATACCGACGGAACTGTCGATATTTTTGTTGCCGGTGTCGGTACCGGCGGCACGCTCTCCGGAACAGGCCGTTATCTGAAGGAGCAGAACCCCGACATACAAATTATCGCCGTTGAACCCGATGACAGCCCACTTCTCTCAGGCGGCAGTGCAGGACCGCACAAGCTGCAGGGCATCGGTGCCAATTTCATTCCCGCCAACCTCGACAGAACCGTATATGACGAGATCATCACCGTAAAAACAGAGGAAGCCTTCTCAGCAGCCAAGCTCCTCGCCCGCAGCGACGGTATCCTTGCCGGCATTTCATCCGGTGCGGCACTGCATGCGGCAATGACGGTTGCCGCCAGACCGGACAATGCAGGAAAAACAATCGTTGTTCTTCTGCCCGATACCGGCGACCGCTATCTTTCCACAGGGCTCTTTGACGACTAACCGCATAACAGCAGCCGACGCACCTCCGGAGTCCGAAGGTGCGTCGGTGTTTATTTTTGGTGATACAAAGAATCCGAAATCAGGACTCTACCGTATCGGCATACGTCTCAAACAGATTTTCCAGCTTCTTCAGGAACAGCTTCTGGCGCTTTTCGTAAGCGGAAGCAACATTCTGATTCTTGTTGGAAATCTGATCAAAGAAGTACATGACGATGTGATCGGTCGCAGCCTCGTTGACGAACGTGAAGTCAAAGCGGAGGTTATCGACGATCATGTCGAGCATTTCCTGCGTATCCTCATCACGGCTGAACTTTTCCTTCATATTGATTTCAAAGTACGCATCCTTGACAGTGTGATAGGTTTCCGCGTTCATCGCTTCCAGAATGACCGCAGACATTTCCGGATTGGACGCAGACTTGGGAATGGCAAGATAGAATGTACCGAAGTTATAGGAAATATAATCCTCCTGTTCCTCGTTTCTCAGCGGATACGGAACGATACCGAAGTCGGATTCCATGTCGCGCAGATTCGCGGAAACACCGATACCCTGGGCTAAGAACAGCAGTCGGTCGTTCTTAAAGGCGTTGTATGCATTTTCGCCCTTATAAGAAACCGATTCCATATTCCAGATGATATCAAAGACTTCGTTGTACAGCTTGACAAAATCCTCGCCCCAGAACTCATATGCATAGGAACCGTCAGCCTGCTTGGTCGAGGTTTCCCAGCCGGAGGAAGGCAGCAGCGCGCGGCCTGACTGCAGATCAAAGAATGCGCCGAACTGGTCGGTGGACAGATCGAGCACACCGTCACCGTTGAGGTCGGCGGAAGACTGTGCGGCCATTTCCTTCATCTTTTCCAGCGTCCACTTGCGGTTACGGACGAGGTCATAGGGAGATTCCATATCCAGCTGATTGACGATATTCTTGGAGAAGAACATGGCAATCGTATTGGAATAAATATCGACGCAGAGAGAACCGACAGCGGAATACATCTGGTCATAGATTTCCGCATTGTCATTCCAGCCGTGCGTCCACCACGGCTGCTTGAAATCCATGATATCGTCATAATCGAGCATGTTGAGGAAGTAGCCGCCGGTTTCGCAGCCCCACCAGTAGTCGGGCATGACGACATCATAGGCACCGTCGTTTGCCATGACGGATGCGCCGAGCGCCTTGTTCCACGTTGCGCCCTCTTCGGGCAGTGTCTGCATCGTGAAATCGATGTTGAAGCGTTCCTCAATCTTTCTGTTGCGTTCGTAAACGGCGTCGTTGTAGACCTCACCGATGGATTCTTCCACAAACAAATCCTTGATTTTCCATTCACGGATCAGCATGTTGTAATCGTCGCCGCCGAAGTCATATTCACCGAGAGCATCGATGAATTCGGGTTCCGCCGGTTCTGTCACCGCCGCTGTCGTTTCGCCGCCCTGCACGGCATCGGTCGATTTCGCCCCGGTGTCGTCACCGCCGCAGGACGCCAGAGACGCAAGCGTCAGAAGCGCAAGCAGTGCGGATGTAATTCTTGTCATTTTCATTTCTGTATACTCCTTTATAAATATTTCTTTACGCGTCAGATCCGCATGCCGTCATAGGCAACCGTGATGTTGGCATCGGCGTGAATCTGCAAATAGTTCTGATATTCCGCATGAGAAAAATGCTGTACCTGGTTGATATGCGTGATGAATACACGGCTGTGACGGTCGAGCACCGAAACACGGCGAAGATCTGCCATCTGCTGTGCCAGCTGATAAGCATCCATATGTCCGGAGTCCTTCGGAAGTCTGCGGGAGCCGAATGTTCCCTCCACGATCATCGTATCAAGCGCACCGTGCGTCTTTGCCCAAGTACCGAGAAACGCCAGATTCTCCTCACCGTACAAACTGGTATCAGCGGCATACAGCCACACACCGCGTTCCCACTCGATCAGATAGTTCTGCGCGGTCTCCCCGGCACCGTAGCCGCGGTGGATGGTTTTCAAAGGGGTAATCCGCTTGCCGCCGATCTCATATGTCTGATACGGCTCAAGCGCATGGAAGGCGATCTTGCCCTGCGACAGAAGCGAGGACAGCATAGAACCGAACGTACCGTTCATGCCGCGCTGTGTCTCAATGATCTGCTCGACCCATGCAAGTCCTGCCGCCGACAGATAGAAATTCATCGGTTTCTTTTTCATGTCGGTCATCGTCAGCACGGAAAACGTCGCCGCGTTGAAATGGTCTTCATGCGTATGCGTAATCAGGACGTGCTCCACGTCATACAGCGGAACACCCCAGTGCTGGGATGCCGCCGGAACATCGGGACCGAAGTCTACCATCATCGTTTCATCCAGCAAAAATGCCGCACGCAGACGGGTCTCGCGGTTTCTGCGCGCCCGCTCGCACGTTTCACAGCCGCAGAAGGGATTGGGATACATCTCGGCAGCGCCTGTGCCGAGGAATACAGGTTCGAGTTTCATCGCAGCTCCCTCTCTTTATGTCAGAATCAGTTCTCTTGCATATCCCTTGTAGCCGCCGTGTGTGCAGATCTGCGGAACACCGTTGTCCAGCGGTTCTTCAAAGTTCAGATGGACGTGACCTGCAATGATGGCTTTGATCATCGGCTCGGACTTGATGTATTCGATCATTTCCAGCGTCGCACGGTCGGGATTCTGCTGCAGACGGCGGTCATTGGGATACTTTGTGTATATCTCACGCGGTGCACCGGTGACATAGGCACACGGATTGTGTTCAAGAATTGCCGCCGCCAGCTTTGGCGTATACAGCGGGACATGCATACACAAGAGGATCGGATAACCCTTTGCCGCCTCCGCACGGAGCATTTCCTCCTGCCCCTTGGAGAACAGGTAGTAGCCGTCATCCAGCGTCACGATGTTGACACCGCCAATGATGCGGGAATCAAAATACAGATTCTCCTTCACATGCGGCTGTACGCGGCGCAGATTCTCCCATTTGTACTGGTAGTCCTCAATCGCGCGTCCGACAAAATGGCAGAAGTCGTGATTGCCGGCGGCATAAATGGAATCGACGGACGCAAGTGCGCGTTCCATATACGCAAAATTTGCCTCGGAGAGAAAATCGTAGAGGTCGCCTGTGTGCAGCATCGGAATGTTTTCGCGCCGCGCATAATCAAGCGCCTGTTCAAAATACGATTCCACCTGTTCCTCGCCGCCGAAGGAATCGCTGCGCTGTTTGGCATGCGCCGGAAGCTCCGGATCGTATGCCGCGTCTGCTTCGTTTGCAAGACTGATATGCGAGTCGGTCACGTGCAGCAGGCGCACCGGCTTTTCAAGCCCGATATGCAGCTCGGTTTTCAGTATCTGCAGCTCCTTCATAATCAGACCTCCATGATCATGCCGTCATAGGAAACCAGGAAGCCCTCTTTTCCGGCAACGGGGACAAAGTCATCATAAACAACGGAAATACCGTTGTGCGAGTAGTGATTGCATACAAAGCGCGTATTTTCATCGGCATAGCCCTCCTCGAGCATCCGTGTGCGCACCTGCACGTTTTCCGCAAGTCCCATGTGTCCGACATAGGTCAGCGGCAGGCAGGCATTGGTGCAGTCCAGCGATACCATGTCGAAATGCACACCCTGTTCCTTGAAATACGCCCAGACATCATCGTGGAAATAGTGCGTGTCGTGCGCATAAAGCACCGTCTTTTCGCCGTCCGAAATCATGTAGAACAGCGGACCCGCGTTCACATCGTGGATGGCAGGAAGTGCGGTCACGGTATAGCGTCCGACGGAAACGGGCACAAACGGCTTGATCTCGGTAAATGATGCGAGCCCCTTGGATGTAAGACTGCCCATCACCGGCGCGAGCTTTTCGCCGACCTTATCCGAGCCGTAGACCGCCAGACAGTATCCGTCCTGCACATGCGAAAAACCGGGGTTCAGACAGGAAAAATCGGTCGCATACAGGTGATCGGAGTGGCTGTGCGTGATAAAGCACCAGTTCACATTCGTCAGATCGAGCCGGTTGTCCAGAAAATGCTTGTAGGTGTCCGCTGGAAAGTCGATCAGCAGCTCATCGTTGATGATTGCCTGCGAACGGGTACGGATGGCACGTCCGCCCATCTCGCGCGAGCGGCGGCAGGCGTCACAGCGGCACCACAGCGCGGGAATTCCCTCCGCTGCCGCAGTTCCGAGAAACTGAAATTTCATGGTCGTAAATCCTTTCTGTCACAAATGGTTTTGTGCGGAAAATCGAATTGGCAGAATCGATGTCTATATGTTTATTTTACCGCAAATTCACGGAAATTGCAATAGGTATTCCGAATTTATGCTGTATTTGGACAAAAAAGATGCCGTTCCATATCATACGGATACAGAACGGCACCGGACTTTGCTTTACAAAATCACAGATTATTTCTTTTTGATACGCTTATCCGACTTGACAGCCAGCGTCGTGCCGACCGTCTGGAAAATCTGCACAATGAGAATCAGCAGGACAACCGCGATCACCATGACCAGATACCGATAGCGGTAGTAGCCGTAGTTGATCGCAATCTGACCGAGGCCGCCGCCGCCGATGATGCCGGACATCGCGGAGTAACCGAGAATGGTCGTGATTGCGATGGTCGCATTGGAAATCAGAGACGGAACGCTTTCGGGAAGCATCACTTTACAGATAATCTGCATCGGCGATGCACCCATGCTCTGTGCGGCTTCGATGATGTTGGGGTTGACCTCACGCAGGCTGGATTCCACCAGACGCGCGACAAACGGGAACGCGGCGATAACCAGCGGTACAATCGATGCGACCGTACCGACGGATGTGCCGACGATCAGACGTGTCAGCGGGAACACAAGGATCATCAGAATGAGGAACGGCACCGAGCGCAGCAGGTTGATGATGACATTGAGCACGCTCATCACCGGCGCGGGCAGCGGCAGAACGCCGTTCTTTTCCCCCGCCACCAGCAGAACACCGAGCGGAAGTCCCAGTACAATGGCAAACAGCGTTGCCAGTACCGTGACATAAACCGTCTCCCAGACTGCCATCGGGAATTCATTTTTCAGAATCCACAGCGCTTCCTCGAGCGCCTCGGAGGTAAACATACGGTCAAGCATGGTCATCCTCCTTTATTACTTCTTCCATGATAATATCCGCGTCCTTTGCAAAATAGCCACGGACGGTTTCCAGACACACGGGATCATCGGGAATGCCGAGCAGCATGTCGCCGAAGACACGGTCGCCCAGACAACGCGTGGAGGCATACAGGATATTCGCGGCAATGCCGGTATCGATCGCCATCTGCGTGATGAAGGGCTTATCCGTGGAGTGCGAGCCGTTGAACACAATGCGCAGAACACGCTCACCCGAACGGGCTGCGGCCGCAATGCCCGCAGATTTCTCCGCGTCATCGTCGTGACCATCGCCGGCATTCGGATAGACCAGACGCTTTGCAGCGTCGGACTTCGGATTTGCAAAGACCTCGGCCACCTCGCCCATCTCAACCACATGTCCCTCATCCAGAATTGCAACGTGCGAGCAGACCTCTTCAACAACCGACATCTGGTGAGTAATGATGATGACCGTAATGCCAAGCTCCCGATTAATCTTGCGGATCAGCTCGAGAATGGCATGTGTGGTGTTGGGGTCAAGGGCACTGGTCGCTTCGTCACAGAGCAGGACACGCGGATTGGTCGCAAGCGCACGCGCAATCGCAATACGCTGCTGCTGACCGCCGGACAGCTGTGCGGGATACGCATTGGCCTTATCCGGTAATCCGACGGTTTCCAGAAGCTCCCGTGCTTTCTTTTTCGCATCGGAACGCTTCATGCCGGACAGCTCCAGCGGGAAGGTGATATTGGCAAGGCACGTTCTCTGCATCAGCAGATTGAAGCCCTGAAAGATCATCGTCACATCGCGGCGGATCTCACGCAGCTCCTTCGGTTTGAGCGCACCGACATCCACGCCGTCAATGAGCACCTGACCCTCGGTCGGACGCTCAAGCATGTTGATGCAGCGCACCAGTGTGGACTTGCCCGCACCGGACATGCCGATGATGCCGTAGATGTCCCCGTCCCCAACCGTCAGGGAGACATCCTTGAGCGCGTCAAACGTCGTTTGTGTACCGTCGTCTGCACTCGTGGTAAAGGTTTTGGTTAAATTCCGGATCTCTATCATTGTGCTGTCTGTCAGATCTCCGTCTTACTTGAGTGCGTCGAGGCTGGACTGCTTGCCGCCGTACAGACCCATGGGTTCGACGTGGATGGCAGCAGCGGAAACGATGTGGGTACCGTTCTTTGCATTAAAGTCATCGAGGTACGGCGTATGCTGGAAGTAGTTTGCATCGACCTCGCCGCTTTCAACAACATTGTTGGGCTGGACATAGTCGGTGAATTCCATGATCTCGAGGGTGACGTTCTTTTCAGCAAGGATTTCCTTTGCAACAGCAAGGATCTCTGCATGCGGTGCGGGAGACGCTGCAACGGTGATGGTCTGACCTGCGAGGGAGGCATAGTCAACGGATGCGTCAAAGCCGTCTGTGGGTGCATCAACAGTGGAAACGACAGCGCCGGCGTAGGTAGCGGTGATGTAGTCAGCGACCTTCTGGGAGGAAAGTGCTGCAACCAGTGCCTTGACCTTATCGGTGTTTTCGTTGCCTTCCTTGACAGCGACGATGTTTGCGTATGCGGAGTAGGAGCCTTCGACGGTCAGCGCCTGCTTCATCGGATCCAGACCTGCTTCGATGGCGTAGTTGGAGTTGATGACAGCATAGTCAACGTCCTTAAGGATGTTGGGAATCTGTGCAGCTTCGACTTCCTTGAAGGTGATGTTCTTGGGGTTTTCAGCGATGTCCATGATGGTAGCGGTGATGCCGGCGCCTTCCTTGAGCTTGATGATGCCGTTTGCTTCCAGCAGGAGCAGCGCGCGTGCTTCGTTGGTGGTATCGTTGGGAACGGCGATTTCAAGACCGTTCGAGGAGCATGCGGTGAAGGCGAATGCCAGCAGCGCACAAAGGATCAGAGCGAGAAACTTTTTCATGGTTTTTCTCCTTTTATAATATAAAAATTTGGATGCTGCTTCCCATACAGGGTAAATCCGTGTCGGGCACGGACAGACAAACAAAAGAGAGGACTCCGGCATGACCAAAGCCCCCTTGTTTTCTGAAAACGGACCGCACTTGACTTATGCGGCGGTATTCTTTTCCGGAGCGCCGGTCATAAAAATCTGCATAACACAAGTGCACATGGCACACATGCGCATTCCGGTCATCATCATTGCAGCAGACACATTCATGATCGTTCTCCTCTCCAAAGAAATCCCTGTATGATTATTTTGATTATAACACCATTCGCGTTATTTGTCAATAGCATTTGCTGATTTTTTTACTTTTTTCTGCGTATCCGGCACCGTTTTACCCCCTGCTCCGCTCCCCAAAACAGAATGCATCCGACGGCATAGCAGACCAGATCCCAGACAGAAAACACCGATCCGACCGCCACGCGGACAACCGTCCAATCCTCGGGGATCAGCATTGCGATCCCGAGCAGCTGTGCAAATTCCACCGCAATGGCAAACAGCAGCACCCACAGCGGCAGCATCGGTATCCGGCACGGCTCAAGCGCACGAACCAGACAGCAGAGCAGGATCACAACAAGAATATCACCGCCAAACGGACGGATAAACGCATCATGCATATACATGCCGATCAGAATCACTCCGGCGAGCAGAAGACCTGCCGCCGCACCATAGATCAACCGTGCCCGCATGTGTCCTCCCCCGTACCGTCCGCCGGGGTTTCCGGCTCCGACAGCGGCATATAGACCATCGGGATCCCCAGCTTTCCGGCATACCGCACGGTCATCCCGGTGCCGCTGCGCTCCCGGCTTCGATCGTAATAAGCAACACCGGCCGAGGACAGATCCGCCATCAGCCGGTTGCGGCGGAACATGCAGTCACTGTCATAATCCGACTGTATATAATACGCCTCGGCACGTTCCAGTACCGCCAGATACAGCGCAAGATCACGCGCGTTCCAACCGCGCGTCTGCTCTCTGCACGGCAGCAGCAGAATCAGCCGGATACCGGGATGATATGCCGCCCGGATGCGAAGCACCTCCGCCGCAGCCAGCAGATCAAATCCGCGTGCGCCGCCGCAGAGAAACGTCGAAAAGCCCTGATAGACCATCCAGTTGACCTGCTCACCGAGCCAGTCCCGCAATGCACATCGGAAGGTATCCGCATCGCGTGTACCGTGCCCGAGGATGTCGCGATGTCCGGTGAAAAAACAGGTCCCGCTCCGATTTTCAAGCAGAGCCGAACAGACCGCATCATCGAGCAGCGGTATCCCGTCCGTTTTCCGCCGGACAGCAGCGGCGATCGCACGCGCCTGCACGGCATGCATGTTGTCTGCCATACCGACACCCCCTTGGAACAGCAGTTCTTTTTACCATCATTATAACAGAAAAAGCGCTGCTTGTCAAGTTTCACGGATATACTTTTCAAGTATGTCTGCATTCTTTTCAAGCATGATCGCGATTCTTTTTGCACAGGCGTTGCATTTTCGGCAAAAGCGTGGTATAATGAAGAAAACACCGGACAAAAGGAGGGGAGGACATATCAATGCAATGTCACATTTCCCCGGCAGGCACACTCGGTACATACAAATATGTTGTTGTCCTGTCGGAATACAACGGAGCACTTCTTTTGAGCCGTCACCGCGACCGCAGGACATGGGAAACGCAGGGCGGTCACATTGAACCGGGCGAGACGCCGGAGGATGCGGCGAAACGCGAGCTTTATGAGGAGTCGGGTGCCGTCGATTTTGACATCCGGGTCGGATTTGACTATTGCGCCGCCGATGACAGAGGGCATGCAAACGGTATGGTCTTTCTTGCAAGCATCAAAGACCTCGCACCGCTCCCCGAAAGCGAGATGGCTGAGGTGCAGACCTTCGATGCGCTCCCGCCCGATGCACAGCTGACTTATCCCGGCATCACGCCGGTATTATACCGCTATGCAAAAGAACATTTCAAACTTTTTCCGATAAAGGAGGAACCGCAATGAATCCGATCGTTCCCGGCTGGTATGCCGACCCCGAAGCACGCTTTTATGAGGGCAAATATTATATCTACGTCACCCGATCCTTCACGAAATACGAAGATCAGATGAACATCGATGCCTTTTCGTCCGCCGATCTGATCCATTGGGAAAAGCATGAGGGTATCATCGACATGTCCGGATATCCATATGTACACCGCGCGGTCTGGGCACCGACCATCACCGAAAAAGACGGAAAATACTACCTGATGTTTGCCACCAACGACATTCATGAGGACGACGAGGGCGGCGGACTGGAAATCGCCGTTTCCGACAGCCCGGCAGGTCCGTTCCGGAATCTGCTCGGCACCTCGCTGATCGGGAAGATCATCCACGGCGCACAGCCGATCGACGCGCATCTGTTCAAGGACGACGACGGCACGGTCTATCTTTACTACGGCGGCTGGGGACACTGCAACATGGCTGTCATGAATGAAACAATGGACGGCTTCGTCCCGTTTGAGGACGGCGAAATCTTCCGTTCCATCACGCCGGACGGTTATGTCGAGGGACCGTGCATGATGAAGAGAAACGGCGTCTATCACTTCATGTGGTCGGAGGGCGGCTGGACAAACGGCACCTATCACGTCGCATCCAGCCATTCGGCATCTCCCACCGAGATCTGCAGAACCGGCAAAACGGTGCTGTCCTCGTCGGAGATCGCCAACGGCCCCGGTCACCACGGCTATCTGCATGTGGAAGGCACCGAGGATGAATGGCTGATTGTCTACCACCGCCGCATCATCGGCGATCTAGAGGCAGGGCACCGCGTTCTCTGCATCGACCGCATGACCTTTGACGGCGATGAGATCGTTCCCGTCACCATGACCTGACAAAAGGAGGCAATATATGGAAACCTACACACCCGAAACCCAAGCTGCGGAGAAACCGCTCGGCACCGGCGCATTCTTCGGTCTTGCATTTGTTCTTGCACTCCCCGTGATCGGACTGATCGTCAGCCTGATCCTCTCCCTTGCCTGCCGGCACCAGACGATCAAAACCTATGCACGCGCAATGCTGATCTGGTCGGTGATCGGCCATCTGATCCTGGTAATTCTCATCGTCGGCGCCCTCCGTCTGTGGCAGGCACTTCCCGAGATCATCGGTGACAAGCTCGGCATCGAGCCCGCCATCGTACAGGAATACATGGACGAGCCCGAAAAGCTCTCCGCGCTCATTGCACAGGCGGAACAGCTCGGCCGGATCATCGGACAGATCGAAGATCTCGATGAGATCGTCGAAAAAATCGGCGAGGCAGAAAACATCGGTGACGTCATGGAACAGATCGGCGAGATCGAGAACATCGGTGAGATCATCGAGCAGATCGGTGAGATCGAAGACGTCGGTGAGATCATCGGTCAGATCGGCGGCGATGATGCCGACGCACTGATTGAACAGGTCGGCGGCATGGACAACATCGGCCGGATCATCGAGCAGGTCGGCGGCATCGAACAGGCAGAGAAGCTCATCGAGCAGGTCGGCGGCACAGATAAGGCCGCAGAGCTCATCTCACAGATCGACCCGGATACCATCGACGAGATCCTCTCGCATGCAGACGGCATCGAAAATGCCGACGAGCTTGCCGGACTCATTGACGATCCCGATACCCTCGCCCATCTGCTGGACGCATACAAAAAACAGAACGGCTGACAAGCATTCCCATCATCACAAAAAAACACACCGGAGTTCTGCGGGACATTCCCGACAGTTCTCCGGTGTCTGTTTTTGATTAAATTCCGAGCATGACCTTTGCAATCTGAAAATACGTCAGCAGTGCCAATGCATCAACAATGGTCGTAATGAACGGACTTGCCATGACGGCAGGATCGAGACGGATCCGCTTTGCGGCAATCGGCAGAAGACAGCCGACGATCTTTGCGGCGATGACGACCACAACCAGAGTGATGCTGACCACGCCCGCGACGGTAAGCGTCACGCGGTCGATGAACAGCAGCTTGACAAAGTTCGCCGCGGCAAGCGTTCCGCCGCACAGAAGCGAGACGCGCAGCTCCTTCCAGAGCACACGCAGCCAGTCGGAGAAGTCGATCTCATCGAGCGACAGACCGCGGATGACCGTGACAGAAACCTGTCCGCCCGCGTTACCGCCCGTACCCATCAGCATCGGAATGAACGCCGTCAGCGCAACACATGCCGACAGCGCATCCTCCGCCGCTGTGATGATCTTCTGCGTGAAGGTCGAAGACAGCATCAGAAGCAGAAGCCACGGAATACGCTGCTTCCATGTTTCAAAAATGCCGGTACGCAGATACGTCTTCTCAATCGGCGTGATTGCCGCCATGATTTCCATGTCCTCGGTCGCATCCTCGGTCAGGACGTCAATGGCGTCGTCGATGGTGACAATACCGACAAGCCGCTCCTCGTTGTCAACAACGGGAAGTGCCAGAAAGTCGTATTTGTTCAGGGTCTGCGCCACTTCTACCTTATCATCCGACGTTTTGCAGGAGATGACATTGCGATCCATGATCTCGCCGATCGTGCAGCCGCGGTCAGAGAGCAGCATCTGCTGTACCGTAACCACACCGTCCAGATGGCGGTCTGCATCGATGACATAACAGGTATAAATGGTCTCCTTGTCCCAGCCGGTGGTGCGGATGTGCTCAAACGCTTCATCCAGCGTCATTTCCGCGCGCAGATCGACAAACTCGATGGTCATGATGCTGCCGGCGGAATCGGTCGGGTAGTTGAGGATTTCATTGATATTCTGACGCATTTCCGGCGAGGAATACCGGATGATACGCCGCACGACATTCGCCGGCATCTCCTCAATGATGTCGACGGTATCGTCCAGATACAGCTCGTCCAGCACGGCTTTCAATTCCGCATCGGAAAACGCGGAGATCAGAAGCATCTGACGGTCCGGCTCCAGCTCGACAAAGGTTTCCGCCGCCGTGTCCTTGGGAAGCAGACGGAAGGTCAGAATGACATCCTCCATCGGAATGTCTTCAAACAAAAGGGCAATGTCGGCCGGCTGCAGAACCTTGACGCGTGCATACAGCTGTGCATACTTGCGCTCGGCAAGCAGGGCTTTGATCTCTTCAAAGATCAGTTCCAGTTCTTCGTTCATTTACTTGGGCTCCTTTACTCAAAAATTGGGGATGTAGCCGGAGGAGTCCCGAAAAACGAGAAATGGCAGGATATCACATGGCAAACCGGACAGACCGTACAGTCCGCCGACATTCATATACATTCTGCCATCGCCCGCCGGGGGTACTTCGACTGCCGCTGTCCATGGTGTTCACCTCTGCTTTTCGTTTTGATTTTGGCACAGTTTTTCTGTGCTTACCGTAATATTATACTCCAAAATCACAGTTTTGTCAATTCGTTTTGTCGTAAAAACTTTGAAATTTTCACAAGCTTGCAAAAAGATGCCGCAGATTCCAATGCGGACATTCTGCGGCAGTCAGTGATTATGAAGTTTTTCGTTCTTGTTCAGCGCACATCAAAATCCGCGCCGCGTTCCACCATGGTATTGTGAACACGGACACCGTCGACCTCGTGTGCCGTCACACCTTCCTTTGCGCAGATGGCGGCAGCAATGCCTGCTGCCTCACCCGTTGCGCGAACGGTCGGAATGATACGGATCGCCGCCTGCACAAAGAAGTCACAGCCGATGCAGCGTCCTGCGACAAACAGGTTGTCCACATCGCGGACCACAAGCGAACCGAACGGAATCTCAAAGTACGGCTTTTCGTTCTCGATGCCCTCGACGTGCTCATTGGTGAATTCGTCACCGAAGCCGTGAATGTCGACGGGATAGTTGGTCTGCGCGACCGCATCGTCGAACTTGGCATAACGCTTCGCTTCCGCAATGGTCAGAATGCGGTCCGTTGCAATTTCACGCGATTCGCGGATACCGACCATCGACGCAAAGCCGGAAATGTACGCCTTTTCAAAGCCCTTGAAGTATTTCTTATAGAACGCCAGCTGACGCATGGCAGACTGTTTGCCGGAAATCTGGGCGTTTGTCAGATCAGCGGCAGAGGTACCGTCCACGCGGTCAAAGATTTCGGGACAGTTGCACGCCAGTGTGTCGGGACGGTTGAGCATCGTAAAGACCTGCCAGTATGCAAGATCCTCGGGGATCAGATCGCCATTGTCGCGCGCCTGTGCCATAATGCGCTCGACCGAGGTGCGCGGATTCTGCGTCGTGCAGGCGGCGTAGCAGGCACCGTCCCACAGCGAAATGGAATCGGGTGCCGTTTCGTGGAACGCCTGCATATCAACGCCGGAAACCATATAGCGCAGGGAGATCGGCTGGTTCTTGCCGGTCTTCGGATTGCCCTTGGTGTAGGCGGCACCTGCCATCACAGACAGGTCGCCATCCCCTGTACAGTCGATGAAGGTCTTGCCCTCGATGACATGCATACCGGACTTGTCCGAGACGAAAACGCCGGCAATCCGGTTTCCTTCCTTGACCACTTCAATGAGATCGGTGTACAGATACAGCGCAACACCAGCCTCCACTGCCATTTCTTCCAGTACCACAGGCAGCAGAATCGGATCGTAGTAGCGGGACACACCGCGCTGTACCATCGCACCGCGTTCGGCGGCACGGCGGTCAAGCTCGGTCACGATATAGGAATTCATCGGCGCACCGTCGACGTGCGTGCTCATCGTCGGCGTGACCAGTGCGCCGGTGGACGATCCGCCGAGTGCGCCAACCTGTTCAATCAGCGCCGTGGATGCGCCCTCCTTTGCCGCCGCAATCGCGGCAATGACACCGGCAGTACCGCCGCCGACAACAACAACGTCATACGCTGCGAGCACATCGCAGGATTTCTGTAAGGTATAATTCTTCATAATCACATATCCTTCCATTTCAGATTGAGATAACGGATGTATGCGCGCCAGTCCTCACGGGACAGCGCATGTCCCCATCCGCGCAGATGATAACCGATATTGCCTCCGGTAAAATGGTCACCGGGCTCCGGCATCCGGTCGGGACAGACCAATCCCGGAACACCGAGCAGCTCCCATGCAGCGGACGCATGCAGGGCAGTCAGAAACTCCGACTGCGGGTCAGCGCCGCGATCCGTTTCGGCAGAGCCGACACACAGCAGCCGCGGTGCGATCATCGCAAGCAGAAAGCTCTGGTCATACGGCTTTTCGTCCTCCAATGCATCGGTAAACTGCTTGAAGTTCTCACAGTACCAGTCCCAGCTGCCGACACGGAGGAAATCCGTCACACGCTCACCAGAACCGTGCTTTGACGATGCGGCACCGCCGTAACCGGAATTGTTGGATATGACCGCTGCAAACCGTTCGTCCAGCGCACCGCACCACAGTGCCGTTTTGCCGAGTCGGGAATGTCCGATGACTGCCACATGCGCCGTATCCATATCCTGGCGTTCTGCGCACAGATAATCCATCACACGGCTGGCACCGTATGCCCACATGCCGATTTTTCCCCATTCCGTCGGAGTACGGTCGGCGGTTGTGCCAAAATGCTTTGCAATCCCGTCGGAATAGTCACCGTGCAGATTGTCGTTGACCAGATCGCGGTAGACCACCACGGCAAGCGCATAACCTGCATCCGTGATTTCCTCGGCAGGAATATACCGGTCGGGATATGCACGGAATGCCAGATGCAGAAACACCGGCGGACGCGTCTCGGTCTTCGGCACGAACAGAGTCACAGGAAATGTCATCATTCCGTGAACCGTCGTGAAGGATATGTTGATTTCTTCGATGCTGACCTTACCGCCGAAGCCGTTTTGATCCGTGTGTATCGTTTCACCCTTGACTGTAACCGGTGTATCCTGCATCACGCCATAGGAATACTGCTCCAGAAGCTGCCGCATTTCATCTCTGCGCGCCTTCCATGTCTGTGCGGTTACCGGTGTCCCATCCGCAAATGTTGTCACCGGCAGATAGCCGCGCCGGGCAAGCATCTCATCGAGTGCCCGATGATGTCCGGCAGAACGGTGTTCCCGGAATTCCTCACGGAGGATGGCATAGCACAGTCTGTCATGCATCACCCCGCCCAGATATACCGCACGGCGTTCCCTGCCCTCCGGAACAAAGCCGCACTTTTCCAATGACTTTCTCGCACCGATGTTGATATCCAGTGTGTTTGCGGTAATGCGCTCCATACCGAGATGGTCAAAGCCGTATGCAAGCATCAGCCGCACCGCTTCCTGTCCGTATCCCTGTCCGCGGTTTTCCAGCTTCGCCATCCCCATACCGATCGAACAGCAGCGGTTGACGCGGTCAATATCCTGCAGGGCAATGTCACCGATCACACTGCCGTCCTGCTTGAAAATGCCGAGCCGAACGTGTCTGTCGCCCTGCAGACGCTGGATCTCATTGTACCAGTCAAACGCCTTCTCCGGCGCATGTCCGATGCGGAGTTCCTCCGCCGGACAGGCAAAATCGTACTCAAAATCTTCCAACAGCGCAAAGCAGTCCTCGCGCGTGAGCGTGGCAAGATAAATTCTGTCTCCCTGTAATTTCATCATATCTGTCGGAAAAAGGGGGTACATCCCCGAAGCACAGCGCCCGGACAGGATGTACCCCACACGGTTTCAAAAAATCTCGTTCAAGTCTTATTCGTTTTCAAGGAATGCTTCGTTGATCTGCTCCAGCGTTGCTTCGATGTTGGATTCCTTGGATGCGATCATCGATGCAAAGGTGTTCTTGCCGGTGGTAACGAGCGAGGTCATACCGGTGAGAACTTCACCGACATTGTACAGGTTACCGAGGTCACACCAGCGGTTTTCGTAGATGATGTCAAGCATCTTCTGGGATTCTTCATCACGCGCATACTTGGTCTTGAGCGCGACGTTGTAGTATGCCGGAGTAATCTCCTCGCGTGCATAGTATGCAGCCGCTTCCATAAACAGTGCCGTTTCCTCGGGCAGCTGTGCGGTAATCGGGATCGCAGCGGCAGATGCGGACCAGGTATGGACATAGGAGAAGTAACGCTCCTGATTGTCGTCGAACTTGGGCAGCGGCAGAATACCGAAGTCACCCTCCATGTTGCGCATCAGCGGGACGTTGTTCATCGTACCGAAGAGGAACAGGGTCTTATTGTTGGACATGAAAGCAGCACCGCGGTCAACGTTGGTCATCGAAGCATAGCTGCCGGACATCAGAGATGCAGTATCACAGTTGATGGTGGTCTGCTTTTCATCATAGATCTGATAAATCTTTTCCATGACAGCAAGGCTCTTTGCGGAGTCGCCGGTCCAGGTCAGCTTGCCATCTTCTACGGTAACGAGCTTGACGCCGGTCGCCGCATAGAAGGCTTCACCGGAGTTGTACAGCATCGCCATACCAATATTGTCTTCAGAGTCCATATAACCGTTGCCGTTGATGTCTTCCGCCGCAGAGCGAGCCATTTCCATCAGACGGTCAATGGTCCACTTGCCCTCATCAACGACGGTGTACGGGCTTTCCAGGTCATAGTTTTCCAGAACGGCCTTGTTGAAGAAGATTGCATATGCGGCACGCATGAACGTCAGGCTGATATCGCCGTTGCCGTAGAAGGACTTGCCGCCGATCGTAGTTGCTTCATCAAAGACCTGGTTCCACCACGGCTGGTCGAGGTTGATGGAATCAAACATGGTCAGATCCCACAGCATACCGTCGGATGCCAGCTTTGCACAGTCCTGAATGGGCGGCATGACAAAGTCATACATCGTGTCGCCGGCCTGGACCAGCTTGGAAATGGTACCGTACAGGGTGTAGGAAAACAGATTGCCCATCGCCTCAAAGTGGTTGACAATGTCACAGTTGAACAGTTCCTCGAGCTTCTGGTTGCGGTTGAAGATCGCGTCGTTGATGACATCACCGTCGGCTTCTTCAATCTTGAAGTCCTCTGCGGTCCAGCGGCCATTTTCGTCATTTTCCATCTTGGACATAATATGGAATTCACGTCCGCCCATATCGGTAACTGCGGGAACATACGCCGGTTCTTCGGTTTCGGATGCAGCGGTATCGGTATTGTTCTGCACACCGGTGGTTTCTGCGGTCTGGGTATCACCCGCGCCGCCGCAGGCTGCAAGCGATGCGGTCAGCAGGAGCGCCGCAAGGCATAAGCTGAGTGTTCGTTTCATGGGAAATCTCCTTTGATTTTGTGTAGTTTTCGGATGTTACAATATACTATTATTATAATATGTTTTCCCGATAATGTCAAGGGGTTTGAGGCAAAAGAAAATGCTGTCCCTGTAATATCTCAAAAGAAGCGGCGAAACTTCTCTCAAACAGTGCCACTGCACATATGTTATTTTCCGTACACTGCATACAGCACAGTTCCAACCACAAGTAAGGTCACAAGTCCGATGGCAATCAGAACACTGCGCAGATAAATTCGGTTATACTGTTTCAACTCCTGCCTGTTATCTTTTAGCCCATATCGCAAAGCAATGCGGTTATACAGTTGTCCGGGGATAATGAAGGCGAAGAAATATAGCATCGGATGCACCAGTGTATGTCCGTTAAAAATCATCAAGCAGAGGCTATAAGCAAAATAACCGATGACTGCAATCTGGAAACCACGGCAGAACAGATGCAGGCAGTTGAGCCATACAGGGAGTTCCTTATTCCACAACTTCTTCATAAGGCACCTCCACATCTTTCAGAATCGCTGCAGCCGTGCGGATTTCAGCATCCGTGACATCCCAATAAAAATCAATTTCCACGATCCGATTCCCCCAGCACACAATATAAGAATCCAATATACTGTCGCTCCAATGGAGCTGATAAGCTTCGTCCGCATCCCAGATAGAGGGATCGCTCGGCTCAAAGTGATCGGTAAATACCACTTCGCCGTCATTTGTTTTATCATCTTTCCGGGAGTCCAGTACCGCTTTTTTGATACTGTCAAAGAGGAACGGGATCTTTACTTCGGTGAGACTGTATTCCAGATCTTTGTTGACATCAAGCCGATCTGTTGTACTGTCGGGAATATTGTTCTGCTTGTATTCATGATAAGAAAGCAGGAGAGTTTCCTGATATCTTGCCTCTTTGTTCCATTTGGAAACACTTGTCTCTATGATATCTTCGATATACAGTGGAAGCGTATCGTCATAATAATTTATTGTTCTTCCGTACAGTTCATATGTCCCGGCAGGTTCTTTCCGATCCGAGAACGACAGATTTCCGCTGAATACCAAAGTGACCAAACCTGTCAAAAAAGAAAATGTCATCAAAACAACAACCGTGACGGAAAGAAACCGATTGATTCCTCTCGACCAGCCGTACTTTTTCATCTTTGCTTTGACAAAGTTACCGGAGAACAGGATGACAAACAGCACAACGATCCAAACCAGCGCAAAACCGATGGATCGTGAGGACATACTCACGCCTGTGTACGCCAGTATCATGCACAGGACAGACAGAGCGAGCAGACCATATCCCACAAGCGGTGAGGTTCGGATGGGCATAAAGTTACCGTTTTCCGCACCCTTCACTGCACGCCGCCGCCAGATCAGGCATGAGAGGATTTCCACCACATGAAAGAGCAAAAGGATGCTCCACATAGGAATCGAGTAAAAGTGGAACGGATCAGACAGGTATCCGATGGGATCACGCTGCAATTGAGAAAACTGTGTAAAAAGATAAAACACAATCAGGGCAAACATGGACACCTGCGATGGCATGACACGCTTTTTCATGGCTTTCCAGATGGTGTTTACCTGTGTCGCAGGATCGGTGTCGATGGGCGTGATGTCCAGATTTTCACTGTAATAGATATGCACGATATCAAACCGCCCAGCAAGTATCCAACCATCTTCGGCACAGTAATCCGCTTTGATCTTTTCACCTTCGGTAAGATCGGGATCAAAGTCGGATGCACCCGGGAAATAGGTTACGGCAAAACGGAGCTTCCTCGGCTCTGCTCTTTTGAACGTCCAGAACATACTGCCCGTTTTTTCAAACATCCATCCTTCCGCTGCCATTTCTTCCAGCTTCTCTGCAATGGCAGTGGGATTATAAACGGAAATTGTCCAGAATATCTTCTTCGTATCCTTCATTTGCTCTGCTCACCTCCGAAAATCATTTCATAATCGACAGCTTGACGACGGAGCCGTTCATACTCTCCGGCAAGCATTTCTTTACCCTTATCTGTGATGATGTAACTGCGGCGTCGGCCTTCTGCTTTTGTTTCTACGATGATTTCTTCTTCGACAAACTGTTCCAGCAGATCATACAGCGTGCCGGAACCGATATTTACTCTGCCCTCGGTCATTTTACGCACAGTTTCCAGAATGTCCATCCCGCGGCATTCTTCTTTCATACACAGGAGGATGT
>JAFTLK010000363.1 GCA_017455975.1 Clostridia bacterium | reverse complement strand
GGCGGCGGGTATAGTAGTTGCCGGTCGAGTAGTGACAGTCACCGGGATGACAGCCGCACAGAATGACGCCAACCGCACCGCGTCCGAACGCGCGCAGGATGAACATCGGGTTGACGCGGCAGGAGCACGGCACACGGATGATCTTGACATCCGCGGGATACGCAAGACGGTTGCCGCCTGCGAGGTCCGCACCTGCATAGGAGCACCAGTTGCAGCAGAACGCAACGATCAGCGGCTTATATTCTTTGTTCAGTTCCGACATATTGCATCCACCTCCGCCATGATCTGGTTATTTCTGAATCCGTTCAGATCCATCGCACCCGACGGACAGACGACCGTGCAGGCACCGCAGCCCTGACAGACAGCCGGGTTGACCTGTGCGACACGGCGCACCTTTGTCGTGCGGTCAGGCATTTTGAACTCTTTTTCGGTATAGGTAATCGCACCGTACGGACAGACATTGCCGCACACGGAGCATCCGGAGCACATCCACTCGTCAGCGCCCGCAACACACGGGTTACCGGTCAGCTTATCCTTGCATAAAAGGCCTATGACCTTTGCCGCCGCGGCACTTGCCTGCGAAACGGTGGTCGGGATGTCCTTGGGTCCCTGGCAGGCACCGGCAAGGAACACACCTGCCGTCGGGGATTCAACAGGACGGAGCTTGGGATGCGCTTCGGTAAAGAAGTCGTTGGTATCCATCGATGCCGTCAGCATGGTTGCAAGACCTCTGGCAGTCTTATCGGGTTCCATCGCGGCGGCGAGGACGACGAGGTCTGCATCGATGTGCACCTGCTTATTGCCGATGAGGTCAGAGCCCTGCACCAGCAGTTTTTTGCCCTCGGGCACGACCTTACCGACCGTACCCTTGATGTAGTGTACACCGTAATCCTCGACGGCGCGGCGGTAGAACTCGTCAAACGCCTTACCGGGGGTACGCACGTCGATATAGAAGACGGTCACGTCGGTATCCGGGTACTTATCGCGGGTCAGCATGGCGTGCTTGGCTGTGTACATACAGCAGATGCCCGAGCAGTATTCCTTGCCCTTTTCGGAACAGCTGTCACAACGGGATCCGACGCACTGGACAAAGACGATTTTCTGCGGATGCGCGCCGTCGGACGGACGGAGGAGCTTGCCCTGTGTCGGTCCTGCGGCATTGGTCAGACGCTCAAACTCAAGGGATGTGATGACATCTTTGGACTGGTCGTATGCAAACTCACCGAACTTATCAAGGGAGATGTGATTGAAGCCCGTTGCGGCGACGATTGCGCCGTACTGTTCGGTCACGATGGAATCTTGCTGCTTGTAGTCAATCGCACCTGCCGCACAGACACGTGCACACAGACCGCACTTGCCGTTTTTGAGCATATTGCAGGCATCCGGATCGATCGTTGCAACCTTCGGGACCGCCTGTGCAAACGGGATATAGATGGCATGACGGTTGTCCATGCCGAGATTGAATTCGTTGGGAATCTTCTTCTGCGGACACTTTTCGACACACGCGCCGCATCCGGTACAGAGGTCTTCTCTTACATACCGCGCACGGCGGCGGATCTTGACCTCAAAGTTTCCGACAAAGCCGCTGATGCCTGCGATATCGCTGTAGGAGAAGATGCGGATGTTTTCGTTCTGCGCCGCATCGACCATTTTCGGGGTCAGAATACATGCTGCACAGTCGAGCGTCGGGAACGTCTTGTCAAGCTGTGCCATCTTGCCGCCGATGGTGGGTTTGGTTTCGACGATGTCGACGGGGAAGCCCGCTTCTGCGATATCGAGTGCACACTGGATACCGGCAATACCGCCGCCGATGACAAGCGCACGCTTGGTCACGGGTGTTTCCCCGGGTGTCAGCGGTGCGTTCAGATGGACCTTGGCAATGGCCGCACGTCCGAGGATGATCGCCTTTTCGGTACCGGTCGCCATGTCCTTATGGACCCACGAGCACTGCTCGCGGACGTTGGCAATCTCGACCATATAGGGGTTCAGGCCTGCCGCCGCTGCTGTCTTGCGAAACGTGGCTTCATGCATACGAGGTGAGCAGGAGCAGACGACGATACCGGTCAGGTGATGCTCGGCGATCGCGTTCTTGATGATATCCTGTCCCGCCTGGGAGCACATATAGGGATAATCGGTGGAAAAGATCACACCGTTTTCTGCTTTCAATGCCTCTGCGACCGCGTGAACATCCACAGTACCTGCAATGTTCGTGCCGCAGTGGCACACAAATACGCCGATTCTTTGCATTGGTGATCTCCTCTTATTTATTTCTTGTATTTACGGAACGCTGTCATAAGAAGCTGTCCGGGGGTCTGGTCATCCAGCATACACGGAATGTCTTCCGGCTTGATGCGGTCGCCGCCCTGACGTCTTGTTGCAGTGACACGGACAGCATCGATGAGCTTTGCAGGCTCGACGCCGCGCGGGCAGCGTTCGGCACAGGCAAAGCAGGAAAGACAGCGGTAGATGGATTCGGAGTTCAGCAGCGGTTCGATATCGCCTTCATCGACCATGGAGACAAACTGATGCGGATGGAATTCCATTTCGTCATAGGACGGACAGGAGGCAGAGCACTTGCCGCACTTCATGCACTTTCTGACGTTGACGCCGCTGATTCTTAAAATTTCCTCGCGGAGGATATTCTTCTGATGGCTCATGCTTGTACCTCCGTAATACCGAACGCTTCTGCCAGCAGTTCCGTGAAATAGACAACAGGAATCGGGCAGCCCTGACGTTCGAGATTGTATTTGCACAGGGGACATGCGGTCACGATCATCTCCGCACCGCAGGCGATGGCGTTATCCGCAAGCTTTCGGCTGTTCTTTTCCGCCTGTTCGGGGGAAACGGCGGTCACATATCCGCCGCAGCATTCATTGCGCCGTGCCCAGATGACGGGGTCTGCGCCGAGTGTGGTGAGAAGGTCTTCCATAATGCGCGGATTTTCCGGGTCGTCCATGGCGATGACCTTGGACGGACGGAGCAGAAGACAGCCGTAATACGCGGCGATTTTCCTGCCGGAAAGCGGATTTTTAACGGCATTTCTGACAGCATCGAAGCCGACAACGTCGCGCAGAAGCTCCAGATAATGGTACACCTGCGCATCTCCTGTATAGGGTTCAGCACCCTCCTGTGCGAAATAGCGATTGACGCGGTCAGCAAACACAGAATCGTTCTGCATGGCGTAATTGGTCTGCTTGACTACGTTATGGCAAGCAGAGCATACGGTAACGAGCGCCTCCCCCTGCTCTGCCGCTGCTTTCAGCAGACGGACAGAGGACAGCTTCGTCGCAATTTCGTCCTTTGCAGCGGTAAACGCACCGCCGCAGCACTGCCATTCTTTCGGTTCTTCCAGCGTGACACCGAGCACATCGGC
>JAFTLK010000362.1 GCA_017455975.1 Clostridia bacterium | reverse complement strand
CGTCTCAAAGAATTCAATGACATTGTTATAGTGCTTGGTGATCGCCTTTTCCTTCTTTGCGTAGGTGGATTCAAAGTTGCTGTTGTTCGTGTTGACAAGGTCCTGAATGAGGAAGGCGGCTCCCTTGCTTGCGTGATAGACAAAGCCGAAATCGAAGACACGGGATTCCACAATGCGGTCGAGCATCGCAATGGACTGCTCATCCCGTGTGGATTTGACCTTCAGCGCGACATCGTAATAGGCAGGAACGAGGATCTTATAGGACTCTGCGCACAGCGCTTCCGTGATCGTACCGACCGCCTCGATGTTCTGCACCGTTTTCGGGACAGCCAAAGCCTCGTGGTTGCCGTCGGACATGGTGTAGTAGTTCTCCTGTGCCTCGTCCCACTTGGGGTACGGCAGGATTCCGTACTCATCTTCCAGCTCGCGGAAGTGCGTCAGCGACATGGAAATATAGCCGTTGGACAGCACCGCATGACCCTTTGCAAACTGGTCACGTCCGTAGTCATGGTTGCCGCGTCCCTCGGGATTGACGTGCGCCTTGTCAAACTTAATGCCGTCGTGCATGGAGAAGATACCGCAGAGCTTTGTGACCATTTCAGCGATCTTTTCGGTTTTGAAGGTATATTCCATGACATCGCCGTCACGGCGGAAGACCGGGTTGTCAAACGCCCACAGATACGCCGCCAGATTGGAATTGCAGTCGGAGACGTAGCCGAACAGATCCTCCTGCGTATCGACAGTCCCGTTGCTGTTGAGGTCGACGTAGATGCCCTTTGTCAGCTCGACAACGCGGTCAATCGTCCACTCCCCGTTTTCGACGACCTCATAAAGAACCGGAAAATCGTAGTCCTCGCCAAGCTTCTTGTTATAGAAGACGCAGTACGCCGCGGACAGCGCCGACAGTGCCATATCGCCGATGGCAATCGGGCAGATACCGTTGTAGGTCAGGTCGTTTACAGTGGAGTCCGACCACCACGGCTTTTCAAAGTCGATGTTCGGGATGTCGTACCAGTTGTAAAAATAGTTGTTGAGTGCCAGCTCGCCCAGTCCGACAACATGGAAGGAGAGAAGATCGTAAACGTCATCCCCCGCTTTGACCGACTTTGTCAGAAGCGGCGACAGCTTGCTGTAGTTCTGATAATCGGCACCAAGCGTAATTTTGCAGTTGAAGCGCTCCTCGACGGCGGAATTGCGTTCAAAAACGGCATCATCGACGACGTCACCGGACAGACCCTCGACCCAGACGGTGTTCTTTCTGCCGCCTGCCTCGGAGACCATGACGCGGAACTCATAGCCGCCGAAGTCGTATTCGCCGAGTTCATCGTCGACGAGCTTGCGTGCCTCGAGTATATCCAGCGGTTCTGTTTCGGCGGCAGTTTCGGTGAGAGCAGCCGTATTCTCGGTTTCGGTGACAGCAGCGGTCGTTCCGTCACCGCCGCAGGATGCAAGGGCGGGTATCGCCGTGCACAGCGTCAGCAGCCACGCACAGGCACGGCGGATATTGTTATGTTTCATGAGAAGGTTCCTTTTCTTTTTGTTTCTATCGGAAGTATGATATTGGGTATATTACTTTATATTATAACAAATTTGCGTATGGCTGTCAAGGTTTAACTGAAATCCAATGAAAGAATCGACAATTTTTTCGGGGATTCTTCTGCCGCTCTGTAAAATAGATACAAAAAATCATCTTTTACTATTGACAAATTTGCCGCTGTATGTTATCATATACATATAAGGTACAGATATAGAAACAGGAGGTGTGCAATTTGATATCTCCCCGTCAGTTTTTTGAATTTGTTCTTGTATACATCGGCTTTTTTGCATGCATGCTGATCGCTGTATTCACCTTCGGCCGCGCCTCCACAATGTCCGGTGCGCATCTCACCGAGGAAGAACGCTATGTCATGGAAATTGAAGCGCTGGAACCGACACCGTATTTTTCACTGATGCCAAAGGGTAATTATTCGGATTTTGAGTCACTCATCAAGCACGGTACCCCAAACCTCGTTGTCCGCGTCACGCTGGAAGATCGGGACGACGCCGAAGTTTACGACCCGCACGGCTATTACACGACCGATCTGCTGGAGGATGCCGCCGATAACGCAGAAGCGCTGCTCCGCCGTACCCGCACACGCCAGAAAAACAAGGAACTGGAAACGGATGACGGAGGTCTGTACGGCTGGAACGACAATGCTGCTTATGAAGCGGTCGAAAAGGTTTCGTTCTATATTGCAACGCCTTATACGGCACATGTCGAGGAAATTTTACTCGGCGACGCGGTAAAAATCGGCGATGAATTCACCTTTTACGCCCCCTACGGCATCATTGATGACTTTTATATCCGGTATGAGGATTGTCCGATCTATATGGCAGGACGTGAATATATTCTGTTCTTCTCGCTCGTCGATGTCGAGGGGATCGGACGCTGGTATGACCTTGTGCATCCGTCTGCGGCAGGCGAGATCATGATCGAGGATAACCGCACATTCCTCGCCATGTCCCGCGCGGGAGAAACAATGTTTGCCGACACCGGCTATGACTGCGAAACACTTGCCGGATTGCTCTCCGAGTATTATACCGAATATCCGTATGACATAAGCATTCCGACCCTTCCGCGGATGAAGCCGTGAGGTGGGGTACTTCGCGTCTTAGCCTTCCCTGGTGAGGGAAGGCTTGGATGCGCGTTCTTCCGCCGCCATATCATGCAACCATAACAACCGTCTGATCACCCCCACAAAAATCAACAAAAGGAGGTCCCCCATGACAATCCGCAGTTTCTGGCTTGCATTCTTCACGTACGTTACATTTTTCGCCGTGATGGTCCTGTGCGCATTCACGTTCGGGCGGGCGACAACCTTCGATGCATCCGGATATACCAAGGAGGAATTGTTCCTGCTCGATGTGCAGACGATTCCCGCACGCAATGAGACGCCGTTCTTTGCGCTGATGCCGCAGAAAGAGTACGGCTCATTTGAGGAGCTCATTACAGCCGGTCAGCCAAACCTCGTTGTACATGTCTCCTTTGAACGCCGCGGTGTCTGCCGCGTCTACGACCCGTTCGGCGAATACACCAATACGGATCTGCACACTCGTCATCCAATGGCAGATATTTCCCCCGCAGCCCTTTACATCTGCACGCCGTATCAGGCAAAAATCGAGGAAATCCTGCTCGGTGATGAAACCGTGTTTTCGGAGGGCGATACCTTTACGTTCTGGGCACCGTACGGCATGGTCGGTGAAAGTGCCGTGCGGTATGCCGATACACCGATCTTTTCCGCCGAGCGCGAATATATTCTGTTCTTTTCTGTGCTTGATGTCGCCGGTGTCGGACGGTGGTACGACCTTGTACACCCGTCAGCAGCAGTCGAGATCATGATCGAGGATGAACGCACCTTTTCGTCAATGTCCTATGCGGGAAACGATCTGTTTGATGCGACCGGATACGATGTCGAGGATATGACCGATCTGCTCGCCGCACTGTATGAGGGACATCCGTATGCGCTGAATATTCCGATGATCACGCCAGTAAATTAAATGAGGAATGAGAAATCAGAAATCAGGAATCAGGAATCAGGAATCAGGAATTGATTTACACGAAAAAAGCCGCCCATTTTGTGATAAAGCATCACAGATGGGCGGTAGTTTTTTTATCAGGAATTTGAGATGAGAAATGGGGGTACTGTTATCGCTGTCCGTAAATTCCTCATTCCTCATTCCTCATTCCTAATTTATATGTATCACCATTTTGCCTCGCAGTTATGAACCTCTCCTCCAATGAATCCGACCTGTGCAAAGTCCTCGGGATGATTGCGGATGATGTAATCCATATATGCGGCGACCATACGGGAGGTGAGCAGATAACCTGCGGCGTTGAGGTGACCGCCGAGATAGAAATTGCGGCGGTACTCGGCATCCTGCACGGGTGCGTACTTTGCCATATCCATAACATAGGCAAAGTCAAACAGCTTTGCAATTTCATACAGCAGAGCCGCATGCTCGTCAACGACACGGTCATGTGCCTCGTCTCCCGAATGCAGCATCGTCATCAGGAAGAAGCGTGCTTTCGGCTGCATGGTGAGCAAACGCCCGATGATCTGCGCATACCAGCCGGCAAATGTTTCGGTGTTGTTCTTTGTCCAGTCCTCAAGACAGATGTCCGCAGTCGAGCCAAGCGGCATCTTCCGTCCGAACAGGTCATTGACACCGAGGGCAATAATGTAGCACTGACAGAGCTTGTCGGGATTCCAGAAGTCATTTGCCTCGGCAAACGATTCCATATATTCCTTTGCCGTCATGCCGCCGCGTGAGAAGTTGTACGCCTTGGCACCGACGAGCCGCGCGAGGTACTGACCCCACGAATACTCGAACTTATCGTGGTACCCGCGCTGTCCTGCCTCATTCAGGGATTCAAATTCGCCCGAGGACAGGCTGTCGCCGATACAGCCGATGGTACG
>JAFTLK010000361.1 GCA_017455975.1 Clostridia bacterium | reverse complement strand
CAAGGACTTATCCAGACTGGGACGCGATATGCGGGAAGCCAGCTACTACGCGGAGCAGTTTTTCCCGGAAAACGGCATCCGCTATATCGCCATCGCCGACAACTTTGACACCGAGCACGAAAACATCATGGCACCGTTTCAGTTCGCCATGAACGAGGTCTACCTCCGTGACGGCTCACGCAAGGTCAAGGACGTCCTGAAAAACAAACGGGAGAACGGGCTGTACTGTGCCTGTCCCCCCTACGGTTACCGCAAGGATAACCGCAACAACAATCTGCTTGTTCCCGATGAGATGACCGCGCCCATCGTTCAGCGTATTTTTGAACGGGCGGCGGCGGGCGACTCCTCAAGAAAGATCGCCTATGATCTCAACGACGACGGCATCATTCCGCCGCTGAAATACCGGGTACTCTACCGCGACGATTTCAGCGAGGAGGGTGCGTCCCGCGCGTCGGATATGTGGAACAACACCACCGTCAAGCGCATTCTGCGCAACCACGTTTACCTCGGTCACACAGTGCTTGGCAAAAGCCGCAAGGTCAGCGTCAAATCAAAAAAGAAGATCGATATCCCCGAGGACGACTGGGCGGTGACGGAAAACACGCATGAAGCCCTCGTCAGCCAGCGGATCTTCGATCTGGCAGGAGAAAATCTGGGACGCGGAACCCGTGCCGCCGCCGAGTTCGAGCCGGTGAGAAAAAGCATCTTTGCCGGGATCGCCGTGTGCGGTCGGTGCGGATATTCCCTCTGCTCCTGCGGCACGGTCTACAAGGGTGAACGGGACAAGTACTGGTATCTCTCCTGTACGCATCAGCGGCGCGATCTTTCCACCCGCTGTGAAGGCGTCAGAATCCGGTATTCCGACCTGTGCGAGATCGTCCGGCAGGATCTCAATTCCCTGCTTGCCATGTCCGATGACGACATTCAGCAGATGGTGGAGGATGTGATCCGTGCCGCGTGCGGCGAGGTCAACGCAAAAGCACAGAAGATGCAGCGCGACAAAGCACAGGCACGCCTCACCACCATCGGCAAGGTCATCACAAAGCTCTACACCGACTATGCCGAGGGCAGGCTGGATGACAACCGTCTGAACGGCATGGTAGCGGAGCTGGAACGCGAGGCCGACGGATTAAAGCGGCAGCTTGACTCTCTGAACGCACCGAATCCCGCGGTGCTGATCGAGGAAAACTACGCCCGCTTCTTCTGCCTTGCAAAGGAGTTCACCCACATCGAGGAGCTCGACCGCGAGACGCTGCTGACCTTTGTGGAGCGCATCGAGGTCGGTCCCAAGGAAGTGCCGGAGGGAGAAAATCCCCGTGCGCGCAAGAAGCCCGTCTACCGTCAGAGCATCCGGATCTTTTATAAGTTCATCGGTGCACTGGACGGGGATGCCGGGGATACGGCGGAAGAACCGTCCTCAGGATACGAAGATTCACCCGACAACGGCTGAAAGACGGACAGATCCCGCAGAAACGCAGACTTTTTTGATGGAACGGGGACATCGAGGTCATTTGCTGCCTCCATCTTAAACTGGTTCATTGCTTCCTTTGCTTCGGGAACGAGCGTCTTATTGGACTTTGCCATGATTGTTTTCTCCTCATGTTATAAAAGTTTGATCCCGGAAATGCGTCCCGGGATCGATTTCCCGATTCGTATTTCCATTGGGAATCCCTCTTTGAGATTCCGACCTTATTATGAACGCTGAAAAGACGGAATATGTGTGTGAAAATCTGGCAGATTCCATGATACTGCAGGATTCATTTCACAAATTAAATGAAAATCAAAACAAAGATCGCCTTGCATGATAGAACGAATACAGAAGCCGGATAAGCCTCCACGCATTTTCATCATATATCTTGATTTATTCATACTTTCTATGTTATAATATTAACAATGACGATGGACCATCGCCAAACAAGATAAGGAGTATTTGAAATGGCAAACAGATTTGTATTGAACGAAACCAGTTATCACGGCAAAGGCGCAATCAAGGAAATCGCTTCTGAAATCAAAGCAAGAGGCTTTGCAAAGGCTCTTGTCTGCTCCGACCCCGACCTGATCAAATTCGGCGTGACAAAGAAGGTCACCGATGTTCTTGACGCCGCAGGTATCGCATACGATGTTTTCAGCGATATCAAACCCAATCCCACCATTGAAAATGTGCAGAACGGTGTAAAGGCATTCAAGGAAAGCGGTGCGGACTGCATCGTCGCTGTCGGCGGCGGTTCCTCCATGGACACTGCAAAGGCAATCGGTATCATCATCGAAAATCCCGAATTTGCAGATGTCAGAAGTCTGGAGGGCGTTGCTCCGACCAAGCATAAGTGTACCCCCATCATCGCGGTTCCCACAACGGCAGGTACTGCGGCCGAAGTTACGATCAACTATGTCATCACCGATGATGAAAAGAACCGCAAGATGGTCTGCGTTGACGTTCATGACATTCCCGTTGTCGCCGTTGTTGACCCCGATATGATGGCAACCATGCCCAAGAGCCTGACCGCTGCCACCGGTATGGATGCGCTGACCCACGCAATCGAGGGTTATATCACAGCCGGCGCATGGGAGCTTTCCGATATGTTCCACATCAAGGCAATCGAGATCATCGCAAAGAGCCTCCGCGGTGCCGTTGAAAATACCGACGAAGGCCGCGAGGGCATGGCACTCGGTCAGTATATCGCAGGCATGGGCTTCTCCAATGTCGGTCTCGGCATCGTCCACTCGATGGCACATCCGCTCGGTGCGCTGTACGACACCCCCCACGGCGTTGCAAACGCGATCATTCTCCCGACCGTTATGGAATACAATGCTCCTGCAACCGGTGAAAAGTACAGAAACATCGCCGCTGCCATGGGTGTTGCGGGTACTGCCGACATGACCACCGAGGAAGCACGCGCGGCTGCCATCAACGCAGTCAAGCAGTTGTCACTCGACGTCGGAATCCCGGCTGATCTCAAGGATATTGTCAAGGCAGAAGACCTCGACTTCCTCGCGGAATCTGCTTATGCGGATGCATGCCGTCCCGGCAATCCCCGCGAAACCAGTGTTGAGGAAATCAAAGCGCTTTATCAGAAGCTCCTGTAATGCAGTTTCAAAAAACGGAAAACGTGCTTGTCGCTTTTTGGCGGCAGGCACGTTTTTGCTTAACTTTTGATTCGTATCATATTTATGATCTTCCCACCGAACGGTTTTCTGTAGTCGTCCATAAGGCTGAAACGGCAGCCGTCATACGGGGTGGAAAGGTAGTTCCGGATCGCAGTCGGAATTTCGTTCTTGCCGCGGAATGCAATCACATCACGGAACCGGTTCTCACGGTATTCGTTTTTGATGTGACGGATCGTACCGGACACTCCATGACAACCGTTTTTCCAAATGATTTCGGTTGTTTTTTGGGATTTCCGAAAACTTTTCTGTTCTTCTTGCTTTTTTTCAAAAAATGCGATACAATTAAGATGACCAAAATTCTGGCGATCATCGCGCCGACCGAATGACAGTTTCCGATTTTCATTGACAGAAAGGTTCGCTTATGAATACAACTTTACCCGCACCGCATTCCCTGAACGGCAGATGGACCCTTGATTGGCTCTCCGAGAAGCCATACACCGAAACGACCGAGCCAATGCTCCGCCCGAACTCCGACAGCGCCGTCACAGCACCCGTTCCCGGATATTGGGAAGACATGGCAGACTTGTTCCGCACAACGGCACTGCACACAAAGCTGCGGTTCAATCCGCTTTACACACTGCAGCAGTATCCGCAGGCAGGATACGTCCCCGATATGGCACTGCCAAATCCCGTGGGCTGCTTTGTCTATCAGAAAACGGTTCAGCTTTCAAAGGAAACGACCGAATGCCCTGCTGTGCTCTCGATTGGCGGTGCACAGAATACTGTGTCCGCATGGATCAACGGCATATATCTCGGACGGCACGAAGGTTATTCCGCATCTTTTTCGTTTACAATTCCTGACGGCTGCATGACACCCGGCGAAAACCGCATCACGCTGGCGGTATCCAACCATCGGCTTGCCGGATATATGGAGCGCCCTGTTTCCGGGTTGACCTCACGCGCGGCAAATGAATGCACCGGCGGCATCTGGGGAGATGTTTCTCTTTCGTTCATTCCGGACGGGCTGACGGATAGCTATGTGACAACCGCACCGGATGTCAGGGGTTTCACAGTACACACAGTCGGTGCTGATCTGCTTGACAAGACTGTGTGCATTTATGATGGCAGCAAGTGTCTTGTCAATAACGTGATCCCTGCCGGAGCATCGGAGGTTACCATTCCGTCAGACGGCTTTATCCTCTGGACACCCGAAACACCGAAGCTGTACCGTGCAGAGGTCACAACAGCGAATCAGTCGCTGACCCGCACTTTCGGAATCCGCCGCCTGACCGCTGACGGCACGAAGCTGTACCTCAACGGCGAGCCGTACTATTTCCGCGGAACCTGCGAGCATTGTTATCAGCCGCTGACCGTCCATCCGACACGCGACATCACCTACTACCGCCACGTCATCCGTACCTTAAAAGAACTTGGCTTCAACTCCATCCGCTTCCACACATGGGTTCCGCCCATGGAATATATGGAGGCGGCAGATACGCTCGGTATGGTGCTGGAAATCGAGTCACCGAACAACACCGCGCGCGCGGAATGGGAGGAAATCGTCCGCAATTGCCGTTCCCATCCATCGGTTTGTATATATTCAACCGGTAATGAACTGCAGATCGATGACGATTATGCCACACATCTGCGTGCTGTATCTGCACTGATTCACCGTGAAACCGATGCCCTGTTTTCACCGATGTCCGCCATGCGCGGCATTGAATATAACTTCATCGGCGACGAAACGGTCGACGAGCCGTTCCGCCACAATCCCGCACGGCTTGCCGAGGTCGGGCAGTTCTGTGATGTCTACAACAGCTACTCCAACGCGCTGACCAGCTATGCATCGACCGACGGGACACAGATGGTGCTCGACCGGCGCAACGCGGTATACGGAAAGCCGCTGCTCTCGCACGAAATCTGCATCCACGGCACCTATGCCGATCTGTCGCTGGAGGAACGCTACCGCGGCAGCCGCATCGGTCAGACTGCGTTTATATCCTCGGTCAGAGAGCATCTTGCAAAGGTCGGTCTGCTGCAGCGCGCACCGCTGTATTACCGCAATTCCGCAGCATGGCAGAGGCTTCTGCGCAAGCACTGCTTTGAAACGGTACGCAGATGCGAGACTTTTGCAGGTTACGATTTCCTCGGCGATATCGATACGCACTGGCATACCTTCGGCTACTGTGTCGGTATGATGAATGAGTTTTACGAATTGAAGCCGGGAGAAACGGTACAGAATGTCCTTCGCTGCAACGGCGAAACGGTTCTGCTTGCCGACCTGCCGTCCTGTGTCAATTTTGTATCGGGCGAAAAGGTCGAAATCCCGATTCTGCTCTCCCATTACGGTAAAACAATCCCACACGGACTTCTGCAGATCCGTATCAGCGGCGGAGGCTCTGTTCTCTATCGGCGCGAGCTGCGTACGGGAGAAATCGCACGCGGCACGCTCAAGGAACTTTACCGCGCATCCCCCCGCATGCCGCAGACAGAGAAGCCGATGAAGCTGACGCTGTCCGTTTCCCTCTCCGGCGGTGATACCGACTGTGAAAACCGCTGGGATCTGTATGTCTTCCCCAAGGTAAAGAAGCCGATTTCCGCAAAAGTGCTGTCTGCGGCAGGTGTTGCAGTCATGGAGCATTGCAGCAGCACCGACCTTTGGAACGCGCTGTCGGATGGCAAAACCGTCGTACTGTTTGGTACCGGTCCGTTTGCGTCCCGGGATGTTTCCTATCAGCTGTCGGTTGCGGGACGCACCAACGGACATCTTGCGACGGTCATCGCCGACCATCCGCTGATGGAGGATTTCCCGCATGACGGTTACTGTGCAGCGCAGTTTGCATCGATGATGCGCGGCAGTCATTCTGCCGTGCTTGATCTGCCGGATATGCCGCACGAGCCGATCATCGACATTGCTTCCTCTTATAAGAATGCACACAGAGAAGCCTTGCTGTTTGAATACCGTGTCGGACACGGAAAGCTGCTCTGCTGCACACTCCGTCTGGATCCCAATGATCCTGCCGCCGCATGGCTGCGCGAACGCATTCTTTTCTATGCGATGCATGAGGATTTCCGGCCGACACAGACACTTTCTGCCGCACTGTTTGCGTCCCTCTGTCAGACGGCACCGATCACCGAGGCGGTAAATACCAATCTCGCCATGAACAAAAACGATATTACCGTATAAACGGATGCGGTGTCATCCGCCGGGCATTTTCGATGAGGAGGATCTCGCAATGCACGTTGACCATATATGCACCGATGTATACCGGATCCGCGTTCCGTTTGAAGATATCTACACATCGGTATACGTTGTCCGAAACAACGACCGCGCACTTCTGATCGACAGCGGCGCCGATGAAACCGATGTTGACACAGTGATCCTGCCGGCACTGCGCTCGATCGGCATCGAGTGCTGTACGGTACACGCCCTGCTTCTGACGCATGCCCACAGCGATCATGCCGGCGGGCTCAGTCGGCTGTCATCACACTTCCCGCAGGCTGCGATCCGCGCCTCCTATCCGATCGCACTGCCGGGATTCCGCCTGTTAGAAGACAATGCGTTTCCGCTCCCCTCCGTACAGACGGTTTATCTGCCCGGGCATGTCGACCATGCGGTCGGGTTTCTCCACCTGCCCACCGGAACATTGCTGTCGGGAGATTGTCTGCAGCTGAAGGGAATCGGGAAATACCGGAAAAACATCGCCGACAGAGATGCATACGAACGCTCCGTCAGAAAGCTGCAGACCATGAAGCTTCACAGGATCGTCGCGGCACATG
Source organism: Clostridia bacterium (assembly GCA_017455975.1). GTDB lineage: Bacteria > Bacillota > Clostridia > Oscillospirales > CAG-272 > RGIG3925. The sequence continues at coordinate 2,848 of JAFTLK010000361.1, read as the reverse complement.
AATTTGATCCGCTCGGCAGTATGGCGGAGGGCGATGACGCCGTACTGCAGTATCTCACGGCATGTATGAACTATTGGTAACAAACACACAAAAAATTCCAATACTGATATAGGGATAAATGCGCAAAAATCGCGCCTGTATCTTGTATTTTGGCATTTTTTGTGTTATAATATCCTCAATCATGATTACCGGAACCCGATAATCAATTTTATAATCGTAAGGAGAACACTATGATCAGAGTACTTGTATGGTGTGAACACGAACAGGACCGTCTGCAGGAAGACGTCCGGGCTGCATATCCGGAATATATGCACAATGCAATTGCAAACTTTCTGCGTGAAGATCCCAACCTGGATGTCAGATGTGCAACACTGCAGGATGATCCCCAGACCTGCGGCATCACGGATGAGGTGCTGGCAGAAACAGATGTCATCCTGTGGTGGGGCCACATCAAGCATCATGCCGTTCCCGATGCCATCGCCGAAAAGGTACAGAAATTCGTTCTGAGTGGCGGCGGCTTCATTCCGCTGCATTCGGCACATTTCTGCAAGCCCTTTATCCGTCTGATGGGAACGACCTGCGGTCTGCGCGTCGACGGCTTTGGCAAGCATGTCATCAACTGCGTCCGCCCCGGCCATCCGATCACCAAGGGCGTTCCGGAGGAATTTTCTCTTCCCGTTGAGGAGCGCTTCATCGAATTTTATGACATTCCCCAGCCCGATGAGCTGATCTATGTCACAGGCTATGAAACCGGCCGTCTCTTCCGTTCCGGCTGTGCCTATTACAGAGGCCGCGGCAAGGTCTTCTATTTCCAGCCCGGTCACGAAACCAATCCCACCTATCGCGACAAAAATGTCCAGACCGTCATCAGAAATGCGGTTTACTGGGCGGCACCGAATCAGGATTGACAAAAGAAAACCGACCCGAAGCTGTACAAACGGCTTCGGGTCGGCGCTTTTATATGGCATTCTTTGAAATCATACGCATCTTTTCGGCTCCATCCGTGATAACAGCTCCTGCACATAGCGACCGCACAAGAAATTTTGTATAGAATTCCCAAAATCAATTGACAACGCGCCGCCGATATGGTATACTAACCACACAGAACATTCCGTGATACGGAATGTACGCGAATTTTTATTCAGGAAAGGAAATCAGCATTATGATCAAGCTTGGTGTAAACTCGGTGCTTTTCAAGGCGTTTACCTACCGTGAAGCGGCCGAAGCAATTAAGAAGTGCGGATATGACGGTGTGGAGATCTCTGCCATCGCCGGCATGTGCGAGCATCTGAACCTTGCAGACTGGAAAAACCAGCGGGCGGAGCTTTGTGCTATCCGTGATGAGCTGGGATTGCCGTATCTGGCAACCGAGGTCGCATCGCAGGACAGAACCCGTCTCAACACCGCATTTGAGGCGTGCGCGGAAATCGGCATTCCGATCGTCAACATCGGCCCGGGCGGCAAGATGGACGACGAGGACACACTCAAGGCATCCCTTGAAAGCATCCAGATGCTTGCAGAGGATGCAGAGCAGTTCGGCATTACCCTCTGTGTCAAGGCACATGTCGGTGCGGCAGTCTATTCCACGCCCACGACCCTGCGCATGATGGAAGCCATCAAATCTCCGGCATTCGGCGTCGATATGGACCCGTCCCATATTCACCGTGCAGGCGAAAATCCCGCACTTGCACTTCCCGCAGTTCTGGCCAGCATGAAGCACATCCACATCCGCGACTGCAAGGGTGAGGGTCCCTCTCCGGGTGCTCCGATCGATCAGGCCTGCGGACGCGGTGACATTGACCTGTACGGCTATTTTAAGGCCATGGTTGATGCAGCTTACAACGGACCGGTTTCGCTTGAAGTCATCGGACCCGATCAGGATTATGCGACCGCTACCATGATCGCCGCTGAAAGCTACGGCTATATGAACGCCATCTTAAAGCAGCTCGGCGCAAGATAACACATACAGAATATCATTATATAATAAATGAGGAGAATACGATTATGGCAAAGAAATATCCGAATATTTTATTCTTCGGCATCGACAGCCTCCGTTCCGACCATATGTCTCTGTACGGCTATCACCGTCTGACAACACCGCACATCGACCGCTACATCGAAGACGGCGGCGTGACCTTTGACAACATGTTCAGCCCGTCCATCCCGACCACGCCCGGTTATGCGTCCATGGTCACCGGTATGGACTGCTTCTCCACCGACTGCGTCGCGCTCCGTCATCAGGGCGGTTTGACCGAGGCAGTCCGCACCATGCCCGAAATCCTGCGCGATTACGGCTATACCTCCACCTACATCGGCGGTCACTCCTGCCGCGGCTGCGACAAGGTCATCACCTATGCCGACTGGGATGCGTCCGAACCCGGCGTTCTCAAGGCGGAAGCACTGAACCGCGCCGCCATTCCGGAGCTGGAGCGGCTGGCCGCACAGGATCAGCCGTGGCTGCTGTTCATGCGCCACATGGACCCGCACTCCCCCTACTACACAAAGGAGCCGTTCACCCGTCTGTTCTATCAGGGCAACGAATTTGACCCGGACAACAAGTCCCTGGCGCCCGTCTATGCGTTCAAGCCGTTCCGCGACTACTTCTTAACCTGGTTCCCGGAGGGATGCACCGACGCGGAATACATCATCGCGCAGTACGACGCATCCGTCGCTTACATGGACATGTGCATCGCACAGCTGCTGGAAAAGCTGCGTGAGCTCGGTCTGGAGGAGGACACCATCGTCGTCTTCACCTCCGACCACGGCGAAACCCTGTATGACCACGACTGCTACTTCGACCACCACTCCATTTATGACTGCGTCCTCAACGTGCCGTTCATGTTCAAGT
>JAFTLK010000360.1 GCA_017455975.1 Clostridia bacterium | reverse complement strand
GTCAGAACGGTGCCTGCGCCGACGAGCATATCGGGACATGCCTCACGCATCAGACGGATGGCAGTATCGGCGCCTGCCGCACGGAAGGTGACCTCAGCAACCGGAACACCACCGGCGCAAAGAGCACGTGCGAGGGGGGCTGCATCGCGCTCGGGATTGGACAGCTTGATGACCGGCACAACGCCGATCTCGGAAATGCGCTGATTGACAGACATATGAAAATCTCCTTTTCAAGAAAAATTGACGTAATTTTCGGTATCCTGTATACCTTATCCAGTATATCAGAAAATTGTTGCAATGTTTATTGCGCAGATTGCTTGAAATATTGCGAATCTTGTTGTATAATAGATGCAGTATACAGAAAAAAAGGAGGCGATCTAGCATGAAGCATCAGCCCTATTCCGACCGGCGGCAGATGCACGGCACGACCTATGAGATCTTTCATTACAGAGAGGAGCGCGGACGCGAGGTCGAGGTGCACCACCACGATTTCTATGAGGTATATCTTCTGCTGGACGGCGAAGTCGAATACTGGGTCGACGGTGAGATCTGCCGGCTGGAGGCCGGGGATCTGCTTCTCATCCATCCGCAGCAGCTGCACCGTCCGCTGCCGGGACATACCGGCGTGTACGAGAGAATCGTGCTTTGGATCAACCGCGATTACCTTGCGATGCTGTCCGACGACGACATCGATCTTTGCCGATGCTTTGATACGGCCGTTGCGGGGCACAGAATGCACATCCGTGCCTCCGATACGCAGAAGCACGCTGTCGCCGCGCGGCTCGGTGAGCTGGTCAGAGAGAGCTATTCCGATTCCGTCGGTGCAACGCTGCTTGCAAACGGCATTTTCCTGCAGTTCATGGTGGAGCTCAACCGGCTCGCAATGCGGCTTGCCGTCATTGACGGAGCACAGGAGCCCGGCGACCGGAGCGATATCCGCGTGACGGAAAACTCTGCGCTGATCTCACGCGTGCTTGCCTATATCGGCGCACACTGCCACGAGGAGCTGTCGCTGGACAGCATTGCCGATTACTTCTTTGTCAGCAAATACCATCTGTCGCATGCATTCAGCCGGGAGGTCGGCATTTCGGTCTATCGGTACATTACAATCCGCCGTCTGATGCTGGCAAGGCAGCTGCTCTCACGCGGCATTCCGGCAGGGGAGGTCTGTTATCATGCAGGCTTTCACGATTATGCCGGGTTTTACCGTGCGTTCAAGGCGGAATACGGCATCAGCCCGCGCGCATTTACAGACAATCTACAGGGAAACAACGGAAAGGAGCTGCAGGGACCGTGAAATTCATACATATATCGGACCTTCATATCGGTCGTCGGCTGGGTGAATATTCTCTGCTCGATGACCAGCGCTTCATGCTCGGAGAGGTGCTCGATCTCATCCGGGAGGAGGTACCGGACGCGCTGCTGATCGCCGGCGACATCTATGACAAAACCGTACCGCCGGCGGAAGCGGTGGGATTGCTCGACGATTTTCTGACGGAGGCGGCAGCCATGACGCGCGTGCTGCTCATCGCCGGCAACCATGACAGCCCCGAACGCATTGCGTTCGGCGGTCGTCTGATGGAGGGGGCCGGGGTGACAGTCTGCGGCATTTACGACGGGCTTCCGCATAAGGTCACACTGAATGACGCATGGGGCGAGGTGCACTTCTACCTGCTTCCGTATCTGCGCCCGGCCGATGTGCGGCGTGTGTTTCCGGATGCGGACACCGAGACCTATGACGCGGCGTTTTCCGCAGCGGTCGAAGCACTGGAGATCGATTCTGCCGCACGCAATGTGCTGGTGTCACATCAGTTCGTATCGGGCAGCGTGCGGTCGGAGTCGGAAATCGTGTCTGTCGGCGGGACCGATGCGGTCGATGCCGGGCATTTTGACCGCTTTGATTATGCCGCGCTCGGACATCTGCACCGGGCGCAGACCTGCGGCGGGGATGGGGATGCTGCCGTGCACTACAGCGGCTCACCTCTGCCGTATTCCGTATCCGAGGCGGATGATGAAAAGGCGGCACTGGTGGTGACGATGTGCGAAAAAGGGATCATCGAGGTGCACAGACATCCGCTGATGCCGTACCGCCGTATGTACCGTCTGCGCGGAACGTATGCCGGGTTGATGGCGCTGGATTTCTATCGGGATACCGATTATCCCGATTCCTATGTGCAGATTACGCTGACCGATGAGGGTGACATTCCGGATGCGCTGTACCGTCTCCGCACGGTCTACCCGTATTTGCTGCGTCTGGAATACGACAATACCCGGACACGCACGGAGTTCTGTGCGGATGCTCTGTCCGATGCCGGGAAAATGGATCCGTGCGCGCTGTTTGCATCCTTTTACAAACAGCAGAACGGAGTGGAAATGGATGCGGAAATGCAGGAATACATGGCACATCTGATTGCACGGATCTTTGGAGAGGAGGCGGCACAATGAAACCGATTACACTTACCATATCCGCCTTCGGGCCGTTTGCCGACGAGGTGAAGCTGGATCTGCGGCCGCTGACTGACGGCGGTCTGTATCTGATCTCCGGCGATACGGGTGCCGGCAAGACAACCATTTTTGACGCGATCTCCTTTGCACTGTACGGTCTGCCCAGCGGTGATCACCGTGACCCGTCGATGCTCCGCTCCAAATACGCCGATGCAAACCGCAAAACCTTCGTGGAGCTGGAATTTTCCTACCATGATAAAGTATACAGCATCTGCCGCACGCCGCCCTATGAACGCGAGGGGCTGAAGACACCGCAGCACGCCGAGGCGGAGCTGTACTGTCCCGACCGTCCGCCGCTGACCCGTCTGCGCGAGGTCAACGATGCAATCGGGGAGATCATGGGCATCGACCGGACGCAGTTTTCACAGATCGCCATGATCGCACAGGGTGACTTTCAGAAGATCCTCCATGCCTCAACCAGAGAACGCATTGACATCTTCCGCCGCCTGTTCGGTACGGAAAAATTTTCTGCGGTACAGGAGCATCTGCGCAAAGAGGCATCTGCGCTCGATGAGGATGCCCGTCTGACGGAGGCACAGATCCGAGTGGTACTGCAGTCACTGCAGCCGCACGATCTTGACGGCGGCGATACGGAGGATCCGGCGCTGACGGAGGCCTTGCTTGCAGGCGTTCTGCCGCTGCAGCAGATCCCGCCGATCCTGCATGCGCAATCGGAGTATCTTTCGGACGGATTGGCGCGTATTACGGAGGCACTGACCGTAAACGAGCATTCGTTGTCGGAAGCGGATAAGCTTCTCGGACGCGCACAGGAGCAGGAGCGTCTCCGCATCGCACTGGCAGACGCACAGAAGCGTGCGGCAGAGGCAGAAGCGCAGCTCATTCAACAGAAGCACAATGCAGAGCTGTTATCGGGGGAGGCAGACGAGACGGCAATTGATGCGCTTGCACAAGAGATCACCGCTCTCAAAGAAAAACTGCCGTCCTACGACACCCTCGATGCTCAGCAGACGCGGCTGGATGCACTGATGCGTGAAACGACCGAGGCGGAAAAACGTTATGCTGCGCTGGAGCAGAAACGGAATGCCGCCGCCGAACAGCGTAAAAACGGGCAGGCAGCACTGGATGCACTTGCCGATGCAGAGCGGACGCTGACGGCACTTGAGGCGGGAACGCGTGAAAAGCGGGAAGCGTATGAACGCATCTGCGCGCTGCAGCGGGAGGCGGAAGCGTATACCGCACTGCTTGCCGGATTGCACACGGCACAGCGCGCCTACCGCGAGGCGGCCGCGTCGGCTGATACGGCAAAGGCGGAATATGACCGGATGAACCGCGCGTATCTTGACGAGCAGGCGGGCATTCTGGCCGCTTCCCTGCGGGAGGGCGAGCCGTGTCCGGTCTGCGGCTCCCGTGAGCATCCGTCCCCGGCAAAGGCCTCGGCGGGCGCACCGACCAGAGAGGCGCTCCGTCGGGCAAAGAAAACCGCCGATGACCTGTCCTCTGCGGCTGAAAAAAAGAGTGCCGCCGCCGGGGAATACAGCGGCCGCACAGCGGAAAAGGAGGCGGCACTGTTTGACGGCATCTGCGCAATGGACGGTGCGCAGGATGCGCCGCGTCCTCTGTCCGG
>JAFTLK010000359.1 GCA_017455975.1 Clostridia bacterium | reverse complement strand
TACTTCATGGCGGCAAACGGCATCATCAAGGGTGTCGGCGACGGAACGAAGTTCGCGCCGAAGAACACCACCACAGCGGAAGAATCCATCGGCTACGCAAATGCAACAAGAGAACAGGCACTGCTGATTGCGGTTCGTATGGTGGAGAATCTCAAATAAACAATAATGAATATATAACGGAGGAAATTGCATATGAAACATATTATCGCAATCCTTCTTTCGGTACTTTTGATGCTGTCTTTGGCATCATGCAATCTTGACAGTCAGCTGTCGGCGGCAGAGGATTATATCGATCAGCAGATGACCGATACGGCGGCAGACAGTGCTGATGTGAATGAAACCGACCCTGTCGGCGAAACGCAGACATCCCAGACCGAGGAAAAGCCGCTGACCGTTTCCGATTTTCTTGCGCTGTACGGCTTCTCCGAGGATGACATCATGCCCGCGCATTTTGTTTCCTTTGAGGAGATAACGCTCGACGGCAATAAGGCGGCGGGGACTGTCGGCAGTACCGGTTACATCAAGATCAACGTCGATAAAGAAGCAACAACAGCGGATGACTTCAATGCGTGGTTCGAGCGGCTTTATGCAAAGATGACCGCGCTTTCTGTGGACGGTAAGCTGTATAAGGACTACGGAAAAACGGAAGAAGCGACAACCCTTTCCGGTCTGCAGGAGCAGGCGTGGTGGGATATCATGCCCGGCGGCAACTGCATGTTCACGGCGAAGCTTGCCGGAGGAGAAGCCCTTCTGCATCTTGCCTACAGCTACGATATCGAATACGGCATTTATAAGCTCAGTATCATGTACTGGAAGTAAAACCCAAACAGGAGAACAGTTATGAAGCTATTGCAATGCGGGTGCGGGCGGTATTTTCTCGCAGGTGAGGCACTCTGCCCTGCCTGCGGCGCACCGCTTTCCGTGGCACGGTATGTGACCGACCCGAAAACAAAAAAACTCCGGGCGATTGTCGGTATCAGCATTGTCGTTTTGCTTTTGCTGACGGTCATTCTGATGGCGGTATTGCAGCTCGGTCCGTTTCATCCGCGGATTCGTCTTCCGGAGCTTTCTGTCACCGAACTGACAGAGGAGGATGTCTTTGCACCGCCGACCGAGGAAGACCGTGCCGCAGTTGCGGAATATCTGGAAGCGGTAAAGCGGAATTCCTATCTGAATATGAGCTTCGCGGAAAAGAAGACGGCGGAGCAGCTCGTTTCGCTGATTGATGTGATGGCTCGCGGCGGCGACATTCAGCCGGAAGCACTGGCAGAGGCCATCGGGCAGGACGGCGATGCCTTCCGTGCCGAGGTCGATGAGATGCTCCGACAGGCGAAAGAGGCAGAAGCGGCGGCACAAGCAGAGCCGGATACGGCATCCGCACCCATCCGTGTGTCATATAGCCAGTTAGCATCACAGACGACAGAGGGACGGCTGATTCAACTCGCCGCAGAGGATACACAGGCGGTTGCCGCGGAGGAAGAAATTACACTGCCGTCCCGCGAACAGCACGGCTCGTGGGTTCAGCTGAACAAAAAGCGGGATGTCAATGACCGCGTCTGCCCGAACTGTTCCTATCTCAACGAGCCGACAGCAGACATCTGCGAAAAGTGCGGATGCGATCTTGCGCGGCATCTGATGTATGCAGAAATCGAGGAGAGGGAAACCGTGCCCGAGGAAACGAAGGAAGAGGATATTCCGATCTACACGGCACAGCTGCTCAACAACATTGCAAATGAACTGATGCTGCACGGGTATGCCGACATTCCGTTCTATCTTGCATGTCTTGCGAATATGGAAGCGCCGCAGGATACCGACGTTCTCTGCACGATTGCCGAGCTGCTCAAGACCAGCGGGCACATCGAGGACGCGCTGTCGATTGCCAATTACGCACTGCGGTTTTACCCCAATGACGAGGATACGCTGTATGTTGCGGGCATGTGTGCCATCAAGCTGGACGATCCCGATCTGGCGGCAGGTTATTTCAACCGTGCGCTGAAGATCACGGGCGGCGGCGGACCGGGTAATCAAGGGATGATGCTCGTTTCGATTCAGAGACAGGATTTTGGTTCGGCATTTCTTTACATGATTGAGGGTGCGCGCGATGCGTTTACCCATTCG
>JAFTLK010000358.1 GCA_017455975.1 Clostridia bacterium | reverse complement strand
TTTTGTAACAAATTTGTTGTATACTGTTTATGGGGGAAAGACAAACTACAACGCACGGTAGGAGGAGTCGTAGAGGTACTTCTTGCTGAAAACAGTATATTAATCAGTGTTAGAATCATCTTGTCAAGCACAAATAAGTGTTGCTTTTGAGCACGTACGCTAAGAATTGTTTTAACACCTGTTAGATTGTGTGATGATTCAGTCACTATCTTTTCCTCGTATCTTAATTCGAGGAGGGATATTTTTGAAAGTTGTTTACCCGGTTTGTTGCGGTGTAGACGTTCACAAGACCTTTTTAGTTGGAACCATCATTTCCACCACGAACGGCGTACAACCTCATTACCAAAAGAAACGCTTTTCTACTTACAATTCTGATCTACACCGTTTTGCCGATTGGCTTCACGAAAACAACTGCGTTGATGTTTGTATGGAGTCCACGGGCAAGTATTGGGTTCCCGTATTCAACATTCTTGAAGAACGAGGAATCCGTGTGACCATTGCCAACCCCAAGTGGGTAAAAGCCGTAAAGGGTAACAAAGACGACACGAAAGATTCCAAATGGATAGGCGATCTATTCCGTTTGGGTTTGGTTCCCAGCAGCTTTATTCCGCCAAAGAATATTCGTATTCTACGTGAATTTACTCGATACCGCTACAAGCTGGTTTCTATGAAAAGCAGTGAGAAAAACCGTTTTCAAAACGCATTCACCGTCTGCAACGTTGCTCTTGATTCTGTTGTCTCGGACATGTTTGGGAAATCTGCAACTGCCATTACAGACTACCTGATATCCGAAGATTCCTTCAATCCGGAATACTGTGTCTCTCTTTTGCAACGCTCTTTGAAAAAGAAGTCCGATTCTGTGCTTGAATCCATTGAAGGTTATTCGATTACAGAGGAGCAAAAGCTTCGTATGAGAATTGTTCGTTCACATCTTGATTACATCACAGATGCGATTGCACAGGTGGATTCTGCGATCGATTCAATGGTTGCGGAGTTTGAAAATACAATCTCTTTGCTCCGTACCATTCCCGGTGTTGACCGCAATTCTGCAATTACCATCATTTCCGAGATCGGTAATGATATGTCTCAATTTGGTTCTTCAAAACGTTTGTGCTGTTGGGCGGGACTAACGCCCGGCAACAATGAATCTGCCGGCAAGAAAAAGTCTGTTCGCATAACACGTGCAGGAGTATATCTTAAACCTGCATTGGTGCAAGTTGCCCATGCAGCCGTGAAAGCGTCTGACAATTCTTACTACCGCTTAAAGTATGAGCAGATTTCAAAACGCAGAGGAAAGAAACGAGCCATTATTGCCATTGCACGAATGATTCTCACTGCTATTTTCCAAATGATGACTACGGGTGAGGTCTGGAATCCTACAGACTTGTTTAAGGTGGATATGACCGAATCCCTTAAAGAGCGGCAATTATCCAAAGCCGTTAAACAAGCTACTAAATTTCTTGAAAAGCAAGGATTGACCGTTTCTTAGGATTTCCTTTCTGTGTTTCGCCTTGCAATAAATTTCTTTATTGCAGGGCTTTTTAGTTATGCCTTTTGGGGGACGGGGTAAACATTACTTTCACGCTATACTCCTTTAATTTTCATTCTGTGTTCGCGAGATTACTTCATTCTGCAGGCTCTCCGGCAGCTTCACGAAGAAATCGCTGTAGCCGCCGATGCGCACCAGCAGATCGCGGTGGCGCTCCGGATGTACCTTTGCGTCGTGCAGCTCCTCCACATTGTACACGTTGAATTGGAGCTGCGCCCCCTTGGTTTCGAGGTATCCCCGGATAATGCCCACCACGTGTTCCGGCGAAATGTTCCGCGGCAGCTTCACATTCACCGAGGTGCCGCCAAGGAAGCGCGACGGTTCCCACGATGCAGTGGACAGCAGCGATGCGGTCGGTCCGCTCACGTCGTAGCCCTGCACCGGGCAGGAGGCATCGTTCAGCGGCTGCCCTGCTACACGCCCATCCGGCGATGCGGGCGTTTTCTGCCCCTGAATCTCATGTTCCCGGTAGGAGAATGCGCCCGGCACAATGTGCGCGCCGCGCACCGTTTTCATGGGTTTGAATGTGTCAAGCACCATGTCCGCCACACGCTTGGCCATGGCGTTGGTTTCCGGTGTATCGTTGCCGAAGTGTACCACGTGCTGGCGAATTTCAGAAAGCAGTGCCTCGTGCCCCTCGTAATTGTCCGCCAGCGCCTGCCGGAATTCATCCAGCGTCAGCCTGCCGCGCCGGTAGATCAGCTCATGCAGCACATTCAGGCTTTCGATGACATTGGACATACCGAGGATGTTCGGTTCGAGATGATTGTACCGCGCGCCGCTGTCATCGTGGGAGCGGCCGCGCTCGATGCAGTCGTGAATGAGCACCGAAACCCGCGCGGGATCGTGGTAATTCCGCCCGCGTTCCAGCTGGAAGAGATTCTCAATCAGAATCGCTTTTTTTGCACGTTCGCCAAATTCCTTGTGGAAATGATCAAAAATCGTCTCGAAATCCGCATCGGAAGGGCAGGCTTTCAGGGAATCGAGGAAAATCTGCAGAAGATTGATGTACGGGCTGGTGATGGAGATGCCAGACATGCCCACGGGCGTCACCTCCACGCAGGTGGAGAGGGTGAAATTGTTCGCCGCGTCCGCCTCGAAGCCGTTTTGCAGCATGGATGCCGTCACCGCATCGCTGTTCCAGATCTGCGGCTGTGCATGGTGTGCTGTAATCAGCTCCGCCGCATAATGCAGAATCTCCGGCGAGGTGTCCCGCGTCACGCAGAAGCCCACGTTCGGGTCGGGGATGTGCGTATGCGCGATGGCGGCAAGGAAATGCCATGTCAACTCATTTTCAACCGGCGTTCCGTCCGCTGTTCGGCCGCCGAGCATCAGACCTTCTGCAGCCCACGCGCTCATGTTGGGCACGCTCATCAACATGAAGCAGTCCACAAGCTCCTGCGCCGTCTCCGGCGTGAGGATGCCCGCCTCGATGTCGCGGCGGTAATAGGGCAGCAGCCAGCGGTCGATATGTCCGAAGGAATACAGCCCGAACAGGCTGTATTTGAAGAGCTGTACGCTCTGCAGCGCCTCACGGAAAGTGCGCGCCGGATGCGCGGGCACCTGATGCAGTACCGCAGCCAGCTTGCGCAGCTCCCGTTTGGTATCGCCCTCAGCCTCCTCCGCCAGCGCGTCCGCATGAGCAGCGTACCGCTCCGCCAGATCAAGCAGACCCTCCAGCTCAATTCTACAGCAGTTGTAATACTCCCATTTCTGCACATTTTCTCCATCCGAAAGATCGAGCGCATCCGCCTTCTCATTTAGCAGCGCCAGCATGCCGATGATGCCCTTTTCCAATAACAGCGTGAAATCCGGGCCAAGATGATCCGCGCGGCCGCGCTTGGGCGGGATCACGTTCCATTCGAGGCTGCGGTACTGGTCGTATTTCTGCTGCTCCTCCTCGGAAAACGGCGTGAAATCCGGCTGGCCGACGATCAGCTCGCCCGGCTCGATGACCGGCGCGATGCGGCGGAGCATGTACCCCTCCGCACCGGCGTGGCGGAGTCTCACCGTGGCGGCGTGGGATTCGTGCATCCAGCCCTCCACATAATAGTAAAGCGACCGGTGGCACTTCCACGCCACGAGATCGCGGTTTGTGGACATGGGCGAGTGGTTGAGATAATGCTCGCGCAAATGCTGTACACGGGCAGTTACGGGGGTGTCGATATTTATCATTTTTTCTCCTCATTCTATTGAAATTTAATGAAAAGTATGCTATTATTATAGCATCTTTCAGATTCTCTGTATAGGTAAATCCGAGTGAAATAATCGTCAATTCTGACACAGGAGGCAGTATGACAATCGAAATCAGCAAGGAGATCACTGTGCATCCGGCAAGCGAAACCGCTTGTTTTCAGTATTACAAAAAGACGTTCCTGTTGGAGGATACCTGTATCACGCTGTACGACCGATACAAGCTGTCGATTCTGCTCCGTGATGGCATGGCCGCCGTGACGAGCGGCAGCATCGACCATCTAATCCGCGGAGACGTGGTACTGTTCCGACCGGAGGAGATCCACTTCGCGCGGATTCTAAAGGAGGGCGAGCACGAATACCTGACAATCCTCATTCCCGCTTCCCTGCTCGCCGACTTCGGCGGCGAGGCCTTCGCCTACATGTTCGAGGATACCACAGCCGATCGTGTGAATCATCTTTCACCACCTCCGGAGATTCGCGCGGAGCTGTTGCGGCTGGCGGAACGAATGGCCGCGCTGCTGCAAAACGGCGGTGAGGCGGCATCGCTGCGGCTGTTCGGCTGTTTGATTGTGGTGCTGGAATACTGCCTGACATTGTACGACACGCAGAAGCGCCATCCGCTGGCCTCCGCCATGCCCGCCGTCATCTCCACTGCGTTGGAATACATCCATACGCGCTATGCGGAAATCGACGGGCTTTCCGATATCGCCGCCCATGCGGGATGCAGCGTGACCTATCTGACGCGGCTGTTCCGCAGGTACACGGGCATAAGCGTACACGGGTATCTCACCGGATGCCGCATCAGCCATGCGAAGCTGCTGCTCGATTCCGGTGCATCGGTGACCGAGACCTGCTACCGTACCGGCTTCGGCGACTGCTCAGGGTTTATCAAAATCTTCCGCGCAGCGGAAGGCGTGACGCCGCTGCAGTATAAGCGGCGGGAGTAGGGAGGGAACGAAAGTCAAAGGAATTTGTGCAATCACCGTCTGCACAAACTTCTCATTCTCACAGACAACCGTAAACTTCACAATTCTTTACCAATCTTCCGTAAATTCTCAAAGTAAATGCAACAGAAGCAAAGACATAGCATTTACCGAGAGGAACCAAGTGCAGTAAGTATGAGAAAACGGCCAGAAACGCCTCAAAAGGCACAAAAGCAACGCAAAAAGCGCAAGACGAAAAAGCCTGAGAGGTAGATTTCTCAGACTAAATGCAACTAAGACTGCATTTATTCAAGAAGGAATCAGCCAGTAATTTCGGCGATTGAACAACCTCGGTGGCAGGAACAAAGGAAATACCCAAGGCTGAGGCAAGAGCTTCAGAATAGTAAAACGTAAACATATCGTAAGCACTTTTGCTGTTAAACTGTTTACACTTGACAGCATTGACATGAGAGAAAATCAGATTGACAGTATCCTAAGTAAAATTGTCAATGGAAATACCTTTGTTGGTATTTGCTTTAACGAAAATAAATACTAATATGGAGGAGCATATGAAAATTATTGACAATAATACTGAATTGTTGCGTGATAATCTTATATCCAGTATAAAGAAAGGCAGTAAAATGTCGATTGCTGCGTCGTGCTTCTCTATGTATGCGTTCAATGAATTGATAGAGCAATTGAAAGGGTTGGACGAATTTCGCTTTATTTTTACAACTCCGTCCTTCGTAAATAACGATAAACACAATATGACAGTGCAAGTGACGTTGCCGGTCTTATTGCAGATGTATTTGATCCACATGTTTGCGGCGCAAATTACGACATTTGTATCCCCTGTAAACCCGAAGATGCAGAGGAGGTAATCAGCTATTCCACGGGTCGATGTGTATACATTCCCGAACGAAATATATTTATTTGTCCTATGGGACAACCGCTTTACCCAAAAACTTTTAACAAGAATAAACGTATTGTTAAATACTACAACTTCAAAGCTTGTGCTGCCTGTAAATGCAAGTGTACTGCTTCCAGATATAAGGAGGCGGAACGGCAAGTGGACTATTCCGAGTACAGTAAAGACTTCAATGATGCTGATTTATATATCAAACAAATCAAAGTAAGAGCCAACCGAACGATCACCAGGCAACGTAAAAGTATTATTGAACATACCTTCGGCACTATAAAGAGAGCTCTTGGCATCAGTTATCTTCTCTTATGTGGAAAAGAGAAAGTAACTGGTGAGATTTCGCTCGCCTTCACGGCATTTAATATGAAAAGGGCGATCAATATATTAGGAGTTGAACGAATGATTGAATGCCTCACGGCATGAAAATCATTCGTTTTTTTATTTCCGGGGCTTGGGGCGTGTCGGTCCAAAAGTATGGGGAGGCTCCAGATTGAGTTTTGACACACTCTGGGGTTCTCCCCAACAAGCAAAAATGGCTCGGAAATTGGCTTGAATAAGCCAAAACCGAGCCATTTTCGTTCTGTGATAGCACAGGACCCCGCTTGCTATTATTATACCGAAAAAGTTATGCCGAAAAAGTACAAGAGGTAGAAAAAGATCCTGAAATACCAGTATCTTTTCGTAATGCTGTGCAAAAAAATCGGTAAAAAAATCGGTATAACAATAACGAGGATAATAAGTTCCGAAATAGTCATCATTGATTTTCAGTAGGAAGCGTTCAATCAGTATATGTCTTCGAGAACAATTCTGCATCACTCATGATATCACAATCCAACATTTTTCTCATGTGGTTTGTCAGACACAGCACATCACAAAACGGATTTTTCACGGGAATCAGCCACTGTCAGCCAAACGAAAAGTGAAACCGCTCCATACCTGTTTTGCATGAAGCAGTTCTGTTATGTCAGCCTGTACGGCGGGATTACTGCTCACTCATGCAGTAATCCTCCAGTTTTTTACTGATCTTCTTTGATTGTTTCTCATATCCCGATGCAATATTGCCGTTTTTCACAGCAGATTCCATCATCGTACGGATACCTGTATCAAGCACAAATGTGATCTCATACCAGGTCGTCTTTCGGACAAGATCGAGCATTTCCGCATCATTCGGGCTGTCCAGACGTTTTCCTTTGAGTGTTGTCTCATATACAGCCTCGACCAGAGGTGCGGATGCATACAACATATATTCCAGAACAACATCTGTCATCTCTGTCTTGCTGCTTGTTGTCGGGATTACCCAGCCGGTAGCATATTCATCCACGATATGATAATACTTTTGACACAATCTGGCCCCAAGCCCCTGATATACCAATCAGATACAGTTATCAGAACCCGATCTTCACCGAAACAATGCCGCGCGGCGGCAGGGTAACGGTGACACAATCATCGTTTACCGCACAGTCACCGGGGACTGCAGCACCAAACAGATCAACGGCTTCCGCCGATACAGGTGACCTCTGCGTGTAAAGAACCGCGCAGCTCTCCTGATCGGACAGCGAATACATCCGTACGGTAATGCTGCCATCATCGTTGTTTGTCACGCTCGATACCATCGCATCCGGCGCATCAATCCGGAAGAACGTACCCGCGGGCGGCAAGGTTCCCTTGTGATACGATGCGCTGACGGGCGTCATCGGGCGGTTGTGAGAATGAGCGGTCCTGACGGCATCCGCAGGCTTTGCCGAAAGCAAGCCGACATGCAGAACGATCTCGTGAATGCCGCGTTCGGGATACGGATCGGGGCTGGTTGCCGAGTTGATCAGCGTGGAGTACAGCACCGCGTGACCGTCGCGCTCGACACCGCGGAAGCCGTACTTGGAATCGGTGATGATGCCGAGGTTGCGCTCCCCGCCCGAAACGGCGCAGATCATGCTCTGACCGGGCATGTCCTCCTCTGCCGCCGCACGGACGATCGTGCCTGCGGGAATGTCATAGAGGAATCCGTCTGCATGATAGGACGCAGGCAGTACATACGCCAGCACGGGAACGGTTTCGCCCCCGACCTCAGACCAATCGACCCTGATTGCCGCGCGGACAGCGTGAGCACCGCGGTCAAGCGAATATTCCACCGTCACGCGGGAGTTTGCGATCTTTGCATCAAAGGCAAATGCAGACCGCAGACTGCCGCCCATCGTCGCGCGGATGTTGGTCACGTCGGTGATCGGCGTTGTCTTCAGATGCGTACCGATCTCCCATGCGTTGGAATTGTGGCGGTTTGTATCGATGTAACACAGCGCCGCGCGTGTGCCGGGTGCAAGATATTCGCGCCCGTCAGCCTTGTCGGTCATGGAGAGCATCTCACCCGTCGCATAGTCAAATTCACAGCGGATGTGCTCATTTTCCAGAACATAATTGCTCTGCGGCGTATGACGTTCGTTTGCGGGATAGAGGTAAACAGGATATTCGCCCATCTCGCCCTGCGACAGAACGACTGTGGTATAAGAAAGCGCCTTTGCCTGCACCCGGACGAGAATACGGAAGTATTTGTGATCCCAATAGTGCTGAAGACCGCCATCCACAAGCTGGAAATCCAGCGGCTGACCGTCGGCATCGGTAACACGGATCCAACGCATATCGCCCGTCCAGTCCCAGACAGTGATCTCGACAGGCTCAGCCTTGTCAGCAAAGGTATTGTTGAAGACATGCCAGATGCGCGTCAGACCCATACCGCGCTCGACCAGGCCGCGTCCTGCATAGGTGCTGATCTGATAACCGACACCGGCACCCTCGGACTGTGCGTTGATATCTTTTTGCATCGGAATCATCGAGGTATCAATCTGCGCGGAAAGCTTGCCGAGTGTCAGACCGATCTCAGAATTGGCGGTGGCAAGAACATTCTGATATTCGCCCATTGCGTGTTCACGTGCATCCTGTACGCAGGAGCCTGTCAGAATGTCATGGAAGTGCGACAGAAGTACCTTCTGCCATGCCGCTTCAATGGCGGTACGGCGTACCTTTGCGCCGATGGAAACACTTGCACAAGCGGATACGGCTTCCGCTTCACCGAGTGCCAGCTCTGCACGGCGATTGCCGCGCTTGATACGGGTCTGTGTCGTATAGCAGCCGGGGAAAATGACATTCAGCTCTTTTTCGACAACGGGAAGTGCGTCGCGCACCGATTCCGCTTCCTTGAAGAATTCACGGAACGTGCCGAACTTGACCGTCGGGAAGATGGGCCAATCCATCATTTCCATACCGCGCTCGACGTCACGTCTGGTCGGTCCGCCGCCGTGGTCACCGACACCGTAAACGACCAGTCCCGTCTTCAGTCCCGCTTGGCGGCGGACAACATCGAACAGACCCATGGCAGGCTCGGGTGTGATGCCGCTGTTGTACCAATACTGCTCGCGGTACATCAGCAGCTCCCGTCCTGACTGCCCTCTCCAGCGGTAAAGAGCCGTATTTTCCGCAAGACCGCGGCAATGGTAGTAATACTTCACACCGCCCTGCGCATCGATTTCCGGAAGATTCGCGGAATGACCGAAGGTATCGGGCGAGAAGTCAATTTCCAGCTTATCGGGAGAAATGCCCCACTTGTCGCGCAGATATTCTTTGGTATACTTGATATGCCGCATCAGCGATTCGCCAGACGGCATGTTTTTATCGGTTTCGACCCATGCGGACGCGGTGATCTCCCAGCGACCCTCGTCGATGCGTACTTTGATCTCGTCGTGCATTTCGGGCGCGTAATCGTCGATGATCTTATATACCGAGGTCTGCGACTGCGAGAAGCAGAAATCGGGATATTCCTCCATAATGTTCAGCATCGTGCGGAAGGTGGCAATCGTCGCGGCAACCGTTTCATGCCACCCCCATTGCCAGTTCATGTCAATGTGCGCGTGACCCGCGAGGATCAGCTTATATTCTTTTGCATCGGACGACAGCGGCAGGAGTATTTCCTCGGCTTTTGCGCATACTGACTTTGTCAGCATGCCGTCGTTGTCCACAGCATCGGTCAGATAAGCAAGCGCCTCATCGATCAGCGCGTCATATTTGCCGTCAAGTTCCTTTGATAGTCGGATGGCAAATTCGACCTCGGACAGAATGCGGACGATATACCGCGGGGTCGGCGTGATATTCTGCTGCTCCTCACGCGGCATGCCGAAGGAATACTCAAAGCCGTTTCGTTCACGGTTGCCGGGAATTCGCTTTTTTAATGCTGCGTATTTTTGAAATAAGGTAGACATATTGATACCTCCGATGGATGATTTGTGATTTCTGCTTTCATTATACACCACTTATCTGCGGCTTGTCAAGAATGAATACCTGATAATTGGATCGTTTCTGTTGGGTTATACAATGTGAGTATTCGGATCAAGACCGTTAAATATTCCGATATCGGAAACCGCATCCTCTCGGAATGTCGCTGACACATTGTTCATTCTGACAGTCAGCGGAGCGTCTTCGGGAGCAAAGACAAAAGATGGCTCATTCAGATCGATAAAGGTCACATCCTCCAACATAATTTCTGTCAGATGTGTACCGGACTGAATCAGATCATTCGGGTTATAAATGAGGAACCTGTCAACGCATTCAATCCTGCACCGTCGGAAGACAATATCATGTGACGGTTGGGGATCAGGATAGTGCACACTTGCAAAATAGATCATAACACATATGGTGTTATGACGTCCCATATGACGCGGCAATTCATCATTCTTTCCTTTAACAACAGTCATTCGATGCGGCCAAACACCCGGGCCGTGAATATGACAGTCCTCAACAAGAATATGGACACCGCCGATACGAAAGACATCACAGGACGTATTCAGATCACAGCGGCGGACACGCAGATTGGTCACATAGATACCTGCAATGCAATCGTCACCCGTTTCAAACTTACAGCTATCGATCAGGGTATCGTCGCAATGGTGCAGATGGATCGCATCAGAACCACCGTAGCAGGTAACATTTGTGACCGTCGTGTTGCGGCAGAGATCCAGCTGATGCATAAAGTTGCCCGTATGGCGGATGGTGTAGCCGTGAAGTGTGATGTTTTTGCAGTTGGTGAGGTAGACGCCGTGAGGACCGCGGTAACCTTCTTCACCATTCGGATCATAACAATTCACACCGTCAATGATCGAATCTGCTTCGCCGATGATTGCAATGTTCTGTTCCCGATAGGCAGAGAAGATCGCACGGCGGTATTCCGCCCACGGTTTTCCGTAATACTGTCGTATCATTTCCATATCGGATCGATCCTGCATGCCGTCCGGAAAAGGGAAAACCGTATAATCGTCACAGTTATCCGATCCTTCGATCAAGCAACCGGCTTCCAGATACAAGGTTGTATCGGAATGGATATAAAGACCTGCAGTCCGATAAATACCGCGCGGAAAAATGACCTTACCGCCTCCGTCACAACACAGGTCAAGAACAGACTGTATTTCTTTTGTCTGAAGTTCTGCCAAACCTGCTTTCACACCATAATCGAGAATGTTATAAATCTTCATTTTCAGTTCCTTTCTTACGGTTCTCTATCCCGAATTCAGTATTATTTTTGAAAACCAGATAATAACATCCGGCACAAATCAAATAGCATATCACACCGATCAGAACGATCAGGATACCCGCCGTCCATTCTATGAGAAGACCGAACAAAGCGGATGCCAGCACCACACCGAGCTGTGTCATGGTCAGACGCCATGTCTGGAAAATACTGATGAGATCCGACCCGACACTGCGGTAGATCAGATCGGGGACGGCACAGCATACGATATTGAAGCCGACATAGGCAAGGGTGTACAGTACCAGACAGAATGTCGTTCCGCCAAACAGGGTCAGACAGATGATACTGAACAGCACACCGCCGAGCAGACAGGTTTTGGGAACACCGAGCCGTTTGACACAGAATACATAGGCAAAGCAGCTGAACAGCGTACCGATATATGTTCCTGCGGTCAAAAGAGAAGCGGACTGCTCTGACAGAATCTGTTCACGCAGAACGACAACGGGAAAGATCGAGATCAAGCCTGTACCGAAGCCGCGCAGAATATTCGGCAGAAGCAGCCTCATAAAAAGGCGGTTGTGCAGCAGACGACGCAGATCGGCGATCATCGATATCCCTTTTTTGTCGGAGGATGCTGTATCTTTGGGATTTGTCTCTCCGTCTGTAAGTGGAGCGAGTATTCTTAACAGAATCGCCGATATCACAGCGCAAATTCCCGCAAACACGAATGCCGCAGCGTTGACCGCCGCAAACGAAAACCGCTCAAAAAACAGCGGAAGCACAAATCCGATCCCGATTCCCGCAGCACCGGTAAACAATCCCTGATACCCCGCATACAAAGAGTAATATCGAAGATCCATCACCTCACACGGCAGCTTATAGATAAACACCGTCCGCAAAGCGGTTACCGCCGCCTGAAGACAGCCGAGCAAAAGGATCAGCGAATACGCGATACCGCCGCCAATTTCGGAAAAACAAAAGCACAGATGCAGCGCGATTATGGCAGCGGATAATGTACCGAGCAGCAAAAGCGGCTTTCTTGTATCGCGGGTATTGGCTGCCGCACCTGCAAACAGAAGCGATACCGCAAGATTGACCAGCTGCGTGATTGACAGGTACAGTCCGATCTGTCCCTCCGTCATCCCTCCGTGCATCAGAAATGCAGAGAATACGGAGCCTGTGGAAACAGCAGATGCCGCAGCATATGCGGCATCGCTGAACCATAATTTGATCAGGTTTTGATGTAGTTGTTTCATAATAGGAAAACGGATTTCTGATATCAGTCAAAGAAAATGCTGAAGAATTCTTCTGCCTGTGCTTCTGCCTGTTTTTCCACTTCGGCAAGAGACGAAACAACCTTCGTCATGTCTTTGATTCTTGACAGCAGATAAACCGGCATGATTTCACCGTCCGAAAAATCATAGTATCGGCAAACATCCAGCACCATATCCTCACGCATCAGGTTAAATACACGAATCGATTCTTCATCACGTACCATTCTGGATTCCAGATACATATCCATAAAAGCAGGTGTCATGATTTCCTTGGATGCAACAGCCAAGCCCTCTGCAACAGCACCGACAATTTCACGCTCGGAAATCGTAACGGGAATACCAAACTGGTTCATTGACCAGTAGGATCCGTAACGTTCCTGTGTTTCATCATATTTCGGAAAAGGTGCAATACCGAAATCAAAGTCCTCAATCGCGCGCAGGCTGTAACCGTAAATTCCGGCTCCGGTGTGTGCAAACATCGAATTGCCGTAAAGGAACATGTGCGTCAATCCTGTACCGCCATCGACAGCTGACGGAATATAGACATCGGGATCGTTCTTCTTGAAATCCAGGAATTTCTGAACAGCATTTACAAAGTGCGTGTTTTGTAAATCCGGACGGTATGTTCCATCTTCATCGCGTTTCAATAAGGAAATGTCATAACCGAAAACCATGTAGTTGGAAATCAAATCACCGGATGCAAAACCGATCTGATCTTTACCGAGTACTTTTCCGTTACCGTCCAGGTCCAGATTGATACCGCGGATATACTGCTGGAACACCTCCATTGTCCAACCGCCGTCAAAAATGATATCATACGGAATGTCAAGACCGTTGTTGCGCATGATATCCTTGTTGAATACCATATACAGCGGAAGATTACCGGCATTGTTGTAGTGTGAAAATCCAAAATACAGCTGATCGTTGATGATCATGGAGTCATTGGCTTCCTTCATGAAGCCTTCCGAGTCAAGGTTCAGCTCTTTGAAATCCAAAAGATTCAGAAGAGCATTCTCGGAAATCAGCGCGGGCATACTGTCCCAGGAGGAGGAAAACTGAAGGTACTGATAGGCATCATCGCCTGCCATAACAGACTGGGACACAGTCGGGACGATGGTATCTCCCTGGCTCACAGGATGTGGACAGAATACAAGCTCTACATTATACCGTTCTTCGACAAAACGGTTGCGCTTGTATGCCGCATCATTCATCAGATCGCCGTTTTCTTCCTCCATACTGATATAATATTCATATTGCAGATCAAGGACATCGGTATAAAGAATATGAAACTCATAGCCGCCGAAGTCCAGATTGTCGGGAAGCATTTCCAGCGGTGTTTTTTCTGCAGTATCGACAGCAGTCACCGTACCCGAAGCTGTATCGGTCACAGGGGTCTGCGTTCCCTCTCCTCCCTGACAGGATGAAAGAAGCAGCAGTGCCGCAAGAATTAACAAACTCTTTTTCATAATCATGTTCCTTTCTGTATCAATATTAAATGATCAATGCAGGACCTTCACCCTCAACCGCATGGAGCTTGACACCGAGCTTCTCCATCCAGCCGCGAACGGTCACGGTTTTGAAAAAATGGGTATTGAAGCCTTGTCCGGCATCGTTGTTCCAAAGCCAGATCGGTGCTGTCCACATGCAAAGGGTCGGTCGGATGCGCTGATAAACATTCTCGCCGGCACCGTTTTGCCCGTGATGTGCCATCTGCACGATATCACTTTTCAGCGCATCACCGTATTTTGCTTCTAAAATATCCCCTGCGCGCAGTCCGAGATCACCCAAAAACAATGCGGTTTTTCCGTTCGGAAACGTGAAACGGAAGACAAGAGACGTATCATTGATGTTGGAACCGCCGTTAGGTGACGGGTCGGTAAACTGCTGGAAGTCCATCGGGTCATTCAGAACCTCGATCTGCAGACCGTCAATGTTCAGCGTATCCTTTTCGTAGAGCACCTGAAACAAATCCGCATTTGCATCGATCACTTCAAAGAACGCACGGTTCCAATCCGACGGTTCCACCGCTTCCAGCCAGTCACGCGGCGGGAAGTTATAACAAATCCGATCGATCGTAATGCCATCGGGTGCTTCCAGAATCTTCATCAGCGCACAGAAATGGTCATCATGGCAATGCGTGATCAACCACAGATCGACATGTCCGCCGCTCTCCATAATCTGCTCTCGCAGATATCCGGCATCCCCGGGATTGCCGCCGTCGATGACAATCAGTTTACCGTTGGGTGTTTTGATAATATAACCCATCATCTGTGTATGCGTCATATTGGGCGACTGTAAGATCGAATAACCGCCGAGTCCGATATCAAAGGTTTTCATTCTGCGGATCCCTCCTGCAATAGCGTTTTCAGCTGCGGCAGAACTGTCTTACCGAGTTCTGTCAGCTTCATTGCGGTTGTGCCGTCTGTTTTCAAATAACTTGCTGTTTCATACATAATCATCGCATCAAACAGTCCTGTATCACGTAAGCGTTCAAATTCCTTTGCAAATTGTTCTGACGGATACCGCTCCACCGTCATCGGAACACCGTAGTTTTTTGCAACCTCGATCATATGCTGACATTGCGGATCTTCAAGCAGAAAATCAAGGGATGCCATATACAGACGGAAGTTGATCTCATCCGGTTGGATCAGCTCCAGCCAACGCTCCCATTGCCATTCCACATTCATCGGATACGCATACAGCCGATCCAGCGGAATCGGATCATGCAGCATTTCCACATTGAGTGTCAGATAAACCTTTCTGCCGCGCGCACGGACACGGCGTGCCGCCTCGACAAAGAGCTCGGTATATGCATCTCCGCGTATTTTGGCAATTTTGGAAAGCTCCATTTCTTCTTCGCAGCATTCTCCGTACCGACGGAAGTATTCCTCCTTGATGCAGTCATTGTAACCGTAAGCAAATGGTTCATCGACATGGACGGAATGACATTCGATACGGTTGCCGAACCAGTCGTATCCGTCTTCCAGCGCCTGTTCAAGCAGAGAAAGCCAATATTCTTTGACCGCAGGCTCACATTCACACAGCGCACCGTGAACATATTCGTTTTTTCCTTTGGCGATGGCATAATATCCTTCATCTTCGTCGGGATCCAGCGATGTTACCATGTATGCACCGAAGCCGTCGTCGAAATTGAATCCTGCCGTTAAAAACGGTTCCCGTGTCAATGTGCCGATCCGTGTTCCGCCGGGTGTTGCACAGATCTTGTTTCCGTCCACGTCAAAGCAAGCGATTGCATGCAGCGGGACATTGATAAATCGGTTTTCGGGCATGTCGGATGATGAACATCTGACACCGACGGCAATATAACGATGCTCGATCGAAAGTCCGGAAATCGTCATCACACGGATCGGTGCACCGGCTTCGGTCAGAACCTCCGATGCATATGGATTTGCTTTGGAAAGATATACCGTTTCCACTGCCGCCTCTGTTGTTTCTATTACAGAAAAATTGCCTTCATACGGCTGATAATCGGCATTGTCATCGGAAACATAGATCGTAATCTCATCCTTACCAAATCGCATGGGCAGATCATTCTGCTTGTACAGCTTCAGCATGCCCACGGTCTTGTCGACCGAATCGGGGTCAATATCCCATCCGCGCCGCTTGATTCGCAGCCCGGGATGCTCCTTGGTAAACGTGGCATATCCGAGCATTTCGCCGCCGATGTGTGGAATTCCGGGCGTTCTTCCTTGATTGATATGCGGGGAGGTTACCATCCACAGTCCCTGCTCCTGCGGACGCATGACAGCACACGCTTCCATGCCGTATTTCTTCGCCGCTTCCACAAACACGCGGGAATAGTTCGGCATCAGCTCCGCTGTTTTTTTATTGCCCTCGCGTTCGGGAAGGTCACAGTTCATGCACCATCCGTAATCGCGGTTTCCGTAATACTGAAAGTACATACGGCTGACACCGTATTCGGAAAATATCCGGTTGAATTCATCCATCTGCTTTGGTGTAAATCCGTCCAGAGCGTCATCCGGGAAATCTGTTAATGCATATAGCTTCATAAGCGCATCCTCCTGTACGGTCATATGCTTTTTTCACCATAATCATAACATACCGGGTTTCATATGTCAATATCGCAATACGACAACATCCCACAAGAAATGTCTTATTTATGTACGATCATGTTGACACTCTTCGTATTTTTATGTATAATAGTAATCAAATCAGACACGGAGGCGGATTATGACCAACACAAAACAACTGCCGGGCAGCCGCAGAGAATTCCCGATTACCGTCAATGACACAACCATACTGTTTCTCGGTGATTCGGAAACATCGATGGTGGAGATAACGGATGAAAGAGAACAGCTGGTTCTTCAAAATCTTCATACACATGCATTCGGAGAGCTTTTTTGTGGGGTGGAGGGCTGTACACGAATCAACATCGATCACACCATTACCGCACTGCATCCCGGTGATTTTCTGTATGTTCCGGCACATCTGCCGCATGTGTGTCTTACCGAAAAGAAGGATGCTGCCTTTCGTGCGATCGGCGTGAAGCTGCTGCATCACAAAACAAGACAGGAGACATCCGAACTGCACAGTTTTCTGGAACCGCTTCTTGGCAGCCGTCATCCGCTGATTCTCAAAAATCAGCCTG
This sequence comes from Clostridia bacterium, assembly GCA_017455975.1. GTDB lineage: Bacteria > Bacillota > Clostridia > Oscillospirales > CAG-272 > RGIG3925. The sequence goes on along the minus strand of JAFTLK010000358.1, from coordinate 31,381 downwards.
CTTTTACCCGGGCGTGGACTTCGATTCTGCATACATACGATGGAAAGCACAATCTTTTGTTTTCTCTGCAGCTGCTTTCTTTGCTGACGCAAATGATACAGGCGGGATTTGAAGCGCTTCCGGGAAATCCAGGGCTTGAAGAATATCTTTCCGATCGGGATATCAACCGCATTGCTTCTCTGGAATATATTATCGATTCGCAATTTATGACATCCATCGATCGGCAAAGAATTGCAGAGCAATTATTCATCAGCACACGTCAGCTTGACCGTATCTGCAAAAAACGGTATGATATGACATTCCGCGAACGAGTGATTCACTGTCGTATCATATCTGCCGCACAAATGCTTCTGGATACAGATCAAACAGCGGAAGTAATTGCACATACGGTCGGATTCGCATCGAAAACATCCTTTTATAAGGAATTTCAGAAGAAATACGGAATCACACCGTTACAATATCGGCATAGGTATAAATCATAATACTCCTATACGCTTATTTTTTGCCGTCATTATTATGTCTAACGATAGTGTAACATAGAGGTGCTTAATCCATGGGATTACGGTACACCAAGACTCACTTCCGTTACGGGAACAGGATGTATGCTCGGTGCGCTGTGTGCGGCGTATCTCTCCGTATCGCGTGATATGGATGCGGCGGTCTGTGCGTGTTCGGTCCTTGGCATCTGCGGACAGCTTGCCGAAACAGTACCGGGCAGCGGTTCGTTCATGGTGCATCTCATGGACGGGCTGTCCACACTGTCCGCGGTGGAATTTGAAACTGATATATCTTTGGAGAAATTTGATCTTGAAACAATTTGACACAAGCCTGTACTTTATCACAGACAGCGGAACTTATGAAGAAGCGGAGTTTCTTGCACGCATTGAAGCGGCACTTTGCGGCGGCGTGACCATACTACAGCTTCGCGAGAGAAACAAAACCACCAGAGAGTATATTTCTCTGGCGGAAAAGGTACACAAACTTACGAAAGAACATGGCGTGCCGCTGATCATCGACGACCGTGTGGATGTGGCACTTGCCGTGGATGCGGAGGGTGTACATCTCGGTGCGGAAAATAGCAGAACACAGTCAGGCAGTACCGAAAAGTGCCGCCTGGTTTTTATATGCAGTAACTGTCTACCGCATCTTTTGTTTCTTATATCTTTGAAGTTCAGTTGACGCCATTATTGTTCAGATTCGTACCCATATTCAGTCGGCTTTGATTTTCTCAAGGTGTATATTTGGCCTATTCGTTTTCCTCAAATTATGGGATATAAAGAAAGGCGACCAACTTTTTTGGCTGGTCGCCTTCCTGCATCAACAATCTTTCGTTTATTTCATCTTCGCTCCAATCGCATACAAATGTGCTTCCTTCAGTTCTACCAGAAGCGGACCTTCTTTACCCGCGAGACCTTCAAAGGTCAGCGTATGAATCCATTATACATGGTTCATCAACACTCCATCACCTCAGTTCCCAACCTCAAGATACGCCTCCAATGCTTTTTTCAGCATTTTTTCGGACGGTGTACGGTTGCTTTCGTAATAGGATGCAAAGTTTTTGGACTGATCAACCATCGTCAAACCGATATATGCCAATCCCTTTGTACAACCGGTATCATAGTATCCGTAATCAAAATAGCGGGTGGATGCGATGATGCTGAGCATTTTCTCCGATTCGTTGTCTCGGGCATACTTGGTTTTGAGCGCGGTTTCGTAGAAAGTCGGCAGAACCGAGTAATATCCCTCATAAGCGAGTGCTTCCGTAACAATCGAAATCATGTCAAGATTGGCTGTGGTTGCGGTGATCGGGACAGCAAAGACATTCTCACCGGCATCAACCAGTGAATAGTACCGATCTGTGGATTCATCAAATTTCGGGTAGGGAATGACGCCGATTTCAGCATCCATATCACGGTATTTGGCGAGATCCTTTGTATACGTACCGATGAACAGAGCACGACCTTCTCTGAAAATATTTTCCGGATATTCACCGGATTTTCCGGTGATGTAGACACCCGGTTCTTTATAGTAGGAAAGAAGCGATTCCATGATTTTATCTGTTTGCTCGGAATAAACCGTGATGGTCGGAACACCGTCGCCGTCCAAAGTAATACTTTTATCGCCCGCCATATAGAATGCGGCAATCGGGAAGCGACATGCATCGGTATACAGACCGTATTGGTCGTATTCCGGTTCGATCACGCTGTTGCCGTTGAGATCCTGTACAACGGCGCGGCTCATGCTGTAATACTTGTCAAAGGTCCATGTGCCGTCGAGTACATCCTGATACGGATAGGCAATATCAAAACGGTTGAGAATGTCCTTGTTGAAGAACATACAAAATGTGCCGCCGATGCTGAAATGGCTCAGAGAACCAGTCATACTGAACAGGCGACCGCCGATGGCGGTGTTGATGCGGAAATCCTGATCCCACCACGGCTGTGTCAGATCATTATATGACATCATTTCAAACCAGTCCAGAAGTAAACCCTCTTTTGCATATTCAAAACAATGCGCACCGTGCAGTGCAAGAATGTCATTTGCATGTTCGCCTGCACGCAGAGCGATAATACCCGGTGTGTTGGATGTGGTCATACCGGTTTCATCAAGATTATATGCAAATTGAACGTTGAAGCGTTCCGAAATTGTCAGATTGCGGCGATAGACGGCATCTTCAACAATATCTCCGGAACCCTCCTCCGCCATGAAATCGTCCGGCGTATAATTCTTATCACGGCGCAGATACATGGTATATATAGCACCGCCGAAATCCATTTCCGGCAGATTGTCGGGTAATGCGTTTTCTGTGACAACGGTTTCGGTTTCCGCTGTACCTTCGATACCGGTATTGGTTGTTTCGATATCCGTTTTTGTGTCCTCACCTGCACACCCGACAACAAGCAGGGAAAGAAGCAGGAAAGCGACGGCAGTTCTCTTTTGACAGATCATCGTAAAATCCTCCTGTTCTGTTTTCATTATTCCATATGGATCGAATCACATCCCTCATCGGGAATCCAGCGGAACGAAATCGGTGTTCCGTTCAGAAGCCATCGGTCAGGGCAGTTGGTTTCCGTCCAGTTCAGCGGCACCATGCGATCGGATTGAACCGATGCGGCCGCAAATGCCTGCCGCAGCTCAGCGAGCTGTTCGTCCCCGAGAATGCCGAGCTTGCAGGAAACAAACAAAGGCGATCCGCTGTGTGCCAGAGCATACAGCCATTGACGGTTCAACTCCCACGGGATGTTTTCGGTAATACCGATACAGTCCGCATCGGATGCATAAAAGGTTCGGTTCTGACACATACAGAACGCAAGCGTATTGACACCGGCAACACGTGTCTTCTCCCAGAGAATACCGCTGGTATCATCACTGGTACGGTTGACCTCCACCAATCCAGCGGCAAGATGATGAATGGTATTGCATCCGAGAATGATGACGTCTTCACCTGCCGCTTCACGCAGTGCGCGATAGAAGTCAAGAACAATTTCAGCACCTGTTTTTCCGGTATTATAGAACGACCAGACCGGTTCCTTTACCGGAGCCGGATTCAGCTCCAGCTTCCAGAATCCAAACATATCGTGCGTGGAATAGTCGTGTTTCACGAGCCGATATCCCCAATCTGCAAACCGCTTCATGTCTTCTTTGATATGCGCAAGAACGGTCGGATGAGACGGGTCCAGACAGGAAGCATCAAGCGGGTGACGCATTTCGTCCGTTGTCCATGAAAGTATTTTTTCCGCATCGGACAAGGGGCGGTACCAGATGCCGGGTTTGACACCCATGTTGGCAATTTCCTGTGCCAATCCGGGCATGTCCGGGAACTTTTCGCTTCCTTTGTCCCAGGGACCGGTACAGCCGTATTGCTGCCAACCGTCGTCAATCACCATGAACGGACGGTTATCCAATCCCGCTGTCATCTTTGCCAGAAACGATGCATCCTGTATAATTTCTTCATGAGAGCTGTTGCCGTATGCGTAATACCAGTTGTTGGAGCCGTAAACAGGTTCTTTTGGCAGAATCGGATGCGGACACATGACACGGCAGAAATCCTCACAGGCAAGAAAGACATTGCCTGCCAGCTGTTTTTCCGTCTCTGTGAAGCAGTGTTCATTGTATTCACGGAAAACGACAGTTGCCGCATCGAGTTCTCTGCCGCGCAGAAGAACTCCTGCAGTACCGCATCGCAGATCCACCCAAAGTGTGAATCCATCCATGTCGTTTTGCCAGAAACAGAAGGATTTGCCTCCTGTCATAACACCACATGCCCGTGTTGTGCCGGGAGCATCTTTTTTGCTGTCGGTTCCGTTTGTCATCATAAAGTACCACGGCATATAGGCTTCGGGCATAATGCTGTCCCATCGACGGTTGACAGCACCGTAGGGAACGCTGAAAATACTGCCGTGTGCGCGGACAATCCCGCCCATACGTTCTTCTTCATTGTAATTCCACCGCAGACGCAGAAAACGGATCGAAGTTTCATCTGCTGTCACTGTGATGCGCATACATTCATCCTCGGTCAGAGTATAGCGAATCTTTACATCCTCCCGGGAAAGTGAGGCGTCGAGGGTATAGCGCTTATCCTGCGTGAAAAGCACAGTTTTATCGGGATATCTTAATCTCATGTGACGTATTGCTCCTTGTTTTTAATTACTGACAGTATTATATCACAGATTGGCGGACACCACAATAGTGGATATTGACCCATCTTTGGTCAATATTGTCCGAAATTATCGATATTCTGAACTCTTACCCAAAAAGTATTGCATTCTGATATCAGGTGTGTTACAATATCAGCAGAAAGGCGGGATGGATATGAAAGAGGAGATACGTAACGGCGTCAGACTGATCCGGTATCGGACACTGTCCGCCTATGACAATTTTTTTGAAGCAGACGGAATTGCTGTAACCACCGACAATCTGCACCGTTCTTCGCTGGATGAGACGGTACACCAGCATGATTATTATGAACTGGAATACATTGCGGCGGGCGGCGGGATCCAATGGATCAACGGCTGTACCTATGTTGTCAAAAAAGGCGATGTCATCTTTTTCCGTTTACAGGATTCCCACCAATATGATTCCTTGCGGGGCATGGATGTTGTCAACTGCTGTTTCCGTCCCGAAGCCCTGCGGGATCAGTCGGTATCGATAGAGCAGAATCCGCTTGGCGGTACGGTCATTCATTTGTCAGAGGAAGAACAGGCAGATTTTGAAACGATATTATCGATGCTGCAAAAGGAGTGTGTAAAGAAAAAGCCGTACTGTCAGGATGCCGCGAAGTATTATCTGCATCTGCTTCTGATTTTTCTGAAGCGGATCGGATATCTCGGTGAACAGGAGGTGCGCCGATGGGGAGAATTGTTCCGTTTTCTTTCCGATCGGTATCAGACAGTCACACTTGAGGATGCAGCGGCATATATGCACGTGACAAAATCGTATTTCTGCCGTATTTTCCGTCAGAAAACAGGTATGACCTTTCTTTCCTACATGACCGATCTGCGTATCGGAGCGGCGAAGGAACTGCTTTTAACGACCGATCTTTCCGTGAGTGAGATCTGGGCATCTGTAGGTTTTACGCAGGCGAAACGGTTTTATGAACAGTTTCACCGATGCGCCGGTTGTCCGCCGGGGGAATATCGGGAGAGGTATAGAAAACATTAGGAGCTGATTTACACACATCAAAGGAATCATTAAAATCAGTAATACCGATGCCAAAAGAAGAGGTCATCGGTCCTTCAAACATCGTTTGGCAGCACGCGATACTTTGAAAATTTTTATTTCGTTCCATATTGATAGTTTCCAATCGTCAATTTTCCAGAATGTTTACTGTTCTCTCGCAAGCAGGGGTAGCTCTGGCTCCACCCTATCTGATAGATATCACCGAATACTTTGTATCCGGTGATAATACAGTGATGGTAACAGCATTTTCAACGATGCATAATCATATGAAGTCAATTCCGACAGATTATAATTTAAAAAGAGAAAGAGACAATCCATCATAATTTTGATAGGAAAGGACATCTTTAGTGCTTACAATGAAGTAATTCCATCCGTGGACATTCATCCTAATACATGGAGCTGTCACATTAAGCCTTATAAAAAAGACGAACCGTTCTTTACCGAAAGGTATTGAGCGGTTCGCTGCTTTCATGTGTAGTTCTGTGTGTTGTTTACCATACCACCGGGAAGAAGTAATCGTAAGACGGTTATCGTTAATGTCGATATGGACTTTGATGCCCAATAGTAAACACGGTCATAGGAATTGATTGTTCTCGGTCCGTGTTCCTTATAGATCATCACCAATTCTCACGTAAAAGGAAATCAGCAATATGAACGATTTCGATTCCGTTATCATTACCGATTGCCAGATCATCACGGCAGACGACATACTTGCGGTAATGATCGCGGATTTCCATCAGGTTGTCGGTTTCACGGGTGGATTCAACAGGAAGTTCTACACAGACCTGAATATATATTTTTTCATCTCTGCGAACACCGACAAAATCGATTTCCTTGGTTCCATTCTTTCCGATATAGACATCATACCCTCGACGTCTCATTTCGAGATACACAATGTTTTCCAACATGGCAGAGATCATCTTGCGATCAAAACCCATCTTGCTGTATCTGAAGGATATATCGGAAAGATAATATTTTTCCTGTGTTTTCAGCACGGATTTTCCCTGCAAATCATATCGGTGACAAGGATAGATTATGAAGGCATCCGCAAGCCATTTCAAATAATTGTATATGGTTTCAACGGAAATGCTGCGGTGTTCGTTTTTCAAGAATTTTACGATGGAATTCGCGGAAAATGTCATTCCTACGTTTTCAATGATGAAACGTACAACACGGTCAAAAAGTTCCTTGTTGCGGATTTTATGGCGTTTTGAAATATCTCTGGTGATGACCGCGGCATAAATTCCCTCCACAACCTGGTATGCAGAGTTGGTATCGAAATTGCTGATACCAATGATAGGAAATCCACCGAATTTCAAATACTCATCAAAGGCGGATATTGCTTCATCCTGAGTTTTCGATTTGAATTGCAAATATTCTTTGAATGAAAGTGTATATACCGGAATAGAAACGTAGCGTCCGGTCAGATATGTGGATATTTCGCTTGACATCAGTTTGGAATTGGAGCCTGTGACATAGATATCAACGTCTTCACCTTCCAGAAGACTGTTGATTGCTTTTTCCCAGCCATCGATTTCCTGTAACTCATCAAGAAGCAGATAACATCTTCCTTTTCCAATGATGATACCCTTGAGTTCATCGTACATATCTTTTGCTGAAAAGCCATCATCGATTTCCATTTCGTTGTATTTTCGGAAGATAATATTTTCTTTTTTGATACCGCGGCGGATCAATTCTTCTTTCATCATTTCAAGAATCGTAGATTTCCCGCAGCGGCGTACACCAGCCAGAATCTTTACCAGCGGTGTATCGATATATGGCGTGATTGCGTTGATATAATCCGGTCTGATAATCATAATTGTTCCTCCTTTTTTCATATGCATATATATTATACCAGAAAAAGTCTTGGAAATCAATATAAAATTCAAGTATACAAGTAAAAAGTATATGAAATTTGAAATAAATTCGACTTTATATGATCAAAAAAGCAAATAACAATAAATAATATTTAGTTTATGTTTCATCCACAATGCCAATCACTCTGCCGCAGCAGTACACACTGTCGTCTGCAGCGATCTTTCTTGGTCTGTATTCCCTGTTGTGCGAAATCAGGCAGTTGTTTCCAAATTCTTTGATGAACACCTCACCGTTGACGACAAAGATACCGATTTCGCCAATATCCACACTTTCTGTCTTTTCAACGAATATATAGCTTTCGTCATAAAATGTCGGCTCCATACTGTTGCCCCGGATAGGAATGACAAAATCGGCACGTTCTGCTTCCTCTGTCTCTTTGACCCAGATTTCATCCGGAATGGTTTCAACGAGGAAATTATCGGTACCGGCAGAAGTGGGATCACTGTAAAATTTGATCTTCAGCATACGTGTTTTCTTCTTTTTAGGCACAGCAGCCATAATGCGCTCATATTCGATATTCAAAATAGTATCTACCGCATCCCGTCCGAATGTATCAAGCGTGCGGTATTTTTTTATGACACTCATTTCCTCAGTGGAGGGATAGTCATCGGACGTATTGAACAGATAGTTCGCTGAGATTTGAAGCACTTCGTAAATTTTGAAAATCTTATCAATATCGGGTCTCGATGTGCAGCTTTCCCAGTTATATATAACCGAACCTGATTTTACTCCGATCAGTTTAGCAAGCTGTTCCTGTGAAAGACCACGCTCGATTCTGGCGTGTTTTAGATTTTCAGCAAAAGTTTTCATAAATATGCCACTATTATCATGATGAAAAAATAAACAGACGCAAATTGCAACTTGCTATTGCAATTTGCGAAGAAATATACTATAGTTATACCAATAGACAACAAAAAATGAGGTGCTGTATGGAAATCAAATCTTCATTTCTACAACAAAGTGATTTGGAATATGCAATAGAGTGTCTTGAAGCGTGCAAACAGGATCACGCTCAAAAATACGGATTTAACTATCCTTATTTTTCACCGGGAGGGGCATACGGAAAGCAGTGGTGGCAGTTGGACTCTTCCTTGGCTTTGTGTGGATATAAATGGATTAATCGAGAATTTGCGGAGACATCTCTTTGGAATTTTATTGAGTCGCAAAAGGATGACGGACGGATATGCCTTTGGGGGGCTGATGTGTTGCCCGGCAAGGTTGCCGGAGAAAATTTCCCTCAACAGACCGAAAACGTTTCTTCGTTGCCAAAGCTATTTGATGTTGCCTATCATGTGATACAAGGTTCAACCGACGAAAAGCTGAAGCTGGCAACCTATGATATGTTAAAAAAATATTTGGATTGGTGGTTTTTCAACCGTCAGGATTCAAATACAGGACTTATCACTGCAGTTTTTGAGGAGACCTTCATTCCGCATCTCGGTTATGCGGGAGAATATGCTCCCGTGGATACCAACGTTGAGGTTTACGTTGGATGTCATTATACGGGATTACTTGCACTTGAGTTTGGAAAAACAAATGATGCGGAAGAAATTGAGTGTAGAAAAAATCGTCTGAAGCAAAGCATCAATCAATATTTATGGAACGAGGAAAGGGGCGCTTATTTCCCGTATTTTGTAAAAGAAGGGAGAATGTCGGATTGCCTGATGGCATCAACCTTTTTCCCGTTGAGAATGAAGATAGCAAGTGATGAGCGTCAGAAAAGGCTATTGGAACTGCTTAAATCTCAAGAGCATTTTAATTGGAACGCGATTCCGCTGACCTCGGTTTCTATGAGGGATAGGGGCTGTCGCATTAAGCCCCATAAAAAAGACGAACCGTTCTTTACCGAAAGGTATTGAACGGTTCGCTGCTTTCGTGTATAATAAAATCGCTAAACATCATCAACAAGAAAGCGAGGATATTATACCACAATGAGAGACAGAAGTCAACTGGTATTACCGATGGAATTGGGAGTAAAAATCGCGGAGAACGATCCTGTGCGGAAATTGATAGAAATCTGCGAGGAGCTGGATTACACCGAACTGTACAAGAGATATGTCCGAAGATGGCGGAAGGTCAGTCCGGAAACCTTATTTGAGTTGGTCGTGTTTGGTTATATGCAGAGACGGTTCTCCACCCGACAGATCGAGGAAGCCTGTCGGACAGACATCCGGTTTATGTGGATTCTGCAGGGAGAACCGGTACCGGATCACAGTACGATCGATCGTTTTTTAGATAAGCGTTTGGCAGATGTGATCGAGGATCTGTTCTATCAGCTGGTAGATCGGCTGTGTGTGCTCGGAGAAGTAAAGTTTAAGAATATGTTCGTGGACGGAACAAAGTTAGAAGCTTATGCCAATCGGTATACCTTTGTATGGAAAAAAGCCGTCGAAAAGAATCTGAAAAAACTGACCGCTAAGATCGAGGGGCAGCTTCCGGTCATAGCAGAGCGTTACGGAATGGTCTCGTGCGTCACGATTGAGGACGCATATGAGGCTCTTTACAGCCATACCGCCATAACAGGTCTGGAATTTGTGCACGGCAGCGGCAAAAGGAAGACACAGCTGCAAAAGGATATTGAGCTTCTCGGCGGTTTTCTCACAAAAAAAGCTGAATATCTGGGACATCTCGGCAAAATGAAGTACCGTAACAGCTATTCCAAAACCGATACCGACGCGACCTTTATGCGTATGAAGGATGACTATATGCGCAACGGTCAGCTCAAGCCCGGATATAACATCCAGATCGGTGTGGAAAGCGAATACATCGTTGCCTGCGGTGCTTTCTCCAACTGCACCGACGTACAGACCCTGATTCCGTTTTTGGAGCGGTTTCACAGTCACACCGGCAGAAGAATGGAACAGATCATCGCCGATGCGGGATATGAAAGCTCCGAGAATTATCAGTATCTGGAAGAACACGGACAGAAATCCTTCATCAAGCCGACAAACTACGAAATCAGCAAAACACGCGCGTATAAGGCTGACAAATACAGCATTGAACACATGCAGTATGACGAAGAATCCGACTGCTTTATCTGCGAAAATGGCGAGATTCTGCGCTTTTGTCGGGAAGAAACCAAAATTACCGCGAACGGTTACAAAACGCACATCCGCATTTATCGAAACGAAACCTGTGCCGGATGTTCTCATCTCGGAAAATGCCATAAAAGCAAGCGCGGCTTCCGTGAAATCAAGGTCAATCAGCAATTTTTAGAGCACCGGCGCCAGTCTCTTGACAATATCGTCAGCGATGAAGTGGTTCTGCTCCGCGTCAATCGATCCATTCAGGTCGAAGGTGCCTTCGGCGTTCTCAAACAGGACTATGCCTTCCGCAGATTCCTCTTCCGCGGCAAACGGAACATTGAAATGCAGTTTTTCCTGCTCGCGTTTGCCTTTAATATTCAAAAACTATGCAATCGCATCCAAAATCACCGCGTTTTGTCTGATCTTTTCCAGATTTCCTCCGCTGCTTGATCTTGTTTGAGTCTTTTTATAATCATTTTCAGAGTGATTTTTCGATCACTCTTGTTTTGCTGTGCTAACTGTTGGTTTTCTTTTCGGAAAAATTGAAGGAACTGTTGTAAGTCCTTTGTGGGGGGACTTGCAACAGTTCCTTTTCATTTGCTTATGAGCATTCATAGAAAATGAATAAAAAGGTCAGTTATACACACCAATACTTATCTCGGACAGAGAGTTTATTATAACGCGGCGAAAGAAAATTGTCAAGGGAATATTGTCTGTCGGATAAGAAATACGTGATTGTCTGTACTTGACAAAGTCGGAGGTGTGTGATATAATGAGCACAACGGAGAAATCCAAACATGATCGTCATTCAAACAGGAAAAGAGGTATACTTATGAAAACTGTCAAAGACAAATATCTGGTCGTCGGTGCTGACTTTGCAGGCTATCCGCTGAAGGAAGCGGTATGTGCGCATCTGCGTGCAAAGGGCTGGAAGATCACCGACCTCGGTGTGACCGATCCCAATGTCGAGGATACCGAGAACATGTTCCACCGTGTGGGTCTGCGCGTCGGTGCACAGATCTCCGAGGGAAATTTTGAACGTGCATTGCTGTTCTGCGGTACCGGTATGGGTATCCATATTGCCGCATCGAAGTGTCCGCGTGTCCATGCCGGTGTTGTCGAAAGTGTTCCCGCCGCACTGCGTGCGATCACAGGCAACGGTGTCAACGTGCTCGCCATGGGTGCGTTCTATGTCGCACCGCAGATGGGCTGTGACATCGCCGATGCGTATCTGAATGCAGAGCTCGGTTCCGGCTACGAATGGTGGTACAATTTCTATGAGTTCCACAAGCTGGCAATGGATGAGCTTGATGCGTTCGACTACGAAGCATACAAGGCAAACGGCTTCAAGATGGAGCATCTCGGCGATTACCCGCTGAAGCTCGAAACAAAGCCGGAATAACAGAACCGGATAACCCCCTTTGCATCCGTTTTGATTACGGTGTAAAGGGGGATTTTGATTTATGATAGTCGTGCGGTGACGGCTGCGGCGCAGCGGTCACTGTATGGCTGCTGCTGCGTGACCGTCACAGCGTAACGCCGTTTTTGAAAATGGCGATATCACGGTATCCCATTTTCTCGTTCTTTGTACGGATCTCACCGGAGGCAAGCGCGAGCACATAGTCGTACAGTGCCTCGCCGGCGGCAGTAATGTCACCTGTTTCGCAGATGATGCCGGCATCAAAGTCGATCCAGTTCCGCTTTTTTTCGGCAAGTGCGGTGTTGGATGAAATCTTGACGGTCGGAACGGGACAGCCGAACGGTGTGCCGCGGCCGGTCGTGAACAGGACAATGTGCGCACCCGATACCGCAAGAGCGGTCGAGGCGACAAGGTCATTGCCGGGAGCGGAGAGCAGGTGCAGACCGCGTGTTTCTGTCGGGTCACCGTAGCCGATGACCGCACGGACGGGTGCAGAGCCGGATTTCTGCGTGCAGCCGAGGGACTTATCCTCAAGCGTCGTGATGCCGCCGGCTTTGTTGCCGGGAGAGGGATTTTCATAGACCGGCTGGTCATGGCTTTGGAAGTAGCGCTTGAAGTCGTTGATAAGGGATACCGTCTTTGCAAACAGCGCTTCGTTTTCGCACCGTGCCATGAGCAGCTCCTCTGCACCGAACATTTCCGGTACCTCGGTCAGAATCGCTGTTCCGCCCTGAGCGGTCAGCATGTCGGAGAACACGCCGACGCACGGATTTGCCGTAATGCCGGAATAACCGTCCGAGCCGCCGCATTTGAGGCCCACGATCAGCTCCGAGGCGGGAATGTCCTCCCGCACATCATCGGCCGCTGTATCGCAGAGTTCACGCAGAAGCGCAAGCCCCGCACCGATCTCGTCGCTGACATCCTGGCAGTTCAAAAACTTCACGCGGGATTCGTCAATGTCTCCCAGAACAGCACGGAATTCCGTTATGTTATTATTCTCGCAGCCGAGTCCGAGCACCAGAACACCGCCGGCATTCGGGTGACGGACGAGCCCGGCAAGCGCGCGCTGTGTATTACGGTGGTCGCCGCCGAGCTGGGAGCAGCCGTAGGGATGCGGGAATGCATAAACGCCGTCAACGGTGCCGTGTACAAAAGACGCAGCTTCCTTTGCAAGTGCCTGTGCCGGACTGTTGACGCATCCGACGGTCGGAATGATCCAGATTTCGTTGCGGATGCCGACCCGGCCGTCGGGGCGGCGATAACCACGGAAGGTTCGCGGCGGCTGTGACGGCAGAGAAGGATGCACCGGGCAGTAGGTGTAATCGAGAACATCGGACAGATTTGTCTTTGTGTTGTGCGTGTGTACCCACGCACCGGGGGCAACGGCTTCGGTTGCGTGGCCGATGGGAGCGCCGTATTTCAGAATGTTTTCGTTCTTTGCAATGCCCGTCAGTGCGAATTTATGACCCGGCGGAATGTCGTCACACAGTGTGACGCCGCAGACAGACATGCCTTTCGCAAGAGGCTTGAGCGCAACGGCGACATTGTCGTCGGGATGAATGCGGATGTGGTCCATATCAGACCCTCCTTGATGTATGTATCGCATCCCGCATGGCGGGAAGTACTCCTCGGTCGGCGATGGCATCAAAATACATTTGTGCCGCCTCCGCAAAGCCGGGAATCGATGTCAGATCCATGCCCCAGAATTCCGTGCAGGCAGCAAAGCGCGCAAGAACATTGTCTGCATGGCCGTGCTCTGCAAAGAAGGCAAGCACCTCTGCGCTGTCGGAGACGGTGTAGCGAGGATCTCTGCCGTCAACCGCTCTTGTGCCGACAAAGCCGTCATCGGTCATCCTGCCTGCTGCATAGAAATGGCACAGCGCGGCAAAGGAGAAAATCAGACAGTGCGGGAGTATGCCGTTTTTGACGGAATCGAGCACCGACGGCAGGACACGCGCCCGCCATTTCGATACGGAATTGAGACAGATGGAGATCAGCGCATGGTCGATGAACGGATTTTCAAAGCGTTCGCAGACGGCATTTGCAAATGCGCGCAGATCATCCGTGTCAAGTCTGCCCTCCAGCGTCGGCAGGATCTCATGATAGATACAGGTGTCGATGAACGGTCGGATGACGTGATGGAACATGCAGTCACGGACAATGTCCTCACCTGCCAGAAATGCTGCGGGAACAAACGATGTATGTGCACCGTTGAGAATGCGGACCTTGCGTTCGCGGTACGGGGTCAGATCATCGGTGAAAACAACCGGAAGACCGGCGCGGTCGAGAGGAAGCACCGCTTCGGCACGTGCCGTGTCACGGGCTTCGATGACCCACAGCCCAAACGGCTCCGCAACGGTCAGCAGCGCATCGGTATAGCCGAGCTGCGCAAAGATCCGTTCAGCATCCTCCGGATTCTTCGGGTAGCCCGTGACGATGCGGTCCACGAGTGTGTCGCAGAACAGGCAGGAGCCATCGATCCAGGCCGCAAAGGCATCTCCATCTGCCATACGGTGTGCATGGCGCAGAACATAGTCACGCAGAACACGGCCGTTGTGCTCAATCAGCTCAGTCGGAAAGATGACAAGCCCGCGTGTCGGGTCGCCGTGAAAGGCACAGTACCGTTCATGGAGAAAGCGGGTCAGCTTGCCGGGGAAGGTGCGCGGTATCCCGGCTGTCAGGCTGTCGGTCCCGTCATAGACAATGCCGGCCTCTGTCGTATTGGACAGAACAGCTTCCAGCGTCGGGCAGGCGGCATAGGACAGAAAGGCCTCTGCATTGTCGGCATGAACGATGTCCTGCAGGGAGGTAATGATATGCGGCGTGTTGATGACATCACCGTTTTCCTTGCCGCGCAGGAGTGTGGTATAGCAGTTGTTCTGTGCGGCATATGCCGGATTTGTCTGTCCGACGGATTGCACGACAACGATGCCGCCGTTGTATACACCGGCTTCGTTGGCGGCATCGATCAGCGTGTCACAGAAGCCGCGGAGAAAGTTGCCCTGTCCGAACTGCAGGATCTTTGTGGGACGGGTGGGTTTATTGATATTCATCGGATGATCCTCGATTGTCAGAATGTAGTGATGGGGCACCGTGCCAGCGCGATGCAGGTACGGATGCCGCCGAATGCTGCCATGCCCGGCATGACGGGTATGCTCTCGCATGCCACAGCTTCCAGCTGTGCCGAACGGATGCCGTCGGTCAATGCAAGTGCACAAGCCGCGGCTCCTGCAGCCGTGCCGGATGCATATACGGTCACGTCAGAGGCGATATCGCGAGCAAACGCAAGCAGTGCCGCCGCATCCTGCGCACGGCAGGCATCGGTGGTATCGTGGAAGGTCGTAAAGTAGCGGTTGTTTGCTTCGTTTTCTTCATCGGTCTGAACGCATGCTGCTGATTCACCGGTTTTGTAAAGGTCGCCGCTGACAACGGCTGTGCCGCCTGACAGAATGGCCTGTACCGCCGGGGTATCAATGATGTCCTTTCCGTTGCTGCCGAGTGCCAGACAGATTTGCTTGCCGTCCCATTGTTCGGGGATCACGGTAACCGTCGGGATTTTTTCATCGTGCTTCCCGACCAGAATGCCGCGGCGGATTGCGATGCCGTCCTCTGACAGATTGGATAAGGGAATGAAGTGGTGACGCTGTTCGCGGATGCCGGTCATCCATGCGAGCATGCGGCGTTTTTCGTCCGTGTCAAGCGACGCAATTGCGGATGCACGCTCGGTCTTGTGGTATGCAAAGAATGCGTCATCCGAGTCGATGCCCGGTGCATGTCCCTCACCGCGGAACCATGTATAATCGGCAAGATCGCCCGGCTCGATGGGCTGCTCGACCCAATGCGGGTCATATCCCATCAGATGGCGTGCAAAGAAGCTGTAGACATGATGACGGGTCTTTTCGTTGTACTGATGCGGTGCATCCTGATAGAAGTGCTCGACCTGATCTTCGGCCCCGTACTGACGGTATGCTTCCAGCACGCCGGGCAGCTCATCGGTTTCCAGCCAGCACGTCCAGTCGCCGGTGGAGCCGGCAAGGAACAGCGGGCGCGGCGCGAGCATGGCACACATTTCGGTGTTGTCGGTGCTGCGGCGCAGCCCCTCAGCGTTTTCACACTGACAGCCGCCCTGCATATTCAGAGAGATCATGTTGATCGGTGCGGCTGCGCGGACACGCGCGTCAAGCAGGGACAGAAACAGCGTCTGTGAGCCGCCGCCGGACGCGCCGGTCATGCCGATGCGGTCTGCATCGACATATGGCAGGGAGGAGAGCAGGTCAAGGGCGCGGATGTTGTTCCAGAGCTGGATACCGAGACCGTTTGAGGTCCACAGCTCCTTCTCATCGCGTCCGTAATAGTGGGAGATCTGACGGCTGTCGACCATACCGATCATATCTGTGACGAGACAGACAAATCCCATACGGGCGAAGTTGGCAAGCTGGATGGGATAGTCGCCCGTATCCGTGCGCGTCAGACGCTGGTCTTCCCAGTGGCCGATGACGTTGAGGATGG
Source organism: Clostridia bacterium (assembly GCA_017455975.1). Taxonomy (GTDB): domain Bacteria; phylum Bacillota; class Clostridia; order Oscillospirales; family CAG-272; genus RGIG3925. The sequence continues at coordinate 14,869 of JAFTLK010000358.1, read as the reverse complement.
CGGGCATCTTTTCTTTCATCGGATGCGGCAGATAGAGATTGCCTGTCGACCAGAAACCGGGGCGGGTTTCAAACATGATCTTCTTTACGGAATACCCGTCGAAGATACCGACATCCTCGTATTTTGCATTGAGCGGCGTTTTCTCAGGCCACGGATACAGACCTGCCGCCATACGGAGATTGAAACGAAGTTCCTCTCTGCGGGTTTCGACTTCCTCACGAGAGGAAAAACGGGTGATGGGGAAGATGGAATTGGTGTGGCGGCTGATGCGGAGGCGGGCATCGTTTGGGGGATAGCCGAGAACCTGATAGCGTTCGTTCATGATAGATTCATCCTTTCACTGCTGTATGGGGGAGGCGAGAATTTCATCCTTGCGGCGGAGCAGATCGTCATCGGCCAGTGCCGCCTCCAGATGTGCCATGCCGAGACGGTCGATAGCAGCACCGAGCCGTTCCTTTGCGCGACCGTTTTCCTTGTACCAGAGGATGACCTTTTCCACGATGGTCGGGATCTCGTCCGGCGTGAATGTCGCGGACAGCGGTGTGCCGACGCGCTGGGTCTTGCCCCATGTTCCGCCGACATAGATGCGGCAGCGTGCGTCTGCGTCCTTCGGAACCGCGCCGAAGGGACATTTTCCGACACAGACACCGCAGTTGGTACAGCGTGCGGTGTCGATGACCGCATGACCGTCGGATACGGAGACAGCCTTTGACGGGCAGGCTTTTTCTACGGCACAGACCTTACAGCCGCGGCAGAGGGAGACATCAAAGGTGTAGGGGCGGCAGCCCTCAATGCCGATGTCGTTGAGGCTCGGCTTCATGCAGCTGTTCGGACATCCGCCCACACCGATCTTGAATTTATGCGGCAGAGCGACGGAACGCATGCCCAGATAGAAGGTTTCGTGCAGGGCTTCTGCAAGACCGTGCGTGTCGATGTTGCCGTAGACGCAGGTGGAACCCTTGCATGCGACGATCGGGCGGATCTTTGCGCCGGTGCCGCCGAAGGACAGACCGTGTTCGGCCATAAAGGCCTCCGCTTCCGGAATGCGTTCAAACGGAATGCCGACGATTTCGGCAGAAAGACGTGCGGTAAAGATGACCTTGCCATTGCCGTAAGTGTCCGCACATGCGGCGATGGCGGCGAGCATGTCGGGTGTGTAAATGCCGGCGGGTGCGATGATACGGCCGGAGAAACAATCGGTGCCGCGGTTCAGAAGGAAGCCGCGTCCCTTGACCGAGGTGATCTGTTCTTTTGTCAGTGTTGTCATAAATGATTCCTCTCATGATTGGTTTTGGACGGTGTACACTTTTCCGCCGATTGACACCTTGGGAAAAGTGTGATATAATGGGTGCATACATCAGAAGTGTATGCTTTCAATTTATTATATCACCCGGCGCGTCGTATGTCAATCGGTTTTGGGTGATTTGGGGAGGAAAACAGATGCAAAGATCATCAAAGATCGTGCGCTTGTGTTTATGTTTGTCGACTGTGTGGTTGATGCTTGCGGGGATATTGCTGTCCTCGTGCGGTATCACAGATCCGGGTACGACCTCGGATACAGCCATCGTTTTTACCGATGCGCTCGGACGGGAAGTGGAACTGCCGTCCGTGCCTGTGAGGACGGCGAGCCTGTCGGGCAGTCTTGCCGATCTCTGGCTGTTGGCGGGCGGCAGCCTTTGTGCCGCATCGGAGGACGCATGGGAGGACTTTGGGTATAACGGGGAGGATACCGTAAACATCGGCGGTGCGCACAGCCCGAACACCGAGCTGCTTTTATCGGCGGGACCCGATTTCATCATTGCCTCCGCATCGACCGCCGCGCATGTTGAACTTCTCGGTTTTCTCGAATCTGTCGGTATTCCGACGGCGTATTTTGAGGTGGAATCCTTTGATGACTACCTTGATGCGCTTGCCCTCTGTACCCGCATCACGGGACGTGCGGATTTATACGAGGCACACGGAACGCAGCTGTACGACGAGATTGCCGGTATCAGGACGCAGTTTACATCGTCATGTCCCGAACCGCCCTCCATTCTGCTGCTGCGGGCATCCTCCGGCGGCGTTAAGGCAAAGGGCAGCGACGGAACGATCCTCGGCGGAATGCTTTACGATCTCGGGTGCGAAAACATCGCCGACAGCGATACCGCGCTTCTCGAAACGCTGGGGCTGGAATCAATCCTTGAAAAGAACCCTGCACATATTTTTGTCGTAACGATGGGCAGCGACACATCGGCCGCGATGGAGTCACTCGATGCACTCTTTTCCGGCAACCCTGCGTGGCAGACGCTCGATGCGGTCGCCCGGGGACGTATCCATGTCATGGATCGGTCACTGTTCCATCTCAAACCGAATGACCGCTGGGCGGAGGCTTACCGGATCTTATATGAGACACTCAATGATACATAAAAAAACAGTGCTCCTTGCCGTCGGTGCACTGCTGTTTGCGCTCCTGTCTGTTCTGGCCGGACTGATGTCCGGTGCGGCGGGGCTGACGCTGACGGAGCTATGGGATGCGTTTGCCGATACGCAAAGGGCGACGGCTGCCGGACGGATCGTGTGGTATGTCCGCGTGCCGCGTGTGGCGGGTGCCATGATCTGCGGCGCGGCGCTGGCGGTTTCCGGTGCGGTCATTCAGGGGGTACTCGGCAATCCGCTGGCATCGCCCGGCATGATCGGCATCAATGCAGGTGCCGGGTTTGCGGTCGTGCTTTGTGCAGCTTGTGGGATTCTCGGCGGATGGCGGCTGTCGGCGGCGGCTTTCCTCGGCGCTTTTCTGACGGCACTGACTGTGAGTGCGGCCGCGCACAGATTCGGCGCATCGGACAGCATTGTTATTCTGATCGGTGCGGCGGTCAACAGCCTGCTCGGCGCTTGCAGCGATACCGTGACGACCCTTGTGCCGGATGTCAGCATTCAGAGCACCTTTTTCCGTGCAGGGGATTTTTCATCGGTGACCGCACAGAGCCTGCGCGTGCCGTCTGTCATCATCCTCTGTGCACTCGGGCTTCTTTTGTTCCTTACAAACGAGCTTGATGTATTGGGGCTCGGTGAGGAAACAGCACGCGGGCTCGGCATGCATACCGGACGCATGCGGGTGCTGTTTTTGCTGCTTGCGGCATTGCTTGCCGGTGCGGCGGTCAGTACGGCAGGGCTGCTTTCGTTTATCGGTCTGCTCGTACCGCATGCCGTACGGCGTCTGACCGGCGGCGGGGCAGGAATGCTGCTGCCGATGTGTGCTGTGCTCGGCGGTGCGTTTACCGTTCTCTGCGATACGGCGGCACGTACGCTCTTTGCGCCGTATGAGCTGCCGGTCGGTATTCTGCTGGCGTTCCTCGGTGCACCGTTTTTCCTGTTTTTGCTGCTGCGCGGGAGAGGGGGGCAGGATCATGCTTGAACTGTGGGATTTGCGTGCGGGATACGGTCATTCAGAGGTTCTGCACGGTATCCGGGCAAATCTGTGTCCCGGTCAGCTTGTTTGTATTCTCGGTCCCAACGGTTGCGGCAAAAGCACGCTTCTTAAAACCCTGCCCGGCATTCTGCCGATAACCGGCGGTAAGATACTGCTCGACGGACGTGCGGTGACGGATTATCCGCGCACAGCGCTTGCAAAACGGATGGCATATCTGTCACAGGGGCGGCGCATTCCTGCCATGACGGTCGGGGAGTTGGTGCTGCACGGGAGGTTTCCGCATCTGCAGTTTCCTCGCAGATATTCCGCTGAGGACCGCAGGATCGCCGAGGATGCGATGGCTCAGATGGGGATATCAGCCGAAGCCAAACGGCCGCTATCCGCGTTGTCGGGCGGTATGCGCCAGAGTGCCTGTCTTGCAATGGCGCTGGCACAGCAGGCGGACTATATCCTGCTTGATGAGCCGACGACATATCTCGATATCGGGCATCAGCTGGCGCTTATGCGGCTTTTGCGGTCGATTGCCGACGGCGGCTGTGCTGTGGCTGCCATCATGCATGATCTGCCGCTTGCGCTGACTTATGCCGACGCGGTATGGGTGATGCGCAATGGAGTGCTTGTCATGAGCGGGACACCGGGTGAAGTTTGTACGTCCGGGGTTCTGCATGAAGTCTTCGGCGTGGATATGATCGCGGATAACGGAAGCTATTACTGTCGGTTGCGCAGAGATTGATACAAAGCAATAAAGCCCTCCCATATCACAGTGCGTGATGCGGGAGGGCTGTTTTTACGTTTAATCCAACGTTCCGTGCGGCAGGCCGGTCTGCATCGGCATTTTGCGCTCAAACGTCGTTTCGAGCTCCAGATAACCGCCGTTCTTCATGGCGCGTTCAAATCCGGTCAGAATTTCGAGAACATGCAAAGTCTGCTTCCAGCTTGCGCGCGGGTCACGTCCGTGTTCCAGCGCCGATGCCATTTCGGCAAGACCGAGGGCACGGGAGTTTTCCGGATAATCAAAGGCAAGCGGGATCTCCACATCGCCGTTTTCCGGTGTGTGAAGGATGACGGGGCCGCCGAAGCAGTTGGGATCGGGAACGCGCAGGGTACCCTTGGAGCCGTATACCTCAATGATCGGCAGATGTGCACCGTAAATATCGAACGATGTCATGATGGATGCAACGGCACCGGAGGTGAATTCCAATACGCCGTAATACGAGGTCGGAACCTCTACGTCGATGATCTCGCCGTTATGCTCACGGCAGGTGGCAGTTCTCTGCTTGAACGGAATGGCAGTCATGCCGCCGATGCGGCGAACGCCGCCGAGCAGGTTGATGAGAGCGGTGATGTAATACGGACCCATATCCATCATCGGACCGCCGCCGTATTTATAGAAAAATTCGGGATCCGGATGCCACGATTCCGGTCCGTGTCCGGTCATGAATGCGGTCGCACCGACGATGTCGCCGATCGCACCCTCATCAATGAGCTTGCGGCAGGTCTGGATGCCGGCACCGAGGAATGTATCGGGTGCACCGCCAATCCAAAGTCCCTTTTCTTCAGCCAGCTTTACCAGCGCACGCCCTTCCTCCCACGATGCACCGAGAGGCTTTTCCGAGTACACATGCTTACCTGCAAGAAGGGCGGCACGGGAGACCTCATAATGCTCATATGGGCGGGTGATATTGAGAACAATATCGACCTCGGGGTCGGCAAAGAGTTCGTGCATATCGTTATATAGCTTGGGGATATTGTATGCTTCCACAGCCTTTTCCGCACGTTCACGGACAAGGTCGCAGACACCGATGATCTCGATATCAGTAAAACGCTTGGTGATATTTTCAAGATAGATACCGGAGATGCATCCGATACCGACAATGCCGATTCTTTTCATGGCTGACTCCTTTTTTGCTTCCCGTCATATGGCAGCACGTTTGATGCTGCGTATATTCTACCACACATTTTCCCATTCGTCAAGACTGTATGGCAGGAAAAATGATTGCTGTTCATCTTGTGCAATCGGTGAATGTGTGATATAATATTGTCGGATAAATGCGGCGGTCGCCGCGAATATAAAATTCAGTTTTCAATATGTTATGGAGGATGGATATGGGGACAATTGCAAATAAGTTGATCTCATCAATGGAAAAGTGCTTCGGCGATTCCGCCGTTGCGTCATTTTCCGAATTTTCCGCAGCGCGCGCCGTGCGCGGGGAACGGTTTTCATTTCAGTGGGTCTTTCGCTCGGAGACACCGCTTGACGCAAAGGAGGTCTGTTATTTCCGTGCGGAATCGGTGCTTGGTGATGCCGTTTCGGCACAGCGTGTCGAGCTGATTCCGATCCGCATGCCGTATTATGAGCTGCGGCACGACGACAATTATCTGCGTGGAGAAATGGGACTGTATCCCGATCTTCTGATGCCGATTTCCGAAAAAACGCAGGTTTTTGTCACATCCCGCGTGACACATGCACTGTGGATCGATATCGACATTCCCGCCGATGCACCGGCCGGCGTTTGCCCGATCCGGCTTTCCATGGTCAACGACCGCGGCGAGGAACGGTTCTCGGCTGTGTTTGAGCTGCATATCGTTGCGGCGATTTTGCCGAAGCAGACGCTGCAGCACACGGAATGGTTCCATGCGGACTGTCTTGCCGACTATTACAGAATCCCTGTCTGGTCGGAGGAGCATTGGCGTATCGTTGAAAACTTTGTACGTGCGGCTGTACGCGGCGGTGTCAATATGCTGCTGACACCGATCTTTACTCCGGCACTCGATACTGCGGTCGGCGGTGAACGGACAACATGTCAGTTGATTGACATCAACTGCGATGCGGGTGTCTGGTCGTTTGATTTCGCAAAACTGGGACGCTGGATCGATATGGCACAGCGTCAGGGCATTGAATACCTTGAAATGGCGCATCTTTACACGCAGTGGGGTGCAGGATATGCGCCGAAGATCATGGCGACGGTGGACGGGGTATACAAGAAGGTGTTCGGCTGGGAAACGGATTCTCTGTCTGACGAATACCGTACCTTCCTCGATGCCTTCCTGCCTGCATTGACGCAGTATCTGCGAGACCGCGGTATCGCCGACAAGTGTGTCTTCCACATCTCCGATGAGCCGCATGTGGAGCATCTCGAACGCTATGGCGCGGCGCGCGCACAGGTGGCAGAGCATCTGCGCGGATTTGTCATTATGGATGCGCTGTCCAACTACGATTTTTATCGCGCCGGTGTTGTAGAGCGTCCGATCCCGTCGACCTCGCGCATCGAGCCGTTCCTTGAGGGCAATGTCCCGAACCTCTGGACGTATTACTGCTGTACGCAGAATGTGAAGCTGTCCAATCGGTTCGTCGCCATGCCCGGCGCACGGACGCGCATTCTCGGTGTTCAGCTGTATAAGTACCGCATTGCAGGCTTTCTGCAGTGGGGCTTCAATTTCTACAACAGCCAGTATTCGATCGAACACATCGATCCGTACCGCGTCAACGACGGTGAGTATTTTGCACCCACGGGCGACGCATTCCAGGTCTATCCCGCGCCCGACGGAACAGCATACGAAACACAGCACTATCAGCTGTTTGTTGAGGCGCTGCGCGATCTCCGCCTGATGCAGCTGGCGGAAGCGTGCTGCGGACGTGATGCGGTCATGGCTGCGGTCGAGGACGGTCTGGAAGCACCGATCACATTCACGGAATACCCGCGTGATGCAGAGTATCTGAATGCACTTCATGAAACGCTGTGTGAGATGATCGAGCGGTCGGCCGACTGATACGCACGAAAACGCATAAAAGGAACCCCTTAATACGGTCCCGAAGATCCGGGCTTGTATTAAGGGGTTTTTGATATCAGACAGAATATTTTTCAGCGAAAGCGTCGTACTTGGACTTGAATTCCTCGTCGCCGTACTTGAGGTCGTTGAGGTATTTGTGTGTATCGAAGGAAGAGAGCTTCGCTTCGATGACAGCAACCGCGATGTTGGAGCAGTGGTCGGAGACACGCTCGAAGTTGTTGAGAATGTCGTTTAAGACAAAGCCCGCTTCGATGGTACACTGACCGTGCTGGAGACGTGTGATGTGACCCTTGCGGATGTTTGCGATCAGGCGGTCGACGACCTGTTCCAGCGGTTCTACATCACCTGCAAGAACGGGGTCATTGCTGAGATATGCATTGAAGGTGATCTCCATGATCTCATCGATGGCAGCGGCGAGATTCTTAAGCTCCGCTGTTGCATCGGGCGTGAAGGACATCTTCTTTTCAGCAATTTCAAGTGCCGCCTTGGACAGGCTCAGTGCGTGGTCGCCGAGACGTTCGAGGTCGCTGATGACATGCAGCATCTTTGCAACGATCTGTGCGTCGTGATCGGACAGATCCATACCGGAGAGCTTGACCAGATACGAGCCGAGCGTATCTTCAAACTGGTCGGTTTCGTCTTCGGTGTTTTTGATGACGGCAGCATCGACGGAGATGTCGGCGGTATTGTCATCTTCAATTTTGCCAAGCACAGACAGCGCCATGTCAACGGAGGCATGTGCCAGCTCTGCCATGCGGTTCGCCGCATTGTCGCAGGCGATCAGCGCGGTGGGCGGAGAGATGAGCAGACGCTCGTCGAGGTACAGAACCTCGGAGGTGGATTCGACGTGCTTTTCCTTTTCGGGAACGAGCTTTTCTGTGATGCGGAGCAGAAGTCCCTTGGCAGGCATCAGCATAGCTGTGTTGATGACGTTGAAGATCGTATGAATGACCGCGATGCTGAAAACGGTAGCACCTTCAGAGAGAATTGTGGGTTTTATAAATGTGCTGACAAGGATAAATATCGTTAAAAGAACAACCGCTCCGAGGACTTTGATGACCAGGTGCACAATGGAAACGCGCTTTGCATTGGTGTTGGCACCGATGGCGGAAAGAATTGCCGTGATACAGGTACCGATATTCTGTCCCATGATGATCGGAATTGCTGTACTGATCGGAATGAAGCTGGACAGTGCCAGTGCCTGGAGAATACCGACGGATGCGGAAGAGGATTGTACAACTGCAGTAACGACTGTACCAAAGAGAAGACCGAGAATGGGATTGTCAAATTTTACGAGAATGTTTTTGAATGCTTCGGATTCCGACAGCGGTTCAACAGCACCGGCCATCATGTCCATACCGAAAATCAGAACGGCAAAGCCGATGAAGATGGTACCGACGGTGTGCTTGCGTTCGCTTTTGGACATCATTTTCATGACGATGCCGATAAATGCGAGAACCGGGGAGAAGTATACCGGCTTCATCATCTTGATGAAGAACATATCGCTTTCAATGCCCGCAAGGCTGAAAATCCACGATGTGATGGTGGTACCGATGTTGGCACCGAAAATGACCTCAACGGTCTGTGCCAGCTGCATGATACCGGAGTTGACAAGACCGACCAGCATGACGGTGGTTGCGGAGGAGGACTGAATTGCCATTGTGATGGCAGTACCGAGCAGCAGGCCGCGGATGGGACTGGAGGTCATACGCTGGAGAATCGATTCCAGCTTGGAACCGGCGAGTTTTTCGAGGTTGTCTGACATGACACTCATACCGAACAAGAAGAATGTCAGACCGCCGAGCAGCGTGATTACAGAAAAAATATCCATAAAACTGTGCTCCCTTTCTTTCGTATATATTATTTTGTATGCACAGAATAATTATACAGCACGCACGTGAACGAAATATGAATAATATGTAAAACGAAGATGAACAAACACTGTTTTGTCAGAATTATGCAAATTCCTGTCAGGTGCTGCGGCGGTTACTGTACTATATGTTTGACCGTGATGCCCTCGTCAGAAGATCGGATGATTTCATCAAGCTCCAGCATATCCTCATAGCCGTCGGCAACCGTTGCGGCAAGTCCGTATTCGTCGCCGCGCAGGCGGTCGATGAAGCACTGCATCTGCGAGACGTGATACTTTGGGGGGATTTCCAGACGGCGGTAGATATGGCTTCCCTCATCCGCACCCTCGCAGATCTCCAGAAAATCATCGTCCTCAAGCTCATACGTCAGCGCACCGCGGTCACCGTAGATTTCAATGTGCTGGAAATTGCCGCGTCCGAAGGCATTGCGGGAAATCTCAAAGGATGCTGCGATACCGCCTGTCGTATTTGCAAAATAATGCGCGTAATCATCGACATCGACCGGTTCACGCTGTCCCTGTTTTTCGGGATCGGTCGAGCGGCGGTCATGGACGAAGGTGCCGTTCTGCGCGGTGAAGCGCGTGTATTCCTCACCTGTCAGGAAGCGGACGAGATCGAGCATATGGGAGCCGAGGTCAGCAAGGGTGCCGGAGCCGCTTGCCGCATGGTCAAACCGCCAGACACGCGGACAGTCCTTTTCCGGGTTGCCCCAGCCCTGCAGATATCGGACATAGATATGACGGATGGTACCGATCCGGCCTTCCGCGATCAGATCGCGCGCATACCGTGCTGCTTTTTTGAAGCGATAGGAGAAGCAGACCATATTCTTAACGCCTGTTTTCATGACAAGGTCATAAAGCGGTTTTGCTGTCGGCGCATCGACTGACAGCGGCTTTTCGCAGGCAAAGGGAATCCCGCGTTCTGCCGCCGCCATGGCAGCCGGAATGTGCAGGTTGTTCGGCGTGGTCACGGAAACCGCATCGACGAGTCCCGAATCAAGCAGGGCCTCGTAATCGGTGAATGCGGCCTCCGGCGGAAGACCAAGGGAGCTTCGGGTCTGCTCAAGACGCGCGGGATCAGTGTCGCAGATGGCAGTGATTTCAGCCCCCACGGCTGCCTGAATCCCCGGAATATGCACGCCGCGCGCAATGCTGCCGCAGCCGATGATGCCGTATCGGATGATCTGTTCGCTCATATGGATGATTCCTTTCTGTGTTCTTCCCTGTGGGAAGTTGTTCTGCATTCATTATACAGGAAACCACGGCAAAATGCAACGGATTTTCACGATTTTTTTCATGAAATCCACAAAAAAATCCCGCACACCGCCAGCATCGGGGGATGCTGCGGCATACGGGAGATAATACGGTTAAGATAATCAGATCATCAGATCACAGACGAGCGAGGAAAGCTCTGCGGGGTTGTCGATGGACATACCGCCGATCAGACGCGCCTGTGCGTAGAGGATTTTTGCATAAGCGGTCAGCTTGTCGCGGTCGTAGACATAGAGGGACTTTAATTTGTCGGCAATCGCGTGGGAGGCGTTGATTTCAAGGACGATCTGTGCCTTGACGGCTTCTTCCCCTGTGGGCATACGGTTGAGCACCTGCTCCATACCGACGGAAAGACCGCCTTCGCTTGTCAGACAAACGGGATGATTTTTCAGCGCATTGGTGAAGCGGACAGCGGAAACGGCATCGCCGAGTGCTTCCTTCATCGCATTCAGCATATCCTCCTGCGATTCGTTTTCTGCCTTGACGGCTTCCTTTTCTTCCTCGGTTGCGATGTCAAGCTCCTCGGCGCAGACGTTGACAAAGTTCTTTTCGTCGTAGTTCATCAGCATCTTGAGCGCAAATTCGTCGATATCGTCGGTCAGATAGAGGACCTCAAAGCCCTTGCCCGTGACGGCTTCGCACTGCGGGAGCATTTCGATCTTGTCGACGGTCTCGCCGCAGGCATAGTAGATCGATTTCTGGTCTTCCTTCATGCGGGAAACATATTCCTTCAGCGTGACGAGCTTCTTTTCAGCTGAGGAGGTGAACAGCACCAGATCCTGCAGTACGTCCTTGTGCTGACCGTAATCGGCATACAGACCGAACTTCAGCTGCATGCCGAATGCTTTCCAGAATGCTTCGTACTTTTCGCGGTCATTTTCCAGCATCTTTGCAAGCTCGTTCTTGATCTTCTTTTCAATCGCTTTTGCGATGAATTTGAGCTGATGGTCATGCTGGAGCAGCTCACGGGAGATGTTCAGCGAAAGATCGGCAGAATCGGCAAGACCGCGGACGAAGGAGAAGTAGTCGGGGAGCAGATCGGCACACTTTTCCATAATCAGAACGCCGGAGGAATAGAGCTGCAGACCCTTTTCGTAGTCCTTGGTGTAATAGTTGAACGGAGCCTTGGCAGGGATGAACAGCATGGCATCGAAGGTTGCCGTACCCTCGGACTTGAAGTGGATGGTCTTTGCCGGTGCTTCAAAGTCATAGAACTTTTCGCGGTAGAACGCGGCATATTCCTCGTCGGTGACCTCCTGTGCGCGCTTCTTCCAGAGGGGGGTCATGGAGTTGAGCGTTTCGGTGGTCGTGACGGATTCATACTTGTCTTCCGCATCGGAGGACGGGTCGACGCCCTCTTTGAGCTTTTCCGTTGTGACATCCATGCGGATGGGATAGCGGATGTAGTCGGAATACTTCTTGACGAGGCTCTTGATACGCCAGGTATCGAGGTACTCGGAATATTTTTCGTTTTCGGTATCCTCGCGCAGGTGCAGGACGATTTCGGTACCGACGGTATCCTTATCACCCTCGGTCATCGTATAGCCGTCGACACCCTCGGACTGCCAGACCCAAGCGGTATCGGAGCCGAACGCACGGGTCGTGACGGTGATCTTGTCGGAGACCATGAACGCGGAATAGAAGCCGACGCCGAACTGTCCGATGATATCGACATCTTCCTTCTGTTCGTTTTCATGCTTGAAGTCGTAGGAGCCGGACTTTGCAATCGTACCGAGGTTGTTTTCGAGCTCATCGGCCGTCATGCCGCAGCCGTTGTCGGAGATGGTCAGCGTGCGGGCAACACGGTCACAATCAATGCGGATTTCATAATCGCCGCGTGTCAGGGTAACCGCATCGTCGGTCAGCGAGCGGTAGTAGAGCTTGTCGATGGCGTCGCTTGCGTTGGAGATCAGCTCACGCAGGAAGATTTCCTTGTGCGTGTAGATGGAGTTGATCATCATGTCAAGCAGCTTCTGCGATTCTGTCCGGAATTGTTTCTTTTCCATATTCATACGTTCCTTTCTCTCTATCTATTCAATATATGATTGACTGTTTTAGCACTCTCATCATGTGAGTGCTAATATATTATAGCACAAATCGAGGTAAAGTCAAGCAGATGGAGCGAAAGTTCATGAATTATCCAATATTTTTTCACGAAATGATGCATTTATTAAGAAATCTTAAAAAGATACCCTATTGGAAATTCACGATTTCTGTGATATAATAGTGTCACAAACAAAAAACAGGAAGTGAGTCACCATGGCAAACGAAAAAGCAAAAATACTGGTATGTGACGACGAGGCGGACATTGTATCCGCGATCTCGATCTATCTGCGCGCGGAGGGATATGATGTTCTGTGCGCCTCCAACGGACGGGAAGCGCTGGACATCTGCGGGCGCGAATCGCTGTCGCTTCTGATCCTCGATATCATGATGCCCGAGATGGACGGCATCGCCGCACTCACGGCATTGCGTGCAGATACGGATTCTCCCGCCTGCAATCTGCCGGTCATTCTGCTGACGGCGAAGGGCGAGGATGCCGATAAGGTGCTTGGACTGAACCTCGGCGCGGATGACTACATCGCAAAGCCGTTTCACCCGGCAGAACTGGTCGCAAGGGTCAAATCGCAGCTGCGGCGGTATCTGTATCTGGGCAGCAGGGTATCCCGCCCGGAGGTACTGCGGTGCGGCGGACTGGAGCTGGATCCCGATACGCGCACGGTGTCCATGGACGGCGAGGAGATCTCCGTGACCCCGACGGAATATGCGATTCTGAAGCTCTTAATGAGCGAGCCGGATACCGTATTTTCCACAAAGGAAATCTGTGCAAAGGCGCTGCGGCTCGGGATGTCCGGCGACACCTACGGGGCAGAGAACAACGTCGCTGTGCACATCCGCCATCTGCGCGAGAAAATTGAGATCGATCCCGCAAATCCCCGTTACTTAAAGGTCGTCTGGGGACGCGGATATAAGATCGAATCCCAGAGAAAGGACGTATAACGGTTATGAAGAAAAATCTGTTTTATCATCCGCTCATCAAAGGGCTTTGTCTGATTCTGTGCTTTGTGTCGATCCTTGCCTTTGCGTTCTGCGGAGTGCGGAGTATGTACCTGGAATCATTCGGGATGATGAGCGAAAATGCGGAATTCGATATTCCGAGCCGGTATCAATATAACTGGAACCGCACAATCAAGCTCTGGTGGCCGAGCGAGTGGTCATGGTCCTCCATGCTTGATATGCGGCAGGAACACAACTACTGGTATGGCGAGGACCGGCTTGCCGACGGCATCCGGGAACAGCTGCAGTCTCCCGCGTTTTCTGCATATCTGAACAACGGAACAGTCAGAGAGGAGAACGGGGAGGACGTTACCTACACCTACACCGGGGATGCGGATTTCCCGGAAATTGTGACCGAGAACAATATGTCCTATCCCAAAGAGGAATATGCCGGACTGAAAGCATTTCTTGACGAATATCCGGGCAGCGGCTCCAATCTCCGATTTCGTGTCCTGCTCGATGACCGTGTTATCCTCACAAACGACGCAGCATGGGATGAAACCCTTATCTTTGGCGGACGGTATTCCACACCGAGTTACGGCAGCAACACCGTGTCCGGACACGCGGTCGCCGTCGAATACGGCATCCTGCATAGCAGACCGTATGCCGACGACTACCAAACCTATGTCAATGCATGGCGACTGGATGCCCTGCAATGGGAGGGGTGGCTGCTGGCGACGGGAATTGCGGCCCTTGTATCGCTTGTATGCCTTCTTTGTGTGCTTGTACAAACGGGCATGCAATATTCCGCACCCGGCGTGAAGCTGAATGTCATCGACCGTCTGCCGTACGAGATCACCTTATTTGTCAAAGGGGCTCTTGCGGTGCTTTGCATGGCGGGGATATTCGCGCTGGATTGGTTTCACATACAAACGGTCTTTCTGCTGTTTGGCTATATCGAGGGCAATCTGTATGAATGGCTGGTACCGCTTGGAATCATTGCGCTGGCAGCGGCATTTGTTCTGCTGATCCTGTCCATCCTGCGTGAGGGCGTACGACGGCTGCGCGGCGGAAAATGGTGGCGCAATACGCTCATTTTCCGGTTCGGTCGGCTGTGCTTCGGCGGCTGTCGGGCGGTGTGGCGCAGATGTGCGCTGGTGTTTGAAAATCTGCCGCTGACAGCCAAATGGCTTGCCGGATGTGCGATTTTCGGTCTGTGGACGTTGATTGTGATCTTTTCCAATGGGCTTGTCGTGCTGTGGTTTTTGACGACACTGGCGGCGGGACTGTTCCTTTGCTTTTATATGCTGGAGCTGGATGTTGTCAGGCGCGGTGCGAAGAAGATTGCCGCAGGTGATATCAATTACCACACCGACACCGCCCGTCTGCACGGTGCACCGAAGCAGATCGGCGACAGCCTCAATCACATCGGCGACGCGATCTCCGTTGCGGTGGAGGACCGTATGAAAAGCGAGCGGTTCCGCACGGAGCTGATCACCAATGTCTCCCACGATCTGAAAACGCCGCTG
>JAFTLK010000357.1 GCA_017455975.1 Clostridia bacterium | reverse complement strand
TCGTTTGTTCCGTATGACATGTCGCTTGTGCAGTTGCAATCGAAGAGGCTTGCAAGTAATTTCTGAATTGAAATAAAAGCGAATAAATGATAAGACACATCCTGTGGAGAAAAATTCTCTGTGGGATGTGTCTTTTTGTGCTATTCCTCTGTTCCGGCACACGTCGAAATGATAGATCTCATCGGCGCAGGCAACAACCCGATGGTAGGGAACAAACTTGTTTGTTCCGAATGACATATCGCTTGTGCAGTTGCAATCGAAGAGGCTTGCAAGTAATTTCTGTATTGTAAGACAATCGGATAAATAAATGACACACCCTGTGGAGAAACATTCTCTGTGGGGTGTGTCATTGTTTAATGATTAGATTTATCTGTATTCACTTTTATTGCGAAGCCAATAATGAATACGATTATAGATATGACTAACAAGATGCCTAATAATATCATATGAGTATGTAATTCATTTATATCTGCTCTTATTTCGGCAACTGCAGAAAAAATTAAAGCAGATTTGTTTCTTTCCAGCGAATAGTTGTATCCATCTAATGTTTCAAACGCTTCGCTTAATTTGACTATACTGAAAATACTTCCAGCAATCCCTCCAATAATACATAAAATTTTCCCAATAATTCTATTGATCATATTTCCCTCCAAAATGACATTCACAGAATGTCAACTTTGTTTATATTATACACTATAATATCTATATTGTCAAGTACTGAATGTCAAAAATCGGGGAAAATATGTTTATTAACAAGGCTAAAGATGGGTGTAACAATCTTTGTGGAAAAGTTATTGCTCAAAAAAGGATTGAAATGAAGTTTTCGCAAAGAGAACTCGCAGATTGTTTACAGTTACGTGGTTTAGATGTAGATAAAAACGCAGTTCAACGGATTGAAGCTGGCAAACGATTTGTCATCGACATAGAATTAGTTGTTATAGCTGATGTATTAAATATCAGTTTAGACGAACTGTTGAAACATGATTGAGAATAAACAATAAATTATTTACTAATTAAATAAAGAAAAACACATCCCGTAGAGAATGTTCTCTGTGGGATGTGTCTTTTCTATTCCACGGACGACCGATGTGTCGCCCGGACGACCGATGGTCGTCCATACAGATGTGTTTTATTGGTCTATTTCTGCGAACTTATACCCCCGCAAAAACTTCCTCCGCATACCGCACCGTTTCCATCGCATCCTTTGCATACTTATCCGCCCCGATGGCATCGGCGTATTCCTGCGTCAGTACCGCACCGCCGACAACGACGCGGCAGAACGGTGCGCGCTCGCGCAGCAGTTTGATCGTTTCCTCCATTGCGGGAACAGTGGTGGTCATCAAGGCACTGAGTCCGCACAGCGGTGCGTGCAGGCGGAGCACCTCGTCGCATACCGCTTCCGGCGTGACATCGCGTCCGAGGTCGGAGACGTTGTAGCCGTAGTTTTCGAGCAGAAGCCGCACGATGTTCTTGCCGATGTCGTGAATGTCCCCCTTGACCGTGGCAAGCACGAACGGACACTTGACGGACGCGGTATCGTCGTCCTTCTGCATAACCGACTTGATCGCTTCAAACGCCGCCTTTGCCGCTTCCGCACTCATCAGAAGCTGCGGCAGATAGACGGTTTTTTTCTCAAAGCCCTCGCCGACCGTATTCAGCGCGGGAATGATTTCCTCCTGCACAAGTACAAGCGAATCAGCGCCCTGTGCCAGCTGCTCGGATGTCAGCGTACCTGCACGGTCGCGCAGTCCGCGGACAATCGCTTCCTGTAATGCCGAGCCGTATGCCGTCTGTGTTTTCTGCACCGCAGGTGCGGCGGCAGGAGTGTTCGGTGCGGCAGGCGATTCCGGCAGGGACTGCGTATAGGCGATATACCCGACGCAGGACGGGTCCAGTCCGTGCAGCGCACGGAAGGTATGGTACGACTGCATCATCGGTGCGGAATACGGATTCATGATCGCCGCAGACAGACCTGCACCGAGGGCAAGTGTGAAGAACGATGCATTGACAAGATCACGCATCGGCAGACCGAAGGACACATTGGAAACGCCGAGCGAGGTGTGACAGCCAATCTCCTCGCGGATCATCTTCACCGCACGGAGTGTTTCGATGCCTGCACGGTCATCGGCGGAAACCGTCAGTGCAAGCGGATCAAACACAATGTCCTTTTTGTCAATGCCGTATTCTGCCGCACGGGCAAGGATGCGGCGTGCAATATCCAGCCGCCCCTCTGCTGTCGCGGGAATTCCCGTTTCATCGAGCGTCAGCGCGATGATGACGCCGCCGTATTTCTTTGCCAGCGGGAAAATTGTGTCCATGACCTCTGCTTTGCCGTTGACCGAGTTGATCAGCGCCTTGCCGTTGACGCGGCGCAGTGCGGCTTCCATCGCGGCGGGATTGGATGTGTCAATCTGCAGGGGCGTGTCGAGAATCGCCTGTAGTCCGCAGACAGCCTCACACAGCACCGCCGTCTCATCGATTTCCGGCAGACCGACGTTGACATCGAGAATGTGCACGCCGCATTCCGCCTGCGCAAGACCCTCGCGGTAAATATAGTCCATATCGTGTGCGCGCAGGGCTTCCTTGAATTTCTTTTTGCCTGTCGGATTGATGCGCTCCCCAATCAGAAGCGGATCGTCGCCGAATGTCACCGCATGGGTGTAGGACGCAACACGGGTAAACTGCTTTTTGGTAACAGGAATCGGCGTGAAATCCACAGCACGGGCAGACAGCGCACGGATGTAGTCGGGAGTCGTTCCGCAGCAGCCGCCGGCAATGCGGACACCCTTTGACAGCATTGCGGCAACATCGTCGGCAAAGTCGTCGGGGGATACATCATAAACCGTTTTCCCGTCGACGACCTTTGGAAGACCGGCATTGGGCTTGACGAGCACCGGAACCGACGCTGCGGCAAGATAGGCATCGACGATCGGTGCCAAAGCCTTCGGACCGAGGGAACAGTTGACACCAATGGCATCCGCACCCATACCCTCCAGCATGGCGGCCATCGCCTCGGGGGAAGCACCGGTCATCAGCTTGCCGTCGGAGCCGTAGGCGTTGGAGACAAACACCGGCAGCTCACACGATTCCTTTGCGGCAAGCAGTGCGGCTTTCGTTTCATAGCTGTCGTTCATTGTCTCAATGAAGACAAGGTCAACGCCGTAGTCCGCACCGATGCGGATGACCTGCGAGAAAAGGGAAACCGCGTCTTCAAAATCGAGATCCCCAAGCGGTGCGAGCATTTTTCCGCTCGGACCGATATCCAGCGCGATGAATTTTTCATGTGGGGTTTCGGTGGCATCCCGCGCCGCACGGGCACAGTCGATGGCGGCATGGACGACTTTGGTCAGCGTTTCCCGGTCAAATTTCAGCGCATTGGCACCGAAGGTGTTGGTGTTGACCACGTTGCTTCCTGCGTCAAAGTAGGATTTCTGGATGGCGATGATCTCCTCAGGGTGAGAAAGATTCCACAGCTCCGGCAGCTCGCCGGGCTGAAGTCCCCGCGCCTGCAAAAGTGTTCCCATGCCGCCGTCCAGAATCAACGGATGGTTCTTTATGTAGTCAAGAACGGTCATATCATATTCCTTTCTTGATGATGGCGGACAGGTTGTCCTGTATCTTTGCCGCGACATCGGGCTTGTTCATCGAGTAGACATGGACATTTCTGATGCCGTTGGCAAACAGGTCAATGATCTGGTCGGTGGCATAGGCGATGCCCGCCTGCTTCATCGCCTCGGGATCGGAACCGAACTTATCGACGAGCGACGCAAACCGACGCGGCATGAAGGAGCCGGACAGCTTGATGGCGCGCGCAACCTGATTGGCGTTGGTGATCGGCATGATGCCGGGAATGACGGGAACGGTAATGCCGGCCTCGCGGATTTTATATAGGAAATTGTAAAGCAGATTGTTGTCAAAGAACATCTGCGTCGTCAGAAACGAGCATCCTGCATCGACTTTTTCCTTCAGATAACGGATATCCTCTGCCTGATTTGTGCTTTCCGGATGCACCTCCGGATAACATGCGCCGCCGATGCAGAAGTCCGCACCGGATGCGCGGATGTCGCGGATCAGATCAACCGCGTGACGGTATGCCCAGCCGGAGCGGTCAGCCCCTTCCATCTCAGGTGTCAGATCGCCGCGGAGCGCCATGACGTTTTCAATGCCGGCTTCCTTGATCTGTGCGATTTTTTCACGCACGGTCTCCTTTGTGGAGGATACACATGTCAGATGCGCCAGCGTCGGAACGCCGTGCTGTTCCTTGATATTTTTGGCAATGTCCAGCGTGTAGCGGCTCGTTCCGCCGCCGGCTCCGTAAGTTACGCTCATGAAGGACGGATGCAGCTCGGCAATCTCTTCGACGGCGGCCTTGACGGACGCAAATGCGGTATCGGTTTTCGGTGGGAAGACTTCAAAGGACAGATGCAGCTCGTCCCGTGCAAGCAATTCGGACAGTTTCATAAAGTTTCCTCATTTTCTGTATAATCATGCAATATTATACCATAGAATTGGACGAAAATCAAGTGCGGTATGTGAAATCTGATCGGTTATTCGACGATCTCGTAGGAAAACATCTCGTAATGCAGACGGGTACCGAGATCGGTTCCCTCCGGCAGCAGTGCCAGCGCGATGAACAGCTCCTCTTTGGTGTCGGAATCCTGCAGGGTGGCGTATTCGCCTGCAATTTTGATAACAGTATAATCTCTTGGCTCCATTTTTGTCTCCTGTTTATTTGTTCAGATAATATTCGTCGCACGTCGGAACATGTCCTTGCTTGGGGAAGTGCTCCGAGCCGTAGGGGTAGATACAGCGTGTGAACTGCAGACCTTCCTCTGCTACCCGTGCACCGACCAGAGAGTCCGGGGCAATGCCATCCTCTCTCCAGCGGCGGAGTGCGTAAAACAGATCGTGTCCTTCATCGTCGCTCCACAGCAAATTGCATCCATGACCGCCGTTTCCGTGATCCATGCCGGGAACGAGGAACCAGCGGTAGAACTGCGAGACGCGGTCATAGCCGCCGCATTTGTCCCAGACACGTTCACAGTACCGCATGGCATCCGGGAACGGCACACACGGGTCGGAGGCCGCAGAGTATACAATCAGCTTGCCGCCGTGCGCGGCAAACGGCGACAGATCGGGATCGTTTGCACCCAGGATCGGAGACAGGACATCGCCGAAGCGTTCCGTGTCGCGGTGGAAGTCAAAGTCATAGCCTGTATAACCTTCGCCGAACATCCAGAGGAACGGATCGAAGAACGGCGGCTCGGCGCACTGTGCATCGCGGATGCCGCAGCCGTATATCTCCGCACCGATCGGTGTCCCGTTATAAATCTGTCGGCCTGTGACCGGGTCGCGCGGCCCTTCATAGACGGCACGCAGTGCGGAAAGCTGTTCCGCAGTGTAGGACGGTTCCCGTGCGGACAGGTATGCAAGAAAGCGGTCAACGGTGTCATCGCCAATATACGGATAGGTGATAAAGGCATCCCCCGGCTCACCGATGCCGTTTTCGCGGAAAAAGGCTTCTGCGGCGGCGGTAATTGGCGGGATCTCATTGTCGGTGAACATTTTCTTGCCGTCGGGTGTGGTCAGATGGTTATGCATCCAGAGCCCGTAGATGTGCAGAAATGCACGGTTGTGCGCGGGAACCCCGGCAATGACACCGTCGTAGTCCTCGGGGAAGCACTGTACCATTTTCATTGCCTGATTGCCGCCGGTCGATGCGCCGATAAAATAGGAATAGTCGGGTGTGCGTCCGTAATATTCCGTAATCAGACGTTTGCCGACGACCGCCATCATGTGTGTGGATCGCCAGCCGAAGTCGTTCCAGACATCGGGATTCCCGATGCCGCGGATGCGCCCGTCGCGCGTACCCATGTCGGTGTGTACGACAGCGTATCCGTGCCGTGCGTGTTCAGCCAGCGTCGGGCGCGACAGCCCGCCTGCCATTCCGCCGTTGCCGCATGCGACGAACCGACCGTTCCAGTCATCAGGCATCCAGATCTCCGAAAGAATCACCGAATCCTCACCAAAGGAATTTTTCCAGTGCACGCGTGTGAATGCGGGAAGCTCGGTCAGATCCCAGAATTCACCGACCTCATGGGATATATCCAGAAATTCTGTGTTCGGCATGGAGAGTGAGCGCAGCTTCGCAAGTTTTTCTTCCATATTGTTTTGTCCTTTCGACGGTTTTACTGTTTTCTTTCATTATACCGCAGAATGGCGGAAAATGCAAGAGGAAGCGTCACTTTCGGCTGAAAGCGGATACAGAACATGTCTTTTGCGCAGTGTCTCTTGCATCCGGGTGGGAACTATGGTATAATATGGCAAAGAACCAATCGGGAGGTGTGCTGCCATGAGCGGTGAGCTGTTATATGACGGCGTGCGGCCGGACAATCCGCATCTGTCCAATCTTTCAAAAATCGAATTTGTCATCACTTATGCCTGCACGGGGCGCTGTATCCATTGTTCCGAGGGCGACCATCCGGCAGGCGGCGCGAATATTGACGCAGATATCGCTGCAGACGCGGTTCGGAAGATCGCCGGGGCTTACCCGATCAAAACGGTTATGACCTTTGGGGGAGAACCGCTGCTGCACGCCGACACGGTCTGTAAAATCCACGCTGCTGCACGGGAGATGGGGGTGCCGCGGCGCCAGATCATCACAAACGGATACTTCTCAAAAGTGCCTGCATGCATCACGGAAACTGCGGCGGCACTTGCTGCGGCGGGCGTTAATCACATTCTGCTGTCCGTGGATGCATTCCATCAGGCGACCATTCCGCTTGACATTGTGCGGTGTTTTGCAAAGGCGGTGACAGCGCAGGACATTGTGCTCCGTCTGCAGCCGGCATGGCTTGTAAATGCGGCAGATGACAATCCCTATAACAATCGGACACGTCAGATCCTTGCCGGCTTCTCGGATATGGACATTCCCGTGGGCGACGGAAACATCATTTTCCCGTCCGGCAACGCAAAACGGTATCTGTCGGAGTACTTTGGGGACAGTGTACCCGAAAACCCATACATTGAGGATCCGTATGATGTCCGATGTGTGTCCTTTGACCCGGACGGCGGGGTGCTTGACGGCAATGTGCACAGGCAGGATGTGATGGATATTCTTGCAAACTACCGACCGATACGCTGAAACGGTATATCGGGAAAACAGAAAACCGCTGAGGCTGTGCACCTCAGCGGCTTTCATTTTACCGAACGACCGATGAATGACTGTAGATATAAAATTCTTCCTGACTCGGTGCCCACGCTTTTTCCTTTGGCGGGAATGTCGCGTCAAACGCGTCAACCGCGGCAGTATCCTCACAGCAGTCGGCGGCGGTCGACGGAATGTACCTCCACTTTCTGCCGTCCAGCGCACCGGGAATCAGCTCGCAGACCAGAAGTGCTGTCGGATAATTGCCGTCTGCGGCGAAACTGACGTTCTTCTTTTTGCAGCTGACAAATCCACGGCTGACATAGTTGCCGGGATTGCCGAAGTTGATGTTGACATCATAGCCCAGTTTGCGTGCCGCGGCAAAGGAATGCTCGATCAGCGCTTTGCCGAGCTTCTGCCGCTGGTGGGCAGGGGAGACACAGAGCGGACCGAAAGAAAGAATCTCGCGCCGCACACCGGTTTCATCCTCCAGCCACGCCCGGGTGTACATGATATTGCCGACAATTTTGCCGCCAATTTCCAATACAAATGCAAGTTCGGGAATAAAATCGGGATGAGAACGCATCATGTGGACGAAATAATGCTCGTCCGCGCCCGGTTTGTAGACGTTCCAGAACGCCTCACGGGTCAGGTTTTCGACTTCACGGTAGTCGTTTTCCGTCTCAAGACGGATGTTGTAGTCATAGTTCATTTCAGTTACCTCATTGTTATTGATGACCGCAATGCGCAAAGAGGCTTGCGGAATGGGTTTTGCAGTTCGCCCGAGCCGATATGCTCCGGCTTACAAAACCGATTCCAAGGTGTTGTTCTTCTTCAAACAGCATACTCCGTAAATTTGAATTCGGGGAATTCCCGTGAGAATAGTATACCATAGAATCTGTGTCCGGTCAAGTACTCTCAGTCTTATTATGATAGAAAAGTTCACAATCATATGTTAAAATGAAAGCAGTTCAATGACATGGGAGGAAATTATGGAATTTCATGAAAAACTCCAGCAGCTGCGAAAGCAAAAAGGACTGACACAGGAGGCGCTTGCGGAAAAACTGTATGTGTCCCGTGCGGCTGTCTCAAAATGGGAATCCGGCAAAGGATATCCAAATATCGAATCGTTGAAGACCATTGCGGCGTTCTATTCTGTGACACTGGATGAACTGCTTTCCTCGGGAGAGGTGCTGACCATCGCCGAAGCGCATCAGAAACAAACCCAATCGCGGTACCGGGATATGGTGTTCGGTCTTCTCGATCTCTGTATGGTACTGCTGTTTTTTCTGCCGCTGTTTGCTGTAAAGAGCGGGGACAGCATCCGTGCAGTTTCGCTCCTGTCCTTCATGGATGCTCCGATATACCTGAACATTGCGTATCATTCTGTCGTAATCGGAATGACTGTCTTGGGGATACTGCTGCTTGCTTTGCAGAATTGCACAGCGGCGGCATGGATCAATAGCAAACGGAACCTGTCTTTTGTATGCGGTGTGCTTGCTGTGCTTCTCTTTGTCATCAGTTCGCAGCCGTATGCAGCGGTGTTTTCCTTCTTTTTGCTTGCGGTCAAGGTGATTTTGCAGATGAAACGCGATTGACACGAAACGTATCACCCTTGCAACGCACTGTTTCTTGCCTTTTTGGGTGCCTTCTGTTACACTGGATACAGGCAATCGCCGAATACAACAACCAAGGAAGGTATCAAAATGGAAAAAGAATATCGAAAGTATGGATGCACCGCTGTTTGTTTTCTGACAGCATTTATTGCATGGACAGTATTGGTGCGTTTTTGGGATGTCAGGGCAATTGGTCCGCTGGGATCCTCTGTCGGGTGTGCTGCGCTCAACGGATTCGTGCATGATCTTTTCGGGGTACATCTGTCACTGTATACGCTGACGGATTGGCTGGGATTGGTTCCCATTGCGGCTGTCATGGGATTTGCTGTGCTCGGTCTTGCACAGTGGATTCGGAGAAGAAGTCTTTGGCGTGTGGATCGCAGCATTTTGCTCCTTGCGATCTTCTATCTTATCGTTATGGCAGTATATATGTTTTTTGAGGTGGTTGTCGTGAATGTCAGACCTGTGCTGATCGACGGACTATCGGAGGCATCGTACCCGTCATCCACGACAATGTTGGTGCTTTGTGTGATGCCGGCCTGCGCGATGCAGCTTCGTATACGCATCCGAGCAGGACTGCAGCGGCGGTGTATTCTTGCGATGATATACCTGTTTACTGTTTTTATGGTCACTGCCAGACTGATTTCCGGTGTCCATTGGGTAACAGACATCATCGGCGGAATTCTGATCAGTGCCGGACTGGTATCGGGATACCGCGCCTGCATCCTGTATCATCCAATGGAAGATAAACCGATCTGACAAAAACATTGCCAAACGGTATCAGCCACCGTGGTTCGAAGGAAACCTCCGGTGGCTGCTGCTTTTTCTAAGCATCGGGACTGCATCGAAAAGATGACAAAATTCACAGAAAATGCAAGGTTCATTCGGTTGGTGTCTTGCAATCTCCGCCCGTGCGTGATATAATATGATCAGACCAATATCGACAGGAAACGGAGAACGTCCATGAAAACCACCTACAATAAACTCGTCCGTGACCGCATCCCGGAGATCATCGAAGCCGGCGGCGGACAGTGCAGAACTGCGATTCTTTCCGATGATGAATACCTTGCCATGCTGGATGCGAAGCTCGATGAGGAGCTTGCGGAATACCACCGGGATCAGAACATCGAGGAACTTGCCGATCTTCTGGAGGTCATCTATGCGGCGGCAGCTGCACGGGGTTATACGTTCGAGGCGCTGGAAGCCGTCCGTGCCGAAAAAGCAGAAAAACGCGGCGGATTTGAACGGAAAATTCTGCTGATAGAAACTGTCAAGGAGTAATGCATGATGAAAATCACCGAAGTTGTTGCCGCTCTGATCTGGCAGGGCGAGCAGTTTATGATCTGTCAGCGTCCGGCACATAAGGCGCGCGGACTGTTGTGGGAATTTGTCGGCGGAAAAGTTGAGCCGGGGGAAACGAAACCGGCGGCGCTTATCCGCGAATGTGAAGAAGAGCTTGCCATTGTTGTGGATGTCGGGGAGATCTTCATGGAAGTCACACACGAATATCCCGATCTGACCGTGCATCTGACACTGTTCCATGCGTCCGTTGCCGAGGGGGAACCGCAGATGCTGGAGCACAACGACATCCGCTGGATCACCCCCGCCGAAATTCCGGAATACGATTTCTGTCCGGCAGATGTGGAAATACTGGAGGAGATTGCAAAGCGATATGACAAACGATAAGATTTACGGCATGGCATTTGCAAAGGTGTTTCCGCTGTTGATCGCCAAAGCGGAAAAGAAAGGACGCACGCGCGAGGAGGTGCTCTGCGTCACATCCTGGCTGACCGGATATACGACGGATGCGATCGAAGCGGCGCTGGAAACCGACCTTACCTACGGCGACTTCTTCCGGAATATGCCGGATGCGAATCCGAAGCGCACACTGATCACCGGAGTTGTCTGCGGTGTGCGTGTGGAAACGGTTGAGGAGCCGCTGATGCGTGAGATCCGCTATCTTGACAAGCTGGTGGACGAGCTTGCAAAAGGAAAACCGATGGAGAAGATCTTGAGAGGGTAACCATGAAGCAATACGAAAATGAAGTCCGTGAACGCTGGGGCGAAACCGACGCATACCGGGAACATACGGAAAAGACAAAACATTACACAAAAGAAACGTGGGATACCGCAAACGCGGGCATGATGGCGATTTTCGCTGCATTTGCCGCATGCAAAAACAGCGGTAATGCTGCCGATTCTGCCGATGCACAGGTGCTTGCCGCAAAACTGCAGGCACATATTACCGAACACTATTATACCTGTACCGATGAGATTTTCATCGGTCTTGGCAAAATGTATACCGCCGACGAGCGGTTCAAAAAGAACATCGACCAATACGGTGAAGGTACGGCGCTGTTCGCATCGGCTGCCATTGACGCCCTCTGCAAAGGACGGACGGAGCAATGAGCCGCTCGGTTCTGATCACCGGCGCTTACGGCGGTATGGGACGTGCGGCAGCATTGCGGCTTCGGGACAACGGATTCCGCGTCTTTGCGTTTGACAAAACCGTTGGGGAGGCCGAGGACGGGATTGTTCCCATTCAGGCGGATCTTACCGATGAGGATAGTGTGCAGAACGCCTGTCGGCAGGTGCGCGAGCAGACCGATACGCTGTTTGCCATTATCCATTTTGCCGGGATCTATATGCTCGATTCGCTGGTCGAGATGGACTCTGCAGATTTTGAGCGCATTTTCCGCATCAACCTCGGCGGCGTATTTCTTGTAAACAAAATGTTTCTGCCGCTGCTGCAATCAGGCTCCCGCATCATCATTACCACAAGCGAGCTGGCACCGCTTGATCCGCTTCCGTTTACGGGCATCTATGCGGTGACGAAAGGTGCGCTGGACAAATACGCCTATGCTCTGCGGATGGAATTGCAGCTGCTTGGCATTTCGGTCAGTGTCCTTCGTGCCGGTGCTGTTTCAACGGGCATGCTCGGCGTGTCCACCGATGCGCTCGACCGATTCTGCGAAAAAACAGAACTGTATACCTGCAATGCGGGGCGGTTCCGGCAGATTGTGGATCGGGTAGAGGCACGGAGCGTGGCACCCGAACGGATTGCGGACAAGGTAATGCGGATTCTGCACTGCCGCACCCCACGCTTTGCATACAGCATCAACCGCAACCCGCTGCTTCTGCTGCTGAATATTCTGCCGCAGGGCGTACAGTGCTTTGCAATCCGACAGATATTGAAAACGAAGTGAATTTGAAATGATGACATTACAAACAGAGCGTCTCATCCTCCGTCCGTGGTGTGAGAATGACGCACAGGACACGTAATGCTTCTGACGCGGGAGAAGTGGGAGAGAGAACGAACATGATAAAGGAACTGATGCACGACCCGATTTTCCTTGCCGGGAAATCGGAGATTGCGGCAAAAGAAGATTTACAGACAGCGGCAGACCTCTTGGAAACGCTGATGGTGCACAAAGATGACTGTGTCGGCATGGCGGCAAATATGATCGGTGTCAGAAAACGCATCATTGCGTTTCTCGATGAGAGCGGGAAAAAGCCAACCTATACGGTGATGCTCAACCCGGAGATCATCAAACGGGACGGCGCATACGATACAGAGGAGGGTTGTCTGTCCCTGCTCGGCGGTCCGCGCCCATGCAGACGCTATCGGAGCATCAAGGTACGGTATCAGACTGCAGAGATGCAGATGCGCATCAAGACCTATACCGGCTTCACGGCGCAGATTATCCAGCATGAAGTCGATCACTGCGACGGAATACTGATCTGAATATATCATTGGGGGATTCACCATGTCAAAATACAACATCAGCCGCGAATTTTTCCCGTTCTCGCATTTCACACCGCCCATCAGCGAGAGGTTTCTTGCGATGGCGGTGCCGCATATGAAAACACCGTCGACCGTATACAGGGACAAATTCGTCGTTACTGTCCGTTATGAGATTACAAGCTATGACGGTGAACCTATCGAATGTTTTCTGATGTCACCAAAGGGTATTGGCGGTGATGCACCGTGTCTGATCTACATTCACGGCGGCGGATTCGTGCTTCCGGCGGCAGGATATCATTATAAAAATGCCATGCGCTATGCGCGCGAGATTGGATGCCGGGTTGTGTTCGTCAATTACCGTCTGGCACCCGCACATCCGCATCCCGTGTTCTTTGAGGACTGTTATGCCGCGATGTGCTGGGCGTATGACCATGCGGACGCACTCGGCATGGATTCGGCGTGCATCGGCATCGGCGGTGACAGCGCTGGTGCGACCCTTGCGGTGGGTGTCTGCATGATGGCGCGTGACCGCAGTCATCCGGTGAAATTTGTGTTTCAGATGCTGCCGTATCCGTACCTCGATGCACGAAATGAGAGCGCTTCCTGCAAAACCTATACCGATACGCCGATGTGGAATTCATCACTGTCCTCGCGCATCGCGCCGATGACACGGGCAGACCGGAGCCGTCCCGATTATGTTTACTACTCCCCGGTGGAAGCCGACAGCTTTGCAGATCTTCCGCCTGCTTACATCGAGACTGCGGAATTTGACTGCCTGCATGATGACGGGATTCTGTATGCGGAACAGCTCCGCGCGGCGGGAATCGCGGTCACACTGAATGAAACCCGCGGTACGATGCACGGCTTTGACATTGTACAGCACGCAAAAACAACGAAAGCGGCGCTGGCGGCAAGAATTGCATTTATGAAAACGCGGTTTGATGAAACAGGAAAAGGAAAGAATTGAGGAATATGATGGAACGATACGAACTGAACGATACCGACAGACGCCTGATTGAAATCGGGTTGGAAGTACTCGCCGCCAACTTTGACGACGGTGTTTACAATCACACCGTGGGATGCGCAATTCTCTGCAAGAACGGAAATATTTACAAAGGCGTCAACTGTGACGGGATTCACGGCTCCTGCGCCGAGTATATCACCATGGG
>JAFTLK010000356.1 GCA_017455975.1 Clostridia bacterium | reverse complement strand
CGCTCGCCCCATGCGTAAAAGAACAGCGATGCTGCCAGCAGAATGAAATTCTGCAAATGCCGGGAAAAGGTGCACAGATAATACAGCACCAGCGTCAGCGGCAGAAACGCAAAAAGAAATTCGGTGGATGAAAAAAGCATAATCTGGATACCTGTCTTGTGTGGTAGTATTAGAAAGGCTCCCTGCATCAACCTTGGCTGATGCGTATGAGGGAGCTGTTACCGTAGGTGACGGAGGGAGTTTCAGGTTGATCTCTGCCAACTCCCTCCGTCACACATTCGTGTGACACCTCCCTCGGTGAGGGAGGCTTTGAATTCCTTAAACATTCATGATAACCGGCAAAATCATCGGCTTTCTCTTGGTCTTCTGGTAGAGGAACTTCGTCAGATCATCCTTGACGGCACCCTTGATGTGATTCCAGTCAAGCATATCGGACTCAAAACATTCCTGAATGGCTTCTGCGGCGATGGAGCGCACTTCTTCCATCAGTTCTTCCGCTTCACGGACATAGACAAAGCCGCGGGAGACCACGTCGGGACCGGAGATGATCGAGCGCTCCACCGTATCGATGGTCGCGACAATGACGATCAGACCGTCCTGTGCCAGATGCCGTCTGTCGCGCAGGACGATGTTTCCGACGTCGCCGACACCGTAGCCGTCAACGAGGACACGTCCGGCAGGCACGGTACCGTTGAACTTTGCACCGTTTTTGTCAAGCTCCAGCACGCGTCCGATTTCCGAAACGAAAATGTGATCGGCAGGCATGCCCATCGATTCGGCAAGCACCTTGTGTGCGCCGAGGTGACGGTCTTCGCCGTGGATCGGCATGAAATACTGCGGGCGGAGCAGCGCATGCATCATCTTGATCTCTTCCTGGCAGGCGTGACCGGAAACGTGCACGTCCGCAACGCCGGAATGGATGACGGAGACGTGCTTTTTGGTCAGCTCATTGATGACGCGGCCGACAAGCTTTTCGTTGCCGG
Organism: Clostridia bacterium; assembly: GCA_017455975.1. Classification (GTDB taxonomy): domain Bacteria; phylum Bacillota; class Clostridia; order Oscillospirales; family CAG-272; genus RGIG3925. The sequence goes on along the minus strand of JAFTLK010000356.1, from coordinate 1,833 downwards.
GGATCGGGGATGCGGAAATCACGACGAGGTCCTTGGGGCCGAGCTCGACCTTATCGTGCTCGGCATACGCCATACGGGACAGCGCGCTCATCGGTTCTCCCTGCGAGCCGGTCGTAATGACGGTCAGCTGCTCGGGGTTGTATTTTTTGATTTCGTTCAGATCGATGATCGTATTTGCGGGAACGCTCATATAACCGAGCTCAATTGCCGCGGAAACGACGTTCAGCATGGAGCGGCCGGTGATGGCGACCTTGCGGTTGTATTTTGCGCTGGTGTCGATGATCTGCTGGACGCGGTGAACATTGGAGGAGAAGGTCGCAATGACGATGCGCTTATCCTGATTGCGGAAATAGATATCCTCCAGCGACGCGCCGACGTTCTTTTCCGACGGTGTATAACCGGGGCGCTCTGCGTTGGTCGATTCGCACAGCAGCAGCAGTACACCTTCGTTGCCGAGCTGACCGAGTCTGGGCAGATCGATCATCGCGCCGTCAATCGGGGTTAAGTCGATCTTGAAGTCACCGGTGTGGACGACGGTGCCGACGGGCGTCTTGATCGCAAACGCGCACGCGTCTGCAATCGAGTGGTTGACGTGGATAAATTCGACGGAGAAGACGCCGCCGCGGATGACATCGCCCGGCTTGCATTCGATGAGCTCCGGCTCGACATCGTAGCTGTGCTCGGAGAGCTTGTTGCGCAGAATACCGAGCGTCAGACGGGTCGCATAGACCGGGACATGGATGTCGCGCAGAACATACGGCAGTGCGCCGATGTGGTCTTCGTGTCCGTGCGTGATGAAAATGCCGCGGATCTTATCTTCATTTTTTTCCAGATATGTGATGTCCGGAATGACAAAGTCGACGCCGGGCATTTCGTCGTCCGGGAAGCCCATGCCGCAGTCGATGATGATGATATCGTTTTCGTATTCCAGAACGGTGATATTCTTACCGACCTCTTCCAGGCCGCCGAGGGAAAATACTTTCAGTTTGCTTGTGGGTTTTGTCTGTTTTGCTTTTGCCATAATGTACCTTTGGGTTCCTTTCTTTCAATACTGCGATCAATAACGGAGTATACAACCGTCCGATACACGTTTTTGACATGACAACAAAGGCATACAATCAAGCTGCCAAAGAAGGTGTATATCGGAGTGAACAGAAGAACAGAAATGTTCATCCGCCCGGCTCCTGCTGTCATATCGGTCAAAACGCAGGCAAATCGTCCTCCTTCCCCGAAACTCAATCAGAAACATCGGTCAGATACATGCACAGTGTGACCGCAGTTGCACTTTGTCGGCAGACGGTGCTTTCAAAGAGCGGCGCGGCACGCGCTTTTCGACGGAATCGGAGGAAGATATGCAGAATCTGAAGTCAGAGAACCGACCGTCGGCGGATCGGCTGTCCGCAAACTCCCATTACCGTACCGGAGTATGCGCGGCAGAACCGCATCCATGTGCCGATTCTCTTTTTCAGATCATAACGAACAGAATATACTTATAATAGTATAGCAGATGCTTATGGCAGGTATGCGGCATGAATGTAAACAATTTGTGAACAATAGGGCGGATGGTGTCTGTTTAGGTTTTATTGATGGTTATGGTATACGTGGATGCTTCTCAGTATCTGTAGGGCGGGGGCTTGTCTCCCGCCGGCGTGGGGGACAACATATCGTCATCGTTGCCGCAGGTGTACGGGCTGTTGCATTTAGATCAATGTATCAAAAACTCCCTCCGGCTCACCGCAGGTGAGCCACCTCCCTCAAACAGAGGGAGGCTTAATTTAGGCTCCCTCCCCGAGGGAGCTGTCAAAAAAAGACGTTCAGCGTCTTTTTTTGACT
>JAFTLK010000355.1 GCA_017455975.1 Clostridia bacterium | reverse complement strand
GGTGGCGGCGTATAAGGCAGACGATCTCCACATCGAGCAGCGGCTCTATGAGGGAATGAGCTTCATTGGCGAGTACCGCAGCGGAAATACACGGCTTTGCAGCAATGGATCGAATGTAAACTACGGCAAAGGTTCGATTGGGCATCCGGCCGCGGTGTTGAATCTGCTTGTCAATTTCTACAAAGACCACGATTCGCTGTCGTTCATCGGTTATCCGATGCCATCGGATAACAGCGGCATCGGTACGGCGGTGACCCCGCTGCTGCAGTTCGGTCTGACGGCATCTGCCGCACATACGGACGGCGCATGGACCTTTATGCGGGATTATCTTTCCTACATGGAAACGCGAGAGCAGTCGAACTCCTATGGTAATGATAATGTCTACGGCCTGCCGTGTACCTATGCCGCGCTTGATGCACTGCTTGACTACTTTGAAACGCGTGAATATCTGATTGCAGGCGGTCCGGATATGCAGGAGTTTGAAGATACGGAAGCATCTGACGACAATCCGTATTATCACGACGCCGACCCGCGTGTCCGCACAATCCTGACCGATCTGCTCCAAAAAACCACGCGCCGCTATTCCGGCAACACAGCGGTGATGGATATCATCTTTGAGGAAGCCTCGGCGTATTACGGCGGGATCCGTACCATCGAGGAAACTGTGGAGATCATGCAGAGCCGTGTCGGTATTTGGCTGGCGGAGCATACAGGATGACATGTCTCGTTTATACGGATGAATTTTTGTTCCATTTTAACAAAATTCACCGGAAATCATGGGTTTGTTTACGATTTTTGTCAAGAAGCACTTGACAAAAAGAGAAATGTTTGATATAATCAAATCAAGAAAACAAACCTCGGATGACCTCTGTACACGGTTATCTGCAGATAGAGGCGCGTTCCGGTCTGACAGTATCGTTTGCGGTTACCATTCTCGCGAAAAAGTCTACAACAACAATAATTAGTTTAACTGTATTTGAGTAGAAGGTGTTTTCGGACACCTTCTACTTATCTCATGAGGTATTATATGAAACACATTATAACACCGTTTCTTGTTGTCTGTCTTCTTCTATCTGTGTTTATCTGCTCCTGTAATTCCGAAACTCCACAGGATTCCACCCAAACCCAACACTCCGGCGAAATGATATATACATCAAAATATGTAACACTGCCGCAATCGGATTTGGACGGCAACGACATACAGCTTTTGGGAGACTGTCCCGTACATTATTATGATTATGATGTAAACCAGTATTATTCCGCCGCAAATACCGATTCCATTGCCTTTTTCTATAAACAGCGTGATAAAAGGTCATCTTATCAACCAATTTATTTTACGCTCAATCTTGACAGCGGAGCAGCAGAATTTCATATTTTGGATGACCGTATCAATGAAAACGGACTGTTTTCGGTAAATGTGGATGAATCTTATATTTTGCGTTATATCGATGACGACGGCACAGAAAAGGAGAAATACAACCGTTCGCTTTATGAATTTTATAATTTCGCCATCAATGTATCCGGCGATGTTGCTGTCACATATTCTTATAATGCAGAATTTCCAAACGAGAATTTTGATCCGGAGAAGGATAAAATGGAGTTTACGAAACCGGACGGAACGAAGGGTTATATCTCTGTCAACCGATGGATTCATGAGACGCATTATATTCTTGCGCTTTATCGACCGGACGGAGCCATGGTATACGAAACAGATATAACCGAAATTGATGTACTGCGCGATCTTTCTGACGATGATGCTCCGGTGACTGCTCTGCGATATCCGATGATTATGACCGATGACGGTTATGTCGGAATGATCTATGACAAATATTTTCTGTTTTTTGACCCTGCCGGAAACTATCTGAAAAGCGTGGAAATTGCGAGCAATCCGATGGACAGAGGCTTCTTTTTACTGCAAAAATCTGATGATGGCACCTGTTATATACGCTATAGAAATGAAAAAACAGGAGATATGGAATATGCGGTTATCGACTTCGCTGCACAGACGATTGGAGAACCGACGGTACTGCCATTTTTGAATTATCATCTTCCTGTATGCTTTGGTTCCGATCAGAGTCTCTATTATTCAGATGATATCAATTTTTATCGGTATCATCCGGATGGAACGGAAGAGATTCTGTTCAACTGGACAGAAATGAATTTGGTCGGTGCCGATATTCATTCCGTTTATTTGCGGGATGAAGATTCGTTTACGGTGGTCGTTCATGATGCTGTCAACGATACGCCCGAATTGGTTCTGATCGATGCCGTACCGATGGAATCAGTTACGCCCAAAACCGAAATCGTCATTGCCGCAGGAAACTATATCGGTGAGTCATTGAAAGCATTACAAACAGCGGTAAAACTGTTCAATCGCAGCAATCCTGACTACACCGTCACCGTCGACTACTACGACCCCCAAGGCTCGGGTATGTTCAATGTCAATCAGCAAATCGCCAACGACATGGCAAACGGCAAGCAGATTGATTTAATCGTGTTCCACAACGATATCACCATGGAATACTTTGACAACCTCGGGATTCTTGGCGACTGGTATCCGCTGATGGATGCGGATGACGTTTATACCCGCGACGCATTTCTGCCGTGCATCCGTGCCGCCTACGAAACGCCCGACGGCAGACTGCCCGTGCTTACCACCGACTTTTCGCTGACCACGCTGGTCGGTTCAGCGGAGTTGATCGGTGATCGCGACCACTGGACGTATGAAGAATGCCTTACCTATGTAAACAGCCTTGATTGGGATGAAATTCTGTTGCAGATCGAGAGACCCGAGGGCAGCACCGATCCCGATGCGATGCTCGTCCTGCGCAGCTTCCTGCCGATGGTGCTCGATGACTATATTGACGAGGCAACCGGTACGTGTTCCATTGATTCCGAGAGCTTTGTCGAGTTTCTGAATCTCTGCGCGGCAGTTATCATCGATCATGAGGTGGCGGCGTATAAGGCAGACGATCTCCACATCGAGCAGCGGCTCTATGAGGGAATGAGCTTCATCGGCGAGTACCGCAGCGGAAATACACGGCTTTACAGCAATGGATCGAATGTAAACTATGGCAAAGGTTCGATCAGTCATCCGGCGGCAGTGTTGAATCTGCTCGTCAATTTCTACAAAGACCACGAATCGCTGTCGTTCATCGGTTATCCGATGCCATCGGAAAACAGCGGCATCGGTACGGCAGTCACGCCAATGCTGCAATTCGGCTTGACGGCATCTGCCGCGTATACAGACGGTGCATGGATGTTCATGCGGGAGTATCTTTCCTACATGGAAACGCGAGAGCAGTCGAACACCTATGAAAATGATAATGTCTACGGTTTACCGTGTACCTATGCCGCGCTTGATGCACTGCTTGACTACTTTGAAACGCGTGAATATCTGATTGCAGGCGGTCCCGGTATTCAGGAGTTTGCGTATAAGGGAACATCCGAAAGCAATCCGCTTTATTACGACGCCGACCCGCGCGTCCGTGGAATTCTGACCGATCTGCTCCAAAAAACGACGCGCCGCTATTCCGGCAACACGGCGGTGATGGATATCATTTATGAGGAAGCCTCGGCGTATTACGGCGGGATCCGCACGATTGAGGAAACTGTGGAGATCATGCAGAGCCGCGTGGGGATTTGGCTGGCGGAGCATGTGGGGTGATAGTACCCATTTTTGAATGACTATGTCTATATGATGTAGAACGCGTAGGGCGGGGGCTTGCTCC
>JAFTLK010000354.1 GCA_017455975.1 Clostridia bacterium | reverse complement strand
TCAAGACAGGGAATGGAAACGGTGTGGGTCTGTTCTGTTGTGATATCAAAAAACGAAATGGAGAATGTATCGCCGGTTTTACGTTCGGCGACGATGGTATTGTCAATCTGTTTGATGGGTGGAAAGACATACGGGTATTGTCCGTCCTGATATCGTTTCAGAAAGTCATTCAGTGCCCCGGATGCAGGCTGTCCCGTTTCTGTATTGTGAAACGCAAATTCGGTACCGTCATATTCGGCGTAATAAACGGAAGAACCGATGAATACCGCGCTGAAAAATGTGTGGCTGTCCGCAATCTGTTCGGATGTCCAACTGCCATTCCGATATCTGCACACAAAATGGGACATCTTCATGTCATCATTCGATTCGATGTACAGCGTATTGTTGTCTAGCCATTGATAATCTTCCGTGTCGCTGGCGATCATTCCGCCTTCCCAGTGGATATCACAGACAAGGGATGCGGTCTGTGTTTTGGTATCGTAAACATAATACGCACCGCCGCGGTCATCCGGATCGTTGTTGTCGGAGACGGTATAGAGGAAGCGGTCATTGTTCGGGGATACCGCATGGAACTGTGCCTCCAAAAAGAAGGTACCCGGGTGGATGTTGTCTGCCTGTACTGCCTCATAATGTGCCGGGGTCGGCGTGACACGGTCGTGCAGGGTCAGCCACTGATCGTTCCATGCGTCATACAGAACGATGTCTTCAACTTTGTTTTGCGTGACCAATGAGCAGTATATATACCGTTCATCGGTCAGAAAGACGGAAAGCGATGCAGGTCTGCTGTCCAAATGACGTTGTGTTGTGCTTTGTCCCGAAATCTGTGGCTTTGACCGGACAAACCGGACGGAATCTCCCACACGGAATGTGGAGTAATCTGCGGTCAGCGTTTCCTTTCCGAGCGTTAAGGAAACCGTTTGCTCCTGTGTCCGGAATTGCCGCAGAAAAGCATCGTCATCCGGGGAAACGTAATACCAGCCGCTGACGTAATCGTCATATGGAACTTGAATGCCGTCGGATGTGGGACCTCGGTACGGTCGTCCTGTGATGCCGATTCCGCGAAAATAGGAATTGATGCCGTTGTTTTTGCGGATCATCGGATGTTCGATTCGTCCGTGAATGAGTGTCGGCATGGGAATATCCGGCGGCAGATCCTCCATATTCAAAAGCTCCGGGAGCGGAGACTCAGGATCCTCCGGCGGTTCTGTTTCCGTTGTCGGCACCTCGGTTGTGACAGGGGACTCGGTCACAGGCTCTGTTTCTTTTGGGTCGGTATCCGTTTCCGGTGCTTCTGTTGTAACCACGGATTCCGCTGTGACAATGACGGTTTCGGTTTCTTCTTCCTCAATTTCGATATAACCGCAGGAGAGGGTCATGAGCAGTACGGCGGTGAACAGCGCGGATAACAGGCGGATTTTTGTGCGATTGCTTTTGTGCATGGTCATTCCTCCGATGAAAAAATCAGTTCTTATACTATATAGACGTTCAAAATCCGATTTTGTTCCCTGTTTTTCAACAAAATTCAACTTTTTTGCCGGTTAATTCTCTGTAAAGACATAGGTGTTGCTTTGTCCCAGCGGCACACCGTCCGCACCCGCCTGTATGACGGTAAACCGCGCGCCGTTCTCCGGGCTGACATCGGGCAGAAGCAGCGTTGTTTCATCGACATAGATCGTCTCCGTGATGTCATCCCCGATCAGCACACGGGAAAACGGCGTAAAATTAGCACCGGATATGTACAGTGCGCCGCCGAGCTGTCGCATGCCAGAAACCGTGATCGGCCGGATACCGTAATGCAGATCGGTCGGCAGATACGGGGTGACGCCGTTCCAGACCTCCCGGTCGCCGTACAGCATATCGTATTCCAGCATTTCCAGCGCAGACAGATATGCATCGGTATCGGCGGAATCTGCGAAATACGACTGATGCAGGCGCGTGATGATACCCTCGTCTGTGCCGACGGTCTGCTGGATGTATGCCGCAAGCTGATAGGCGTACAGGTCGCGGTCCTGTGCGCCTGTCGGAACATTGCTCCAGATGACATAGTCTGTCTGATAGGGTGAGGAGCCATCGGCCATGTCATCTGCCGAATAATCAAAGCTTGGCAGATGGTCGCCGTAAAGTACCAGCACCGTCGGTTCATCGGAGGCGGACAGGTCGGCGATCAGCGCACCGATGAAAGCATCGGTCTCGTAGAGCTGGTTGACATAATAGGTGTACTGTGCGCGCAGACCTGCATTTTCAATGCCGGAAACGGAGATACGCTGGGATGCAAGCTCCTCCTGCGTCAGCTCTGCCGTGACATTTCCGGTCAGATTGCCGCCGGGCAGAGAATCCTCCGGCGTATCGTCAAACAGTCGGTCGATCAGCGACGGCAGGTCATAGGCATCGGTATCACCGGTCGGGGCGGCGGTATCGTCCGGGTATTTGCCGTGCGGCTGAACGGAAACGGCAAATACGAAATCCTGACCGGGGGTGGAATCGAGGCAGGTGCGGATCTCATGCGTCAGTACAGCGTCGCGTGCCCATCCGAGCGGATTATAGGTCACATCCGTCATGTGTTCAAGCGGTACGAATGTATCAAATCCGAGCATTGAATAGACACGGTGACGCTCATAGAAGGTACCGGAATTGTTATGAAGCGCGTGTGCTGTATACCCGCGCGCGCCCAGATTGAATGCAAGGGATTCGCAAGTGGTATCACGCAGAACGGTTTTATAGGGGTATTCACCCGCGCCGAAATCGTCAAGATTCATGCCTGTCAGAATTTCAAATTCGGTGTTGGCAGTTCCGGCACCGATGGACGGCACGGTCAGATAACCGGACGGAAAATCCTGTTTCAGTGCGGTAAACACCGGTGTCGGATCCTCGGAAAACGACAGTCCTGCAAGCCGCTTGACATCGAAAAACGATTCGAGCTGTACAACGATGACATTGGGATGGCGCATGAGCGGTGTGATCTGCAGTACGGTATCTGTATCGCTTGTCGGACGGCTTTCTGTGACAGGGGCGGTATCAGCACCGATGTTGTCAAGTATTTCACCGATCTCCTCGCCCGAATAGTCTACCGGACGGTCAACACCGCGGTCGAGAACACTTAGCGAAAAGCAGTATGCAAAGCCATAATCGGAATACGCCGCGGCAAGATCTGGGAAATCGGTCGTAAACGCCTTGATGTGCAGGGAGAAGCCGAGAACCAATACAAAGCCGGCGGCAGAAGCGGCAACGGCACAAATCCGACGGATCTGTGTGAGCGGGTTCATCGGCAGTCGGTTTGTGCGGCGGAACAGTCGGTACAACCCGAGCAGCAGGAGCAGGATCCCGACGACGATCAGCAGGATCTGAAACAGATTCAGATAGACATCGATGATGCCGAAGCACGATGTGATCAGCCCGAAGTCGATCGCCGCAAGCGGGGTGTTCCGCATACCGAGCAGTATACAGTTGGTAATGCCGAGGATCAGCCATCCGGCGGTGATGCAGATATAGACAAAGGCGCGGCGGGAAAATAAAAATGCCGGCAGCAGCGTAACAAACAGAATCAGTGCATTGATGAAAAAGATGTACGGATGCAGAAGCAGATGCGCAAGACCGTCCACAACCGATCGGCGTCCGAGTATTTCGATGATGAGATTCAGGGAGAGGGCAAGCGTCACCGGGGTCAGGAGCGGACGGTGTTCCGTGCATTGCTGAAATTTGATATAGAGTGTATTTGCCGATTTGCAGACTGTGTGCAGACACTGCTTCAGTGCACATAGCAAACGGCTCGGTGCGGTGTTTTGTTTCATGAAAATTCCTTTTGGTTCCATAGCAGATTAGGTGTATCATACCATATCATAACACGATTTTTTTGCCGATACAAGTATCAAAATGTGAACACGGTGTAGAAATTGCGTGAAAAAATCCTTGTGACCGTATAAAAAAAGAGAAAATCTCTTTACAACTGCAACATTTTCGGGTATAATGATAGTATCAAAAACAGAAAGGATTTGCTCTTATGAACTTCATTCCTTATGTCAATATCCGTATGGGTACCGCGTCCGTCAGCCGCTTCTCGCACGGCAACACGCTGCCCTATACCCAGCTCCCGTGGGCGATGGCAGGCTTTATGCCCCAGACCAACGGGAACGGCGGCGGCTGGTTCTTCCATGCCGATGACCGCTGTGTCGAGGGTATCCGTCTGACCCACCAGCCCAGTCCCTGGATCGGTGACTACGGCACCTTCTTAATGACACCCGAGGCAGGCTCACGTGTGTACGAACGCTATGACGGCGGCTGGTCCGGCTACCGTCCCGAGGAAACCACATTCCGTCCCGATCTGCTCAAAGTCCGTTTCCTGCGCCAGAGATGTGACTTCTCCGTCACACCGACCGAACGCGGCGGTATGATCGCCCTGCATTTTGATATGATCAAAAACATCGGTCTGACCTTCCATCCGCTGAAGGGCAATAAC
>JAFTLK010000353.1 GCA_017455975.1 Clostridia bacterium | reverse complement strand
GCCTTTACGACGAAATACGAGGTGGCGATATCACGGAAGTTACCGATGTGAATGCTGCCGGACGGGCTGATGCCTGCCGCGCAGACATATTCTTCTTTGTTGGGGTTGCGTTCAATCACTTTGAGCGCAATTTCTTCTGACCAATGCATAGTGGTTTCCTTTCTCTATTTTCATATGTGATTTTTCTATTATATAGATATTATATTATACCATGAAAAGAGAGGATTGTCAATGAATTTGGGGAGAAAAGAGAAAAATCCCGCCGCACGGGGGGTGTGGGCGGGATTGAGGGTTAGGGGCGACCATCAACAAAGGCAACATGAGCAACGGGAGACCAGTCGCTGATGTTGTTGTCAGTGATGTAAAGGTCTGTCAGATTCGTCAGCTTCGCAAGCGGCGAGATGTCGCTGATGTTGTTGGAATCGAGGACAAGGTATGCCAGATTCGTCAGCTTCGCAAGCGGCGAGATGTCGCTGATGTTGTTGTTATAGAGGTAAAGTTTTGTCAGATTCGTCAGATTGGCAAGCGGCGAGATGTCGCTGATGTTGTTGGAACCGAGGTCAAGGTCTGTCAGATTCGTCAGATTGGCAAGCGGTGAGATGTCGCTGATGTTGTTGGAACCGAGGTAAAGGTGTGTTAGGTTTGTCAACTTCGCAAGCGGCGAGATGTCGCTGATGTTGTTGTAAGAGAGCCAAAGGACTGTCAGATTCGTCAGATTGGCAAGAGGCGAGATGTCGGTGATGTTGTTGGAAGCGAGGTTAAGTTCTGTCAGATTCGCAAAATCCGACACCATCAACGTGCCTGTCGGCTTATCGATTGCACTCCGTAATGCAGCTTCCAGATTTGGGTCATTTACAATCAATTCCTCATCATTCAGAGTCGTTGAAGAATTATTGTTTTGTGTTGTGTTTGTTGTCGGTGTTTGATTGACATTTGGCGTAACTGTCGTGGTATTCTGCAATTTCGCAATCGACTGTGTCGTGGTCTTCTTACAAGTGGTGCAAGTAAAGGTCTTTACGCCCTCTGCTGTCGTGGTTGCCGCCTTGGTTACCTTACCAGCATCCCAAGTATGCTTTCCCGTCGCAGCAAGCGTCTGCGTCTTTGTTTCCTTACAAACCGTACAAGTCACAGTCTTAGTACCGGATGCGCCGCAGGTAGCAGCTTTCGTCACCTTACCTGCATTCCATGTATGATTGCTGTTTTTCTTAATCGTTTCGGTTTTGGTTTCGCCGCAGACTTTACAAGTCCGTGTGCGTTCACCCTCAGCGGCACAGGTGGCTTCTTTTGTGACCTCGGTCTTCCAGCTGTGTGTAGTTTTCTTTGCAATGGCTTCGGTATAAGATTCGCCGCAGTCGGAACAGGTAAAGGTTTTCTCGCCTTCTTCGGCGCAGGTTGCCTCGCGTGTGATCTTACCATTGTCATATGTATGAACATCATTTTGGGCAATGACATCGGTCTTTTGGGCGTCACATTCGGTGCAGGAATAGGTCATAATGCCCTCTGCCGCGCAGGTTGCCGCTGTTGTAACATTACCGTTATCCCATGTGTGTTCTCCGGTTGCGGGAAGCGTCTTATCATAGGTTTGTCCGTTGACTGCACTTGTCCACGTTTCCGTACCGTCTTTGCCGCAGGTCGGTTCTTCCGTGACGGAAACCGAGAAAAATGTATCGTCAAGTTCAAGACGTTGGCGCATTTCGACATACAGTTCAGCCGCACGGTCAAACTGACCTTCTGAAAGTTTTGCATGAATATAGTCAAGATAGACATTCTGCAAGTTCTTACGTGCTTCCTCATGATTCGGGTCAATTTCCAGAATCTTCGTAAATGCCAGCAATGCACTTTCGTAATCGAGATTATTCAAATACTGCATTGCAATCTCCATCTGGTCATTGATCTGCACATGACGGAGTACGGCGGGTACTGCCGCAGCAGCAATCGCCGCAAGGATGAGTACCGCAGCAATGATGACAGCGACTTTGTTTTTGAACAGTGTACGCATGGTATGGTCAGCCTTCTTTCATATGATAAATAAAAAAGTGCGCCAATCAAAGTTGACGCACAAAAAACGCAAACTCTGACTGTCGCTAAACATAACTTAAATAGGAAGCAGAAATTCTACCATACTATTTATCGAATTTGCGTTTTTATCAAATTCAAAAATGTATGGCAAAAAAGGATATCGTTTACAAACAAAATATCCCTGCTTCATCATGTGTATTAAGTTATGTTTAGCATATCCATTATAACACAATAGTAATCAAAAATCAAGAGTAAATATACTGATTATTCTGAAACTATTGCAAACCCCTCAATTTTGTGATATACTGTACCCATCAAAATAACGAAAAGTGAGGACTACTTCCATGAAACTTGATCTTGATTACACCTTGAACGTACTCAAAGAACTGCTTGCCATCGACAGCCCGACGGGCTTCTGCCACGAGGTCGGTATCTGGGCAAAGGAACAGTTTGAAAAACTCGGTATTCCCGCAGAAATCAAGCAGAAGGGCGGCGTTTTTGCCGACCTTGGCGCGCTGTGCAAAAAGGAAAACGACGACAACGCGATTCTCTTGTCCGCGCATATTGACACGCTCGGCGCGATGGTGGCAGAGGTCAAGGGCAGCGGTCGTCTGCGCGTCAGACCTGTCGGCGGACTGTCTGCGTCCAACACCGAAACGGAATTTGTCAAGGTCTATACGCGCGAGGGCAAGTCCTATGACGGCACACTGCAGCTGTGCGACGCATCCACGCACGTCAACGGCGCGGCAAACAGCACCGTCCGCAACTGGGACAACGTCGAGGTGCTGCTTGACGAGGTTGTCTCCTCGGCGGCTGACACCAAGGCGCTCGGCATCGACAACGGCTGTTACGTCTGCGTCAATCCCCGCACGGTCATCACCGAATCCGGCTACATCAAGAGCCGTTATCTCGACGACAAGCTCTCCGCGGCGATCCTGCTCG
>JAFTLK010000352.1 GCA_017455975.1 Clostridia bacterium | reverse complement strand
TATTCCTACGAAACAGCGAGGAACAGGACATACCCAAGAAATGGATTTGATTTTTGAAAAAGAAGAATAAATAGACCAATCCCAATTTCCGTTCCGTTTGATTGCATAAACACACACCTTCAACAAAAATACAGCCGTGAACACAGGACTCCTCTCCTGCCGCTCACGGCTTGTTTGTTTATTTGATTGTCTCCATCGAAATACATGCCGCCATCAGTCCGCGCTTGCCGCCTGTGTGCTTCATGGCATACCGATGCGAGTGGAACAGTTCATGATGACAGCAGGTGCAGTGCTCCGAAACGTCAATGTGCTCGGGCGCAAGTCCGGCTTCTTCCAGCAAAATCCGGTTGCAGTGACGCAGATCACAGTGCCATTTGTCGGAATGCTCATATTCATCGGACTTGCGGAAGATCTGATTGCACACATTCTCCCCAAGGCTGTGGAGAAACGTTTCATAAAAACCATCGTCGACCTCGTAGCAGCAAAGCCCCACCGCATGACCGATTGCCGCGCGGATGCTTCGCCTATTGGCACCGACGGCACACATGGCATCGACTGTGTTTGCGGCAATGCCGCCAACCGTTCCGCGCCATCCTGCGTGACACGCGCCGATGATCTGATTTTCGGGATCCCAGAACAGAATCGGCACACAGTCCGCCACGCGCACGACCAGTGCAACATTGGGCGACGCCGTCACAAAGCCGTCAAAGCCCCCGTCGGCAAGCGTTGCATCGAGCAGCGCTTCATACGGCACGGAAAGTCCCATGCCGCAGTACGTTTCGTCAACCGTCAGCACGCGCGTCGTATGCGTCTGGTTGGCGCAGAGCATATGTCCGTCGCCGATGCCGAGTGTCCGCGCAAAACAGCGGTAGTTTTCCACCGTCGTCTCACGGTCCTCTCCGACAGAAAACCCGAAGTTTAAATCGGATATGTACGGAAGATGGCTGACACCGCCGTGTTTTGTGGAAAAACCGTGTACCATACGCACGTTTTGCAGAGGTTTTCCACGGTCTGTCCCACGATTTTCCACAGGGTTATCCCCAACTTGTGGATAAGATCGGATATCGTCAAAATGTGATGACGTAAACCATATGGCATTTCCAGCATCATGACGCAAAAACATCGGCGTACTCCTTTGAAGTTATTTGGGAAAGAAAACGTTTTGATATTGCTTTCGGTTGACAGACAGGATGACGGCTACACTCGCGTCGTAGCCTTCCCTGGTAAGGGAAGGTGGATTTCGGTGAAAATGCGAATGCATTTTTATCGAAAGACGGATGAGTCGTCAGCACGGCGACAAGTCTGTACAACATATGGCAACAAGAAGAGTGTGTCGTTTCTTGTTGGAATTTTTAGCATCATCTAAACAGGAAAGCAACAAGAGAACGACTCATCCGTCATCTGCCCCATGGGCAGATGACACCTTCCCTTACCAGGGAAGGCTTGGATGCGAAGATCGCCCATTACCTTAACGGTCAACCATATACGTGTTCTCTCTTAAGTTGACAGCCCCGTCTATTACAGCACAAACTTCTTGATCGGTTTTATGACAAATCCGTCCTCGCCCGACTGCACTTCGCCGAGCGCAAAAAAGCCTTTGTTCTCGCCGCAGACAGTCATCCGCTGACCGGGCGTGTACCGGGCTTCGTCATATTTGCCGCGGTACAGCTTTTTTAAGTGAATCGGCTGACCGTTGTCGGCAAGGCGCTCGTAAAACGCGGGAAGCATAAGCCGCTCGAGATCGGAAAACAGCGCTTCCGTCGGCAGAAGACACGCAAGACGTTCGTCATCGGTCATTGCCTCCAGCGCCTCTACGGTATATGCACCATCCAGCGTGAAATTGCCGCTTCCCGCACGGCGCAGCGCACACATCACACCGCCGCATCCGAGCTTTGCACCGATATCGGCGCAGAGCGTCCGGATATAGGTTCCCTTGGAGCAGCGGACATCGAGCGTGTAGGTGCGTTCGTCCTGTTTTTCGCATCCGAGCGAGGACACGGTGATTTGCCGTGCCTTGCGCTCCACGGTGATGCCCTGTCTTGCAAGGTCATAGAGCTTCTGTCCGTCCACCTTGAGCGCGGAATACATCGGCGGGATCTGGTCAATCTCACCGATAAACGTTTTTACCGTTTCCTGCACCACGTCTTCATCGGGAATGGCGCTGCTTTCGGTCAAGACCGCACCGGTGATATCCTCGGTGTCGGTTGTCAGTCCCAGCCGCAGACCGGCGATATAGTGCTTATCCTCGGCGACAAGATATTCTGCCGCTTTGGCAGCCCTTCCGAGCAGGATCGGCAGTACCCCCGTCGCCATCGGGTCAAGTGTTCCGGTGTGACCGACTTTGCGTGTACGGAACAGCCGCCGCATGATCGCGACGCAGTCGTGCGAGGTCATCCCCGCCGGCTTGTCAAGAATCAGAATGCCGTCCGGCTCTCTCACAGTTTCGCTCATGCCTGTGCCTCCGCCGGTTCTCCGGATGCTGCATCTGCGGCATCCAGCGCCGCACCGATTGCCGAGACAATCGCCGCTTCCACGTTTTCAGCGGTATCCTCGATGGTACAGCCCGCAGCACACGGATGACCGCCGCCGCCGAACTGTCCGGCAATCTGCGCGACGTTGAAGCCCTGTTCACAGCGCAGGGACAGTTTATAGACACCCTCGCCGCGCGGCTTGATGTGTACGGCGACGCGGACGCCCTGAATGCCGCGGATCAGATTGACGATATCGTCAATGTCCTCGTCCGCGAGCTTATATTTCTTCATGGTCTCGGGTGTAAAGGTGACAAGCGAGACGCGGTTGTCACAGAAGAAGCGCAGGTTTTCATATGCCGCCTTTGCCGCCATGACCTGCGACAGCGGTCTGCTGCCGTACAGGCGCTCTGCGATTTTCGCGTGTTCGATGCCCGCCGCACGCATGGAGGCAAGCATGGCCGCCGCGCGGTGATGCGTTTCGGGTGTGACGGCGCCGTACTTGAAGGAACCGGAGTCGGTGTTCAGTCCGGCATACAGCGGAACAGCGATATCGGCGGGCATGATACGGTCGGTGTCGTTCCAGCCGAAGATCTCCTGTCCGAGATCAAAGACCAGCTCGGCACATGCGGCGAGTACGCCGTCAAGACACAGTGCTTTTGCAAACGGCGTATGCGTGCCGTGATGGTCGATGGCAAGATCCACGTGTCCTGCCTCACCGAACGGAACGGCATACGCACCGAGCAGTGACGGGGATGCTACGTCAACCGAGATGATCTTATCCCAGAGATAGCCGCCGGGAATCTGTTCCAGCAGAATCGACTGCCGCTCCTCTGTGATAAACGAGAGGCGATAGGGAACGGGCGAGGCACAGATGACATGCGCCGTTTTGCCCATATGCCGCAGCAGGTTGCGCAGACCCATCGCCGACCCGAGCGTATCGCCGTCGGGATGCGCATGGCAGAGCAGCAGATACCGGTCATAGGTCTGCAGCCAGCGCGCGGTCTGCTGCCGTGTCATCGGCGCGCCGACACCGGACATCGTATCAGTCATCGAATTCGTCCTCCTCGGAAGCATTTGCTTCAGCTTCCGCAGCCGCAGCTGCAGCCTCGGCGGCTTCGCGCTCCATACGCTCGTCAAAGCGTCGGATGTCCTCCTGCACGGACGGCTTATGGAGGATCGAGCTGATCTTCGCGCCGTAGGCAATGGATTCGTCGTAGACAAACTGCAATTCCGGCGTGATGCGCAGGTTCAGCCGCTCGGCAATCTGTCCGCGGATGAAGCCGGATGCGGAAATCAGTCCTTTGCGCAGTTCTTTTGCGTCAAAGCCATCGCCTTCCTTTTCCGCGCCGAGCACGGAATAGAAGATCTTGCAGTATTTGAGGTCAGGGGTGACCTCACATCGCATCACGGAAACAAAGTGCTTTGAAACTCTGGGATCCTTGATGTTCCGGACGATGTCGGAAACCTCGTGTGTCATTTCTTCGTTGATGCGGTCGCGTCTGTATTTTGCCATTTCATTTCTCCTTGATGGTATATACAATTCTTTGATATAACAGTATTATATCACATTCCGTGCCCGGATGCAACCGTTATCAATAAAATCCTTGATTTTCCGGGATATTTTTGATGAAAACTATTGACAAACACATGCTTTTATGGTAAAATAGTTGTACCTCTATAAGGGGGTCTTTTTTTGCTGTGCAAAAACGGACAGCCTCTTTGGAACTGCGTCGGCCGGACACGGCAACGGTACCCGTCCCGACCACTCAAAACGCGGTTGGCAGCGCATTTCGGGTGCGGCTGTCTGAGGGAGGTACACGACAGGAAACCGACTTCGTTTTCTGTCCACACAAAACATGCGCGCGGCGGATCGTGTCGGAGATGCCGCAGCGACAATTCATCAGGAGGTGCCTATCAATGAGAGTTAAGATTACCTTAGCATGCAGCGACTGCAAACAGAGAAACTACGACACAATGAAGAACAAGAAGAACGACCCCGACAGACTCGAGCTCAAGAAGTACTGCAGATTCTGCCGCAAGCACACGCTGCACAAGGAAACCAAGTAAGAGGCAAACAGGAGGAAGGACGTAATGGCAGATAACGAAAAGAAGGTTGCCGAAACCGCCCAGGCGTCTGTAGCCGAAAAGAAAACGGATGCGCCTGCCCCCAAGGCTGAAAAGAAGCCGAAGAAGGACAAGGTCAAGTTCACCGAACGCGTAAAGAAATTCTGGCGCGATTACAAGAGCGAATTCAAGAAGATCGCATGGCCGTCGAAGGAAGAAACCGCAAAGAGTACCGTCGTTGTTGTTTCCACCATCGTTGTGTTTGCGGTTGCAATTGCAATTCTCGACTTTCTCTTTTCCAAGGGTCTCACCCTGCTCAGCCACCTCGGTTAATTCCGGATACAGCTGAAACGACGGGAATTAAGGGAGCAACAAAATGAACGAAGCATCGACCCAAGCAAGATGGTATGTCGTCCATACCTATTCCGGCTATGAAAACAAGGTAAAGACAAGCCTGGAGAAAGCCATCGAAAACCGCGGCATGTCCGCTTACTTCTTCGACATCCAGATCCCGATGGAAACGGTTGTTGAACAGGACGGCGACAAGGAACGCGAAATCGAGGACAAGGTATTCCCCAGTTATGTTCTCATCAAGATGATCATGAGCGACGAATCCTGGCATGTCGTCCGCAACATCCGCGGCGTCACCGGTTTTGTCGGCCCCGGATCGAAGCCGATTCCGCTGACGGACGCAGAAGTCGCGGCGCTCGGAATTGAGCACGAAGAGGACACGCCTGCAGAGGCAGTCACGGTCAAGCTGGCATTTGAAGTCGGCGATACCGTCAAGATCGGAAGCGGTCTTCTGGAAGGCAGCACGGCTGTCGTCGAGGAGATTTCCGCGGATATGAGCAAGGTGCGCGTCACAGCGTCCATGTTCGGCCGCAACACTTCGATCGAACTCGACATCAAGGATGTCAAAAAGGCCTGATTTTTCAGGCATACGAGGTATGAAGCGCATTCATACCTGTGGGAGGAGTCCCAAAATATAATTGAACACAGGGATTCCGTTACTTTTTTCTACCACATTTGGAGGTGTAATTTATTATGGCAAAGAAGATTACAGCATACGTTAAATTACAGTTACCCGCCGGTAAGGCTACTCCCCAGCCTCCGGTTGGTCCTGCACTCGGTCAGCACGGTGTCAATATCTCCGCGTTCACCAAGGAATTCAACGAAAGAACCAAGAATGATATGGGTCTGATCATTCCGGTCGTCATCACCATTTACGCAGACCGTTCCTTCTCCTTCATCACCAAGACTCCTCCGGCAGCAGTCCTGATCAAGAAGGCAGCCGGCATCGAAACCGCTTCCGGCGCACCGAACAAGACCAAGGTCGCTTCCATCACCAAGGAGCAGGTCAAGAAGATCGCTGAAACCAAGATGCCCGACCTGAACGCAGGCAGCATTGAAGCAGCTATGAGCATGGTTGCAGGTACTGCTCGTTCCATGGGCGTTACCGTTGAAGAATAAGTCAGAGGAGGAATCATATAATGAATAAGGGAAAGAAGTATCTCGACGCAGCGAAGCTCGTCGACAAGACCAAGCTCTACGACTCTGACGAAGCACTCGCACTGCTCTGCCAGACCGCAAAGGCTAAGTTTGATGAAACTGTTGAAATCCACATCCGTCTCGGTGTTGACTCCCGTCACGCAGACCAGCAGGTCCGTGGTGCAGTCGTCCTGCCGAACGGTACCGGTAAGACTGTCCGTACCCTCGTTTTCGCAAAGGCTGACAAGGCTGAAGCTGCTCGTGCAGCCGGCGCTGACTATGTCGGTGACGTTGACTACGTTGAAAAGATCACCAAGGAAAACTGGTTTGAATTCGACGTTGTTATCGCTACTCCCGACATGATGGGTGTCATCGGTCGTCTCGGTAAGGTTCTCGGTCCGAAGGGTCTCATGCCGAACCCCAAGGCCGGTACTGTTACCATGGACGTCGCTAAGGCTGTTACCGACGCAAAGGCAGGTAAGATCGAATACCGTCTGGACAAGACCAACATCATCCACTGCCCGATCGGTAAGGCTTCCTTCGGCGCAGAAAAGCTCGCTGAAAACTTCAACACGCTCGTCGGCGCTGTCATCAAGGCAAAGCCGGCAGCTGCAAAGGGTCAGTATATCAAGTCCTGCGTTATCGCAACGACGATGGGCCCCGGCATCAAGATCAACTACGCCAAGTTAGGCTAAGCCTAACTTCTGCTCGGTTAATAGTCTGAAAATAAATTTTCAGACGCGTTTTGCGGCATTCGCCGCAATTCCGCACAAGCAATGCAAAATTTCGAGAAACGCTCAAATGGGCGTTTCTCTTTTTTTGTTGACATTTGACTTCTGATATGGTATACTGATGACAATACGATATCCGTCATTCAATCAATCGAAAGGAGCATCCCGATGAAACGAATTCTTGTACTTTCGCTTTCCGTTCTTCTTGCATTTCTGTTTTCCGCGTGCAATGAGCAGCCGGCGCAGTTTTCCGTCACCATGAGCGAAATATATACGCTGCATGACCCGATCACGCTGACCGTCACACTGCCGGCCAACGCAAAGGAACACGAGATAACCTTCGCCATTGATGGAAAGGAATATGCCATCGCGTCCATGCCGACGGTAAACGATCCGACCTTTGTGTTTGAGGATTTGTCTGATGACGGAATGGCGACTATCCGTCTGTCCATGCCGTCCGATGCATCGGAAACAGAAGTGCTCTGCATGCTGCCCGAGGATGGATCGGTGGAGCTGTGCTTTGTCGCGACAGATGGTGATTTTTCACGGCTGAGGGAGTATCTTGGGTCGAATTGAATAAAAATGAAGAGACACGCCGAGGAGAAACGTGTCTCTTTTTTGTATTATGCATCCCATTCAACCGCCAAGACCAGCGGTTCAGCAGGGTAGTCGTCCACGGGAATTTCTCGGATGGAATGATATCTCCGTCGTGCAACGGCATCCCCATCCACCCTTGACGGCAGGGTGTCATACCGGATGGGAAGCTCCGCACCGGAATTGAGCAGGACAGCACGGCGCGGTGTCGGGGTGTCCTCATCCAGAAATGTCACGGCAGAGCTGTTCAGTCCGCGCCAGAAGTGAAAATACGTCATATCGCCGCGCTCCACGGCAATGTACGGCATTCCGCCCGACAGGGAATAGGTGCGTGCGGCAGGGGATGTGTCCTCCAGTGCACAGGCGGCGCGGCGGTACCACCGACCGATGCGGCGGAGCAGGTTTTCCGACTGCATGGGAATCTCGCCCTCCGCCGTCGGTCCGACGTTGAGCAGATAACTGCCGCCCATCGCCATGAGCTTATCGATCGATTCCATCAGATGCCTGGATGAGAAGTAGTCCTCATCCGCGCGGTAGCCCCAGCTGTGTTCACCGACCGACTGACAGGCCTCGGTCATCGTCGGAAACCGATCACCGTCCGGTACTGTGCGTTCTGGTGTTGCAAAGTCGCCTGTGTCAAAGCCGCGGTTGTTGATGAGAATGTGCGGCTGCAGCGAACGCACCAGCTCGTTGATGCTTCTGTCCTCGATGTGCGGCGGAATATCCCAGAAGAAGGTGTAGATCTCGCCGTAGTTGGATAACAGCTCCGTGACCTGTGCTTTGATGAAGGATATATATGCATCCATGTCGGACCGCTCGGGATACTTTGCCTTCCACTGATGGGTAGAGAGCGCGTTATAAGCATTCGGATGGTGCCAGTCGGGATTGGAGTAGTACAACGACAGCTTCATGTCGTATTTGCGGCAGGCATCGGCGAGCATCCCGAGCACATCACGGCCGTAGGGTGTATGCATAATGTTGTAATCGGTCTGCTTTGTGTCCCACATACAGAAGCCGTCGTGGTGCTTGACGGTAAAGCAGATATAGGACATACCGCAGTCCCGCGCCAGCCTGACCCATGCCTCGGGATCATAATGCACGGGATCGAAGCTGGACATCAGCGCCTCGTAATCTTCGTGCTTCCAATCACCGCGCGCGAGTACCTGCTCGTGAACGGCGGGAATGGCGTACAGTCCCCAATGAATGAACAAACCGAATCGGTTCTGCATCGTCGTTTCTCCTTTATGTTTTACGTTTTTTATCGATTGAAAAATTTCATTTTGCAATCGGTTTCATCGGGCGGACGCAGCCCGATGGCTCCCTTTGGTCGCTTTGAAGGTGTCTTTTTGGGCGGGAAACCCGCCCAAGCGACGCAATTTGTTTATATATCGCCCTTTGGGCGATGAAGGTAGGCAATTTTGCAATTGCCAAGTTTTCCGTTTTTGCCATTATACCACAGATCCGCCGAAATTGCAAGCAAAAGAAAGAGCCGCCGCAGAATACGGCATGCATCCTGCGGCGGTCATGTGATTCCGTTTACCGGATCACAGCAGAGAAGTGATCAGATGGTGCCTGTCACGCGGACAACGGCAACACCGGGTGTGGTTGTGATGATGCCTGTGGTCGGATCCTGCGCAAACGTTGCTGCGGGAACCGTGATCACACCGGGAACCGTCTCAAAGGTTCCGGTCGTCGGATCATAGGTGTAAAACGCGGGGGTGGAAACGGTCTCTCCGTTATAGGTGACGCTGATCGGATCGAGAATCGGATCGAAAATGTCGCGCAGCACCACACCGTCCTCGGATGTCGCCTCGGTATTGCCGGTGTTCTGTACAACGAAGGTGTAGGTGAGCTGTCCGTTTTCCGTGACGGTCTCCGGACACAGGGACTTGGAAATGGTCAGCGATGCCTCCTGTACCGCCGTGATCTCTGCTGTATCGGTGACGGCTGCGGAAAGTCCGCCGCCGGTGACCGATGCGGTGTTGACAATGCTGCTGCCGGTATCGGCCGGTGCGAAGGCATTGACGGTCGCCTCATACACAAGCAGGGCATTGCTGCCGGCGGGAACGGTGATCCCGGTGATCGTCAGCGGTTCTGTGTCGGAGACGGTCGGCGGGGAGAGCAGGTCGCCGTTGACGTACAGCTGCACAGAGCCGCCGACATAGGTCAGCGGCACCACGGTCACAGCAGGATCGCCGACCGTATAGGCACCGAGATCATCTGTGACGGTCAGTGCGCTGAAAGGAACGGCGCCGCTGTTGCGGATGCTGATAATATAGGTGACGGTATCGCCGGGGGCATAGGATGCGCGTGCGGCGGTCTTCGTCATAGAAAGCACTTCCAGAATCTCACCGGTGACGACGTTGGAGTCTCTGACCGTATCGCCCCAGGAGATGGTTGCCCGGTTTGTAAATGTTGCCATGATGCATATTCCTCACTTGCTTATATTTCCGGGGTACTGTAACCCCATACACAGGATATGCGGTCGGTATCGCATCGGCGCATACGCTGCATTGACAGATTTTCAAAAATATGGTATGATTATTTTGAAAAAGCCGGAATTTTTTTGTCAGCATCGACCGATAAAGGACACTATATGGGTGAAATCGATTTCAAGAAACATTCTTTTGAGAGGAGTACGACCGTATGCAGATGGTACACGGCGGAGAGGCGTTGTGTGAGACACGCATCCGCGAATTTACCGGGCATTATATGGAAACGCTGTTTTATTTCTGCCTGAAAAAGACAGGGAACCGCACGGAAGCCGAGGATCTGACGCAGGACATCGCCCTGCAGATTCTGTCAGCGCTGCGCCGCGGAACAAATCCGTCGCACTTTTCGGCGTGGGTCTGGCAGATTGCACACAACCGCTATGCCGGGTGGGCAGACCGCAAGCGACGCCGTGGAGAAACGCACAGCGGCACCGACATCGGCGACTACGAAATCGAGGGCGGCGACGGGGATCCTCTGGAGGACGTGACCGATCGGGAACAGCTGGAGCTGCTCCGGCGCGAGCTGTCCTTCATCCGCCGGGAATACCGCGATATTGTGGTTGCGTATTACATTGAAAACCGGAGCATCCGCGACATCGCACAGTCGAATTCCCTCACCGTCAGCGCGGTTCAGCAGAGACTGCACCGTGCAAGAACAATTCTGAAAGAAGGTATGGATATGGCAAGAACATTCGGAAAACGCAGTTACAATCCTGAGGAGATCACATTCGCCGCCAGCGGCAATCAGCCCTCCGGACTTCCGTGGACGGCAGTACAGCGCAGCATCCCCAAAAACATTCTCCTGCAGGCAAGCAACAACCCGTCCACGGCAGAGGAGCTGTCGGTGGAGCTGGGGATTGCACTGCCGTATATGGAGGAGGAAATCGCGCTTTTACAGAACGCCACCTTGCTTGAAAAACAGGGCGACAGATACATCACGAATTTCTTTATTTTGGACCGCGACTGCCGGCTGGATATCTACAACACGCTTCGCCGCGGTGCCGGGGAAAGAAGTGCACTTCTGCGCGATCTGATTGCGGACACAGAAGAACGCATTGCCGCGCTTGGGATGCTCGGTGCGCACATGGATGGTGAGACCCTGCGCTGGTGGCTGATTCCGCACATCACGGATATGCTCATTGACGATACTGTCCGCGGCGAGAGCATTTATGATCCGCCGGTACGGGCAAACGGTGAAACATGGGGGTTTGTCGGATACGAGATGGCAGAGCTGCCTGAGATGACCATGATGAGCCACAACGGTGCCGGCAATCAGGACAACATGTTCTGGACATACAAATACCCTGTCGGCCAGATGTGGGATCAGTGCGGCGAGCCGAACGACTACGAACTCGTCATGCTGCTTGCCGACTGCATCCGCAAAAACCGCACGACAGCGTCGTTCTCCGACGGCGATGCACGGCTGTGGGAGCGCATCGACGGACGGTATGCGCATGCCGATGATGCAGGCAATATCATTCCCGACATTCTCGTTTTCCGGAGTGGCATGATCGATGCGGTTGATGTGATCATCCGCGGTCACAAAAACTTTGCGCCGCTGACCGAAAACATGACCGCCGCTTATGATACGGTGGAGACAATCTTCAAAAAGTACAGCCACCGGGTTCTGCATGCGCACATCGGCTACTATATCCGCATGGAGCTGTACGCCGCACGCATGATGAC
>JAFTLK010000351.1 GCA_017455975.1 Clostridia bacterium | reverse complement strand
GCAAAGTCGAGCAGACGGCGATCCCCGGTTTTCGCATAGCAGAACAGCACCGGCTCCATAATCAGACCGCCGACATAAGAGGTCTTGTGATCTCCCGTCCATGTGGATGCAAACCACAGCATGCAGCGGTAAACCGCCTCAAAAATCTCCTCGCGTCCGGTAGCTTCGTAGAACGCAAGCAGACCGCGCATCGCACCGGCAGTACCCCAGGCGTTGTAGTCCTCATAAATCTGTGCGTCCGGCTCGTAGTAGGTGCCGAGATAACCGTCCTCGCGCTGTTTTGCGACCATCGTGTCAACCCAGTTGGTGACCTTGGCAATCAGCTCCTCATCCTGCATGGTAAATGCCATCTGGATCAGACCTGTCCAGTAGTTGCCGGAGATTTCCGCGCCCCAGCCGGATTGGTCACCCTGTCCCCACATGGCTACATAGGATTTGTTAATAAACGGATCGGCGATCATGCCGGGCTCGAGCTCGTCCAGATGTCCGCCGAAGCCTTCCTTGCAGCGGCGCATCTGCTCGTATAAAAATCCCTCGGCGTGTAAAGCCCCAAGCGGAAAACGGTGCAGCTTTTCATATGTAAACATGGCAGTCAAAATCCTTTCCTGATGTGATGTCAAAGTACAAGGAATGCGCCGATGCGGACGGCGTATCCCTCGGACTGGTCGTTTTTGTGATCGGAAACGCGCAGGGTGAGTGTGTGCGAACCTGCCGGGAGTCCGGAAATCAGCGTTCCGAGGTTCGCACGGTTGAAGCTCTTGCAATAGCTGTCCCACGAGGAGACGGTGTGTTCCTCACCGCCGTCGACAGAGAAGATGATGTCGCCGGAATCGCGTGCCATCATGAAATAGAGATCAACGCGCATTCCCTCAAAGGCAAATGTGAGTGTGCCGCCCGGATGCGTACATTCGAGATACCGCGGATATCTGCCGCACAGGGATTCATCGACGCGCGTCCAGCTATCGTCATAATCGGCGGTCATGCAGGCGTCGTCCATATGCGCACCGATGTGCGAGACCTCCGGGGCGAACAGCAGCTTCGGATGGATGTGCGGCTGCAGACCGGTCGGTGTACCGGCTTTTGCAAACCACGCTTCCAGATGGGCAATGAGCGTGTCGGTATAAATCTGATAGCCGGTGTCATTGGGGTGCACGGCATCGGTGGTATAGGTCATCCAAGCCGGTGTTTCGCCCTCATGCAGATGCCGCGCGATGTGCGTATAGAGCACCTCTCCGATGTCAACCTGCGGCAGACCGTAATAATAGGCGACCGCGCTGTGGGCGGTTTTTGCCGACTGGATATCGCCGTGTGCCATGGTATCTGCGGTGTTCCATGTGATGGTATAGACAAAGACGATGTCGCAGAACGGATTCTGTGCGCGGATTTTGCGGATGATGGATTCTGTATTGTTGGCAAGCGTCATAAAGTCGCCGTTCATGTCGTTGACACAGAACTCAAAGAAGACAAGATCGGGATGATGCGCGCAGACATCGCGGTCACAGCGGTAAACACCGAGCATGGTTCCCGTACCGCCGATGGCAGCGGAGACGTGTTTTACTTCACATTCGGGATATGTCCGGCGGAGATAGGCGGTCGTTTTTGCCGCCCAGCAGTTGTCGTAGGACGATGCGCCCGCTCCCTCGGTGATCGAGCCGCCGAAGTAGACAACGGTTAAGCCTAACTTATTCTGTAAGCGGTACAGTGTGTTTTCAAGCATGATGTATGTTTCCTTTCGGGAAAATTTGGGGCGGACAGATTAAGAACGCGCAGGGCGGGGGTTTACTCCCGCCGCATCATCACTGTCCTCGACAAGGCGGCTCTTGGAAAGCTTTGCGTGCTTGAAATAGAAAAAGGTCAGCGTCGAGCACAGAAGCCAGCCGGCAGGATACCCCATGGCGATCGGAAGAACGGTGTTGGAGATAAAGTTTGCTGTCACGAACAGGTAAATCTGACGGAATACGACAAACGATGCCAGCATGATGATCATCGGCGCACGGCTGTTGCCCGCCCCGCGCAGTGCACCGGAGTAGACCTGATTGACACAGCAGAGCACATAGAACGGCGTGATCCAGTGTAAGAACAGCGTACCGTATTCGATGACCTCCGGCTTGTCATTGAAGAACGCGACAAAGCCGCCGGAGAAGATCAGCACCGGGATCATGACAATGACCGTGGAAACAACAGCGAGCATCAGTGAGAGCGAAACACCCCTCCTGGCACGCTCGACCTGATTCTGACCGAGGTTCTGGCCGACGAACGTGGTCGATGCCAGAGAGATGGACTGCATCGGCAGGAAGAGCAGCTGGTCGATCTTCGAGTATGCTGTCCAGCCGGACATGACATCGGCACCGAAATAGTTGATGTAGGACTGGACAAACACGTTGGAAAAGGACGTGATTGCCATCTGGATTGCCGCTGGGATGCCGACGCGTATGATCTTTTTCATCATGTCCCTGTGGATTTTGAGTTTTTGCCATGACAAGTGGATACAGGTATCCGTGCGCATCAGTGTGATGATGACCAGCACGGCAGAGGTACACTGCGCGATGATGGTTGCCAGCGCAACACCCTCGACACCCATGTCAAAGGCAAGCACGAAAACAAGGTCGAGCACGGTGTTCAGAACTGCGGAAACGACAAGGAAGTAAAACGGTCTTTGTGAGTCGCCGACGGCACGCAGAATACCCGAGCCGATGTTGTAAAGCATCAAACCGATGACACCGGAGAAGTAAATGGTCAGATACGCCGTCGATTCGGGAATGACCGACTCCGGTGTTTTCATGAAACGCACCATGAACGGCGCCATGCCGATGCCGAGGAACGTAAAGATGACACCGAGTATGAGCGTCATGAGGATCGCTGTGTGGACGGTGTCCTGTACCCGGTCGTATTTTTTTGCGCCGTAATACTGCGAGATGACAACACCGGCACCGGAGGACAGTCCCAGAAAGAAGCCGATGAGCATATTGATGATCGGGCCGACCGTACCGACGGCGGAAAATGCTTCGTTGGAAACGTAGTTGCCGACGACCCATGTGTCGACCGTGTTGTAAAGCTGCTGGAAGATGTTGCCGATCAGAAGCGGAATGGCGAACATGATGATGTGGCGGATGATCGGCCCCTCGGTCATGTCGACGTCGCGTCTTGGTCGGATGAGATGCTTGATTGCTGTCATGATATGCCTCGTTTTCAAAAGATACGGAATGAAATATTGTCTTGTTCTTATTATAACCCCAAAGCACGAAAAGGTCAAGGGGTTTTCCGACATTCTGTCTGTAAATGTGAAGATGACGCGATGTTCACTTTTTTGAATCAATTACTTTCGGAATTCTTGGCTGCAGGGCTTGCTTTTTTTGCCGAAAACAGGTATAATAATAGAAAACATCCAAATGGAGGAACTGATTGTGATTTACAGAGAACTTGGCAATACCGGTCTGCGCGTCAGTGAGATCGGTCTGGGCGGCGAGTGGCTTGCCCGTCATACGACAGAGGAGGTCAAGGCCGTCATCGACCGATGCGAGGAGATGGGCATCAACATTCTCGATTGCTTCATGTCCGGTCCGAAGGTACGCTCTGACATCGGCGCGGCCATCCGCGGCAAGCGTGACAAATGGATCATCGAGGGACACATCGGCTCGGCACACCGCGACGGACAGTATGTCCGCACCCGCGAAATGGACGAGGTACGCGCGGCATTTGACGATCTTCTCACACGCCTTGAAACCAATTACATCGACATTGGTATGATCCACTTCGTCGACCGTCACGATGACTGGGAGCGTGTACTGCAGGGCGGTGTCATGGATTACGCAAAAGAACTGAAGGCAAAGGGCGTCATCGGTCACATCGGACTGAGCACCCACAATCCTGATATCGCACGTCTTGCGGCAGAGGGAGGAGACGTTGAGGTCATTCTGTTCAGCATGAATCCCGCATATGACCTGCTTCCCGCAACCGAGGAAATTGAGGATTACTTCGTCGATGAGTACGATGCATCCCTTGGCGACATTGCACCGGAGCGTGCGGCTCTGTATCGGATCTGTGAAGCGCGCGGCGTCGGCATCACCGTCATGAAGTGCTACGGCGGCGGACGCTTGTTTGACGAAAAGCGTTCTCCGTTCGGTGCGGCACTGACCCCGGCACAGTGCATCCACTACTGTCTGACCACGCCGGCCGTCGGCTCGGTGCTCGTCGGATGCGAGGAGGTATGGCAGGTCGAGGCAGCCGTTGCCTACGAGGAGACGACGGATGAGGAGCGCGATTATGCATCGGTACTGGCAAACGCACCGCGGCATGCCTACTCCGGTCAGTGCACCTACTGCGGTCACTGCAAGCCAT
This sequence comes from Clostridia bacterium, assembly GCA_017455975.1. Classification (GTDB taxonomy): domain Bacteria; phylum Bacillota; class Clostridia; order Oscillospirales; family CAG-272; genus RGIG3925. Next base: position 15,636 of record JAFTLK010000351.1, on the reverse strand, counting down.
GTCCCGTCAACATCGATATCGCCATGGTCAACAAGTATTATGATCTGGCGACCGTCCAGCCGGAGGTGCCGGCATCCGTACGTGGCCATTATGACGGTCTGGATGTGCATGCCGATGCCTGCATCGGATGTCAGGCGTGCGAGGAACGCTGTCCGTTCGGCGTCAGGATTGCAGAGCGTATGAAGATGGCGGCGGAGCTGTTCCAGTAAGCAAAACTGCATAATAACAGCGCAGACACGCTTTTTTCGGCATGTCTGCGCTGTTTTCATGATTCGGTTTTGGGGGATTTTTTTGCAGGATGCAGATTGACAATGACGACCGAGCCGAGGATACACACCATGCCGAGTACCTTCTGCCAGTTCATCGCTTCATGGAAAACAATGACCGAGAGCAGTGCACTGACGACCGGTTCCAGTGTGGCAAGAATCCCCGCCATGCTCGGCTCCAGCCCCGCAAGGCCTGCAGTGTAGAACAGATACGGGAGCAGGCAGGTGATGGGACCGAAGGTACAGACGAGCGGCAGAACCCAGTCGGCTGAGGAAAATACCGCAGGCATGGAGGCAAAATCGGCAAAAGGGAGAGATGCTGCCGTGGCCAGCAGAAACGTGTAGAATGTCACGGTCAGTGTATCATATTTCTCAACACCGAACCGTCCGAAAATGCTGTACAGCCCGTAGCACAGACCCGATGCGATACCCGCAAGCACGCCGGGGGTGGAAATGACCGCGCCCGGTGTCAAAAGGCCCGATACGAGAAAACAGCCGAAGACCGTCACGGCAATGGAGATGAGCTTGGCGGCGGTCAGACGTTCGCGGAACAGAATCGCCGAAAAGATCAGAATGAACGCAGGGGAGGTGTATAAGAGTGCCGCGGCGATGGACAGCGAGCACAGCCGCATCGATATCTGGTTGCAGACAGTAAACAGCGTAAAGCTGATGAGTCCTGTGCCGATGAAGATCCAGCCGTCCCGCAGACGGATACGGAATTTCGAGCGGTCACGGACGAGGATGATGACAGCGAGGAAGACAACGGAGACGGCAGCGCGCAGAAAGACGATCTGCATCGTTGAGAAGCCTGCCTGCCGCAGAAAGGTGACAAAAACGCCGAGGGTACCCCAGAGCAGTGCCGAGAGGAGTACCAGTGTGGCGGAAAGTGCGGTGCCTGTTTTTTTCGTGTTCATGTGATATGTCCTTTTCTGTATGGGATGACGCAGATAAGTATATCACAACACCCGAAAAATTGCAAGTATCACAGCACAATTCCATGCTGAAAATCAACGGATCGGCGGGGATGAAATGAATTTTTGGGCTTCCAGGTTATACAGTGCGGCAATTGCATCCCATGTCATAGCATCAAGCCTGCCGGTCGGCGGAAGACCCGAGAGCGATTGGACGGCGGAGAGTGCCTGTGCGGTTCCCTCGTCTATGACGCCGGACAGGGGGATCTGCGGGATCTCATCGGACAGGCTTGATAGCGTACCAAGGAGCACCTGCAAAAGCAGAACAAACATCTTCGGCATCGGCATGGCAAAAAAAGCATCACCGCCGACGGGATAGAGCGGTGTGCACGGCGACCAATGACGGATGCTTTGTCGGTATGCCGCATCGAGTGCCTGCCATACGGCATGATCGGCATTCCCGCTTTCCTCCTGTCCGATGCTCCTCTGAAAAGCACGGAGTGCGGCATCGGTGACATCGTCCCGGATACCGGTGACCGCAGGCCGCGGCAGGCTGCTGTCAGAATAGGAAAGCACGCGCAGCCTTTCCTGCAGCTCGCGGATGTTGTTTTCCTTCACCGTGTGGTCGACGGGCGTTTGGTTGTGTGCGGATATCGGCATGTGGTGTCCCCTCCTTATGTGTTCGGTGAAAACTGACCGGCAATGCGCAGATTTCCGTCTGCAATGTCAGCGGCGGCAAGTGACAGCGCGGTCCATGTGATCGGACCGACGATGCCGTTGGGCTCGATACCCTCCAGCTGCTGGAAGGCACGCACCGCTGCCTCTGTTGCCTGCCCGAAATACCCGGTGACCGACGGGGCTGTGATCTCCGGCCATACCGAGGCGGCCGTGGTCAGATTTTCCTGCAGGATACGCACATCCTCTCCCGATGATCCGCGTACAAGAAAGTTCCCGGGGAAAGGCGAGGGCGTGTTTGCAAAGCTCTGCTCCGGCTGGGACAGGATGATGCCGCGGTACGTATCATAGATGGCATCCCATGTCAGTGCGCCGACGATCCCGTCTGCCGTCAGTCCGCGGCTGGACTGAAACGCAAGCACGGCATCGCGCGTCTGCGGACCGAAATAGCCTGTGACCGGAATTGGCGGGACGGTATTGTCAAAAACAGCGATGTAGGCAAGCAGATACTGCAAGGTCTGCACGGCGAGCGATCTGTCGCCCTCCTGCAGAACCTCCGCGAATGCCGATGAAAGATCGGAGTATCGGAGCCCCTCGGAGTTGAGCTCGTTCAAGCGCTTTACGGCGTTGAAGATCCGGAGTACCGCGTACCATGTCGAGCGCCCGACAATGCCGTCCGGCGTCAGATTGAAAATGCGCTGAAACTCCTTGACGGCGTCCTCGGTTTCCACGGCAAAAACGCCGTCGGTCGGATAGATCTTCGGAATGGCGGGATAATTGCGGGATATACGGTTGAGGCGCAGCTGCAGATTTTTTACATCGTTGCTGACCGAGCCGAGCCGCAGAGGAATGCCGGGGTAGGAAGGCGGTCTGTCGTCGATCGGGACATTCTGGCGAATGCTGACATCGTCGCCGTAATAATACTGCAAGATCTGATACGGAAGATATCCGTCCTCGGCAAGCGGTACGGTGCCCCACTGGGACAATCCGTCGCAGGTCACGGTCGTCCCGTTGCAGTACTGCGTGAAGTACGGCTCAATGCCGTCCCCTTTGACGACATAGCTGTCAAAGATGTCGTCGGCAATACGGGAGATGTTGTCAAAGACGGTCCGTCCGTTGACAAAATACTGGTCATAAGCGGTGGAATTGGTGATGTCGAAATCATAGCCGCGCGAGCGGTAATATTCGGTAAAGATGCGGTTGAGTGCAAAGGAGATCTGTGCGTACATATTGGCACGGATGGCATTTTCCGGCCAGGTCGGATAGATTTCACTGGAGGCGACATTCTTGACATAATCGGTGAACGGTACGGTGACATTCTGAGCGGGCTGTCCCGGTGCACCGAGGTGTACGGTGATCGTCGTCGGAATGGTGGGTGTGACCGATGGCATGGAGCATCTCCTTTCTACAAGACGTTGTCGGCGGATTCGGAAACGGTGGTGAAAAGACCGCTCGCTGCACCGTACCGTTCCGCTTCCGTTGTGGGTACCATTTCAAAATACTGCAGCGACCGGATACCGGCAAAGACAGGTACCTGTGTGGCCTCCTGCGGTGCAAAGCCATCGCGGAAGACACGGACACGCAGAACGGTGAACGGCAGAAAAAGACTGCCCGGTGCCTCCGAATACGACGCATCCGGTGCAGGCACGGTCAGCGGAGGTGCAATGCCGGATGCATCCGTTTCGCGAACGGCAAACAGTACCTCGGACGGTGCCTCCTCTCCGGATGGTTCGGCAGGAACATAGATCTCCGCGCGTACACCGGGGAGGGGAAACGCACGGTTTCCGTACCCGGCTGAAATGACGAGCGTGCCGGATGCCGTGTCCTCGGACAGCGGCGGCGAGGTACGACGGTCGTCGGCGGGCGGGATCGGCTGATGCATTGGATCGGGATACATGATACATTCGCTCCTTTCCTGGTATGTGGACGGTGTTCGGGGTAAATGTATGAAGGGTACAGGCGATTTATGCCATATGCAAAAAAACATTGCCGTGATGCGTCCTGACTCTTGCTATTTTCTGGGAATTGTGATATACTTTAGAAAAATAACGATAAGGTGGAATTCAAAGATGACTACATCCGGACAGCCGCTGCGCTTTCATCCCGACGGACACTTCCGTATTCTTATGGTATCCGACTTCCACGGCGGAACCCATCATAATCCGAAGCTGACACAGGCGCTCGATGCACTCATTGCGCACGCAGACCCCGACCTTGTACTCGTCGGCGGCGATACCGTTGCCGGCGGCATGTTTGATGAGATCAACGAGGAATCGCTGTACGAATATCTCACCGAGGTCATGGCGCCGATCACGTCGAGAAATATTCCGTGGGCACATATCTACGGCAATCACGACGGCGAATCGGGGATGTCCAACGCCGCACAGCAGCCGGTGTTTGAACGCATACCGGGCTGTCTGTCATCGGCAGGTCCGGATGATATCAGCGGTGTCGGCAATTATGTTCTGCCGATCCTTGCATCGGGCAGTGACGATGTCGCCTATCATGTGTTCGCGCTCGATTCACACAGAGAATATACCGATTATATCAACCGATTCGGGCTTCCGGCCGACACAAAGATCCGGCTGGAGCATCCGATGTGCTCCGGCAGCGTGCAGGCGGGGCCGATGTTCGATCAGGTCATGTGGTACTATCAGACCTCCTGTGACGCTGAACAAAAAGCCGGACACAAGATTCCTGCTGTGATGTACATGCATGTGCCGCTGCCAGAGCATTTCCATGCGGCGCGCAATCCCGAGGACACACATCTGCGCGGTGCCAAGCGGGAGGCGGTCTGCTGCTCGGAGCTGAATTCCGGTCTGTTTGCAGCTTGTCTGCAAAGGGGCGACGTACGCGGCATCTTCTGCGGACATGAGCATTACTGCGACTATCAGGCGGAGTACTGCGGCATTACGCTTGCTTATGACGGTGCGCTCGGATTTGATATGTCGGCGCACGACGATCTGCGCGGCGGACGGATCATTGATCTGTCCGAAGATGGCACGATGAAGACGCATCAGGTACGTCTGATGGATCTGATCGGCATTGCGGCGATGCGCGATCCGTGCTTCTTCGAGGGCGGCGATAAATATTATGTCCGCATCCGGAACTGATGGGGAGGGCATGTGTGATGGTCAAACAGAGAACAAAAATCCCCCTGCGCTTTCACCGCGACGGCTCGTTCCGCATACTTATGCTGACCGATCTGCACGGCGGGGTCAACCATTCCCCGAAGCTGACGGCGGGCATTGAAGCACTGGCAGCATCCGAGCATCCCGACCTTGTTCTGCTCGGCGGCGATATTTCGGTGGACAGCGGCTATGACGGCGGCATCTGCACGCCGGAGCTGCTGCACGCGTATCTTACCGACATTCTTGAGCCGCTGCACCGGCGCGGGATTCCGTGGGCACATGTATACGGCAACCATGACCGGGAAACCGGACTTTCTGTGGAAGAACAGCAGGCGGTCTACGAATCATTTCCGTATTGCCTGTCTTCGTCGGGACCGGCGGAGATCAGCGGTGTCGGCAACTATGTGCTCCCGGTCTTCTCCTCCAAAATCGACTGTGACCGCCGTGTGGCATACAACATCTTCGCACTCGATTCGGGGCAGTATTATACACGCTATATCAGACAGTTCGGTCTGCCGAAGGATACCAATATGCGGCTGGAGCATCCGATGTGTACGGGCAACGATGCCTCCATGCCGATGCCCGACCAGGTGATGTGGTATTACAATACCTCACTGGAAATGGAACAGGATAACGGTGCGAAGATTCCCGCTGTTATGTATATGCACATTCCGACACCGGAGCATTATCACTGTGCTGAAAACCCGGAGCAGACAAATCTGATCGGCTGCAAGCGCGAATCGGTCGGATGCTCGGAGTTGAACACGGGTCTGTTTGCCGCTTGTCTGCAGAGAGGGGATGTGCGCGGCATTTTCTGCGGACATGACCATCTTTGTACCTATCAGGCTGAATACTGCGGCATCACACTTGCCTATGCATCATCTATCGGTTATGATATGTCCACGCACGATGAACTGCGCGGCGGACGCGTGATCGACCTTTATGAGGGCGGCGGGATGCATACCCGTTATGTACGCCTGCTCGATATTATGGGACTGGACGCGCTCCGCGCTCCCGATTTCTTTGAGGGCGGAAACAAGTATTACATCCGGAACAGATAGATGCCGGTAAAAAAAGTTGGGACAGACGAGGGCTCATCCTCCGTCTGTCCCATTGAATTTTCTCCGCGTCTTATCTGCGGAACAAACCCCGGCGCTTCTTGTAGTCCCGGTCGATCTCCTGCCGCCAATCATTGCCCAGCGGTGCACAGGCGCGCACCTGTGTGACAGCATCGCTGACTGCGGCATAATTTTTCTGTGTACCGCAGGCATCGGCGACATAATCCACGGCGCGGTCGCGGCGGATGCCGATCCCCTCCGCCGTTTCCGCCGCATCGATGTTGGCGCCGAGGAACAGAAATTCCCAGCCGTACTTCTTCTGCTGACGTTCGATCCGCGCGCGGATGGCTTCGCGGTCATATCGGCGGCTGGCATTTTCCATGCCGTCTGTTGTAATGACGAACATCGTTTTCGTCGGGACATCCTCGCGCCGCGCGTATTTATGGATGTTGCCGATGTGGTGAATCGCGTCGCCGATGGCATCAAACAGTGCGGTCGAGCCACGCGGCTGATAATCTTCTGTCGTCATCGGACGGACCGAAGACAGCGGAACGCGGTCGTGAAGCACCGTGCATTCATGGTCAAAGAGCACGGTGGAGACATATACCGTTCCCTCGGTCTGCTGCTGCTTTTCAAGCATGGCATTGAAGCCGCCGATCGTGTCAGCGGTCAATCCTGCCATAGAACCGGAGCGGTCGAGGATGAAGACAAGCTCGGTGATGGAATTCGGGCGATGATTCATTGTCATGATGATATACCTCTTTTCAAAAAAATATGGTCACGGACCGTTTTCTGATCCTGTGACCATAGTATACCATACAGTTCTGCCGGATGTGTCGCTTGACGGGCGACAAATCATCGGCGGTCTTTTTTGCTTTTTTATTTTTGCGTGCGCGGACGGATGAAGAAAAAATAAATCGGAAATGCCAGTATCCCGCCGATGTACAAAGGAAACATGAGCAGAGGAGATGCGGCAGCCAGCATCAATCCGCCGAGAATCGCGTCGATGACCGTCGGGTCGGAGGACGGTGACGGTGCCGTAAAATAGTCGATGAAATCCTCAAAATGATAGGTCAGAAATACACCGGCAATCAATGACAGAACCAGTACCAGAATCAGCGGAACAAATGCAGCCGTCCGTTTCCCGGGCAGCAGGAACAAAAGCTGAAAGAGAAACCCGATGGCGATCAGCAGCACCAGCATACCGGGTGAATCCATATAAAAATCCATAATGATGATCTCTCCCGAACGTCAATTTTCTTTGGTGATCGGATACGGCAGTTGTGCCGGATAGTCGCCGCGCGGATTGAGCGTACGCAGATACGCAAAGCACTTCTCCTCGCCCTCATATGCCAGCATACATAACAGAGATTCCAGCAGTGCTGCGGTCTCCGGATGCATTTCCTGTCCGTCGGGTCCACCACGGAAATAGCGCAGCGGATGTCCGTCATCGTACTGCGCACCGCGGTAAATTTTGGATGCTGCGACCCGATCGCAGAACATCTCCATCAGAAAGCGAAGCGGCATTCTGACAGGTGCATTGCCGCCTGCGGCACGTGAGTAGTCGCGCCAGTATTCAAAATGATGGCGGTTGCGGCCCTTATGGTGCATCCATGCTTCGGAATACCCTTTTTCATCGCGTTCTGCAGCATTCGGGGAACGGTTCCCTTGAAAATATTTCGCACCCGTCCAGAATTCGGCGGGCGAATATTTGGACAGGTCATGAAACAGCCCCTGAAGCCCGATGCCTGCACGGAAGCAGTGCGCGATGACGCGGTGACGGTGGCGTGTGATGACGCGGAAATGACGGATTGGATGGTACATCGTTAAGAACATAACTTTCGCTGTGCGAAAGTTTCCTTTCTCCGGGGAATTGTGGGTGGTTTGCGCAGCAAAACCTGTCGCGAAGCGGAAGGTAAGCCACAAAACCCTGTTTGAAATTTATTTTCAGACATTTTCTCCGTTTTTCGGTTTTCTCATCTGGAAGGTGTTGCGGTGACGCAGCAGATTGTCCGTCGACTCCTCGACATAATATTGCTTTGTCGTGTTGACATCGCTGTGACCGAGTGCCTGTGCGACGAGAAAAATGTCGCCCGTTTCGTTGTACAGCTCTGTACCGTAGGTTTTGCGCAGCTTGTGCGGGGTGATATGCTCCTTTGTGCCGATCAGTGTCGTGTACTTATGTACCAGCACCTCGACGGTCTGCACGGACATGCGTTTTTTGCGCTCCGACAGAAACAGCGCATCGCTGTCGCGCACATCTGCCGGGGTGATGTTTTTTCTCTGTTCGAGATAATCACCAAGAGCTTCGATGACCTCATCAGACAGCGCGATCTTTTGCCGCCGGGCGCCCTTGCGGTCGACCTCCAGCGTGCAGTTTTCCAGATCCAGGTCGGATATGTTGATGCCGACACATTCCGAGACGCGGATGCCTGTACCGAGCAGCACTGTGAAGATTGCAAGATCGCGGATACGGCTGCGCTGCAATGCGGAGCGCTGACGGGCGGAAAGTCCCTGCATACAATCCTCGGGAATATGATCGCCCGCACCCTCGACTGTGTCAAGCAGTGCGGGAATTTCTTTCGGTTGGAGTTTGACAACGCGTGTCTGATGGCGGCTTTCGTTGCGGGTGATCCGTTCTGCCTTGTCCATCGGATTGGCCTGCAGAAGATCCTTGCGGATCAGATACAGAAAAAAGGAGTTGAGACAGCAGAACTTGCGGTGCACGCCGGAATAATGGTTTCCCGTGCTCCACAGATACGCGACATAGGCATCAATGTCGGCACCGCGCAGGGCGGCGAGGTCATCGGCGGTAATCGCACGTGTGTCCCGCTGTATCAGATTTGGGGTGGAATCGTGCAGCCAGGTGAAGAAGTGCCGCAGGTCGTAGGCATACGAGTGGCGGGTCTTCGCCGTTGAATTGCCCTTGCGCGACGACAGGTATGCCGTGACAAACGGCGGCAGATCGGAGACCAGTTCAAATGCTTTTGCGTCGAGCAGATCCTCCTGCTGTGCGCGGTGGGAACGTGAATCAGCCATTCTCAGATGTACTTCAGCCGAGAAGGCTCTGGAGCTTTGCACGCATGGCAGCGCGGCGTTCCGCTGTAGCCTCGGCATCGATTTCCGCCGATTGGATCATACCGTCGGCATCGACGGCAACGCGCAGAACATCGCCGTCATGCGGGATAAGTCCGAGCATATCGGTGGTGATGCGGTAAATGGATTCCTTTTCATCAATCATAATAACGACTCCGTCTTCCACACGGTCAACGGTCAGTAAATTGTGTTTCTTGGCAGCCATAATAAATGTTCCTCTCAAGATTGGCGTAATGCGGAAAATGTATCTTTCTATTATTATATCAAATCAGACGCAGGATGTCAATACACAGGCGAAAAAAGAACAGGAGGTGCTGCAAGTTCTTGCAGCACCTCGTCTTCCTTTCAGAACAGCCCAATAACCAGCGACAGTACAAATTCCTCAACGGACGTGTTTCTGATGCCGCCGCAGTGTGCCGATGCATATGCCATGGCATCGGCGATGGCGGTGCGCAGCTCCTCCGATGAGACGTTTTCCGCCGCTGCTGCGGCATCCAGAAGCGCCGCAGTACGGGCAAGTGCTGCCTGCGTCCGGTACGGTGTGTCCGGTGCGCGGCAGCCCTCCTGTGTGTCGGACATAACATTGCATCCTTTCTGTACTCTGCAGATCGGTGAGAACGCAGCGTTCGCTTTCTCACCCGATAACAGCATCACCCATATGGGTTGGATGCATGCATGGATCAATCTTCCAATGATTTGTAATAGAGCATGCAGTGACAATAACCCTCAAAATTCGGGTCCTTGATCTGCTCGCGGAACTCTTTGCACATACACTTGTTGTCCTCATCGCGTCCGAGCTTGCAGGGACAGTAACCGTCCTTGGCTTTTAAGCCCTCGCGGACGGTGCGGACAACTTCTTTGTCGGGATTTTCTTTGATTTTCATGGTGTGTATTCCTTGTTTGAAAATTTGGGGTGGGTTTATGTGTTGCCGGCTTTGGCAAGCTCGGCATCGAGAATGGTACGCAGCTGCTCCTCTGTCAGAATACCGACCTGTGCGCCGACGATGTTGGCATCCGCGCCGATGAGCACCGTCATCGGAATGGACGATGCGCCGTAGGTGTATGCCGCATCGAGGTCACGGTCGAAGTAGACCGGGAACGTATAGCCGTTGTCCGAAACAAACGCCTGCGCGCTTTCAACCGTATCGCGGCTGCCGTCGGTCATATTGACCATCATGAACACGACATCCTCGCCGTAGTCGGCATAAACCCGGTCAAAGTCGGGCAGCTCCGCCTTGCACGGCGGACACCATGTCGCCCAGAAGTTGACGAGAATCGGCTTGCCGTAGAAGTCCGACAGGCTGACTTGATTTCCGTCTGCGTCATACACGGTGAAATCCATCGCGGCAAAGGTTTCTGCGGCATCTGCATCCGCAGTATCTGCGGCTTCAATGCCGGATTTGACGGTGTCCGGTGTTTCGGTGTCCGCAGCTGTGACCTGTCCGAGCAGAGAGCCGCCGGTATCCGGGGACACGCGGTCGGACAGATAACGGTAGGCAAACATCGCACCGGCAATGACAAAGAGCAGGAAGATCAGTAAGACCGAAAATTTCTTTTTCTGTTGCATAGATTCCTCCGACGGTAAGTCTTTGCGTGGATATCTTTGTAGGGCGGGGGCTTGCTCCCGCCAAGTAAAATGATCGTATCCGGCGGTTATGAGAAGAATGCCATAACGCGGTTCATCCAGCCGAGCATCATGCAGATGCCGATGACGATCAGAAAGATTCCGCTGATGGTATTGATGATGCGGTAATGCTGCTTGATGAAACGGAAGGTCGCCTGCAGGCTGTCAATCAGCACGGCGGACAGGAGAAACGGAATCCCCAGTCCCAGCGTGTAGCAGAGCAGCAGCAGAGCACCGCGCAGAGCATCCCCGGACGAGGACGCCAGCATCAAAGCAGAGCCGAGAAACGCACCGATGCACGGCGTTAAGCTGACCGAGTAGACAATGCCGAACACGAATGCCGACAGGGCAGTACCTGCCGTATGCGCGGTTTTCATGCCGGTGAAAAACGGAATCCGGATGATCTCCAGATACGACAGCCCCAGCAGGATGACGATTGCACCGCATACGATGTTCAGCGCGGTCTGATAACGGGTCAGGAGCATACCGAGCGAGCCTGCAAAGACACCAAGCGCGATGAAAATGACCGAGAATCCGGCGACGAATGCGCAGGCGTGTCCGATCACGCGGCGGCTTTTGTTTTTATCCGCATCCGGTGCAGCGGGATTTACGTCACCTGCAAAGTAGGACAGGTACAGCGGCAGCATCGGCAGCATACAGGGGGAGATGAAGGAAATGATGCCCTCCAGAAACGTGATCAGATACAGCATGGATTACGATTCCAGTTCAGCAAAGGCTTCGAGCATGGATGCCCATTTCTTGTCAAAGGACTTTGCCTGCTTTTCATAGTAAGATGCAAATTCGCCGGGAGTCTTCTTGGAGGAACCGAGCATCGACCAGAAGAAGGAGCCGGTGCCAAGCAGCTTGTCGGCGATCATGATGAAGGATGTGTCGATGGTGTTGTAGATGACATCGATCATATCGGCATCGCGTTCGGTGTCGGCGTGCTTGGACTTGAGCGCAACCTCATACCATGCCGGAATGACGGTACGGTATGCCTCAATCGACAGCGATTCCAGCGTCGCGCCGCACAGCTCAAGCCGTGCATCGTCAGTGGTGACGGGAATGACGGCGGACTGACCGTTGACCGTACCTGCGGCAGACTTATATTCCATGCCCTCGTCAAGGACAGGCATCGGGAGCACACCGTAGGGATCTTCCATGCCGCGGATGACCTCGTTGGTGTATTCGGACAGCCAGCCGAGGAAGAACAGGGCATTGCTGTCAGCAAAATGCTGCATACCGTCCAGCTTTGTGTTTGTATACGAAATGTTGTTTTCGTTGAGGATGGTGTACAGCTTCTCGACCCAGCGGATGGAGTCATCGTTGTAAAGGTCGAGCACCGGCAGACCGTTGTCATCACGCTGCAGATACGTCAGACCTGTGGACATGGAAACATAGTTGACCGTCTGCTGACCGCGGTTGAAAAGACCGTACAGGTCATCTTCATCCGCTTCGCCGTTACCGTTGACATCCTGATAGACATCACGGCACAGCTCGATGAATTTGTCATACGTCCATTTGTGTGCGTCGACCATATCATAAAGCTCTGTGTAGGATTCAAAGAAGTTGTTGTAAATCTTCTTGTTGAAGATCGTGCAGGAAGCACCCTCCAGCGTAGAAACGGAGAACGCGCCGGTCAAAAAGTAACGCTTGTCGGTGGAAATGGCACCGCCGTCCATGAAGTTTTTATACCACCACGGCTGGTTGATATCGATGTGCGCAAGGTCGGAAACCTCACGGAAGTAGCCGTCCAGCGACAGGCGGAAGCACTGGGAGGATTCAAGGAAGAAGATGTCATAAGGACAGTCGCCTGCCTGCACCATTTTTTGAACCTCGGAGGGATAGGTGTTCCAGTCATCGGAGCCTGCTTCATAGGCGATGGTGACATTGAGTCGTTCCTCTGTGGCGCGGTCACGGGTGATGACGGCATCCGCAACGACATCGCCCTCACGGTTCCAGTCGGAGGAGTCATTGCCGCCCATGTCTTCCAAACCGAAGTGCATGATCTTGACGGTGTCGCCGCCGAAGTCGAGTGCGGGGAGATTATCCTTGATGGCGTTGGGGTCTTCGGTGACGGCGGCGGTTTCGGTGGATGCGTTGACAGCGTTATCGGTGACGCTGCCGCTGTCGCCGGAGGTGCCGCAGGAGACGATAGCGGGGGAGACGGTCAGAAGTGCAAGCAGTGCACAGGCAATACGTACAGAATGTTTCATGATGGGAGATTCCTTTCTTATGTGTTTTCTTTTTTGTTTGGATTTTGTCAGAGCGGTATTGGCATACAATCTGACGGGGTGCATACTTATCTATTTTATATTATAACAGAAATGAGCCTCTCTTTTTTGGCGGAATTGAAAATATTTCATGAACAAAATATGACAGAGAAACAGAGGGGCGAAAGCGGCGAAAAATAGATTGACAGCGGCGCAAAGATATGTTATAATCGTTGTAATGAAACCTGTTTTCGGGAGGGAATGCAAATGGAGAAAAAGACTGTTGTGCGCATCGGTTACGTTGGCTGCGGCGCACGCGGACAGGGAATGCTGCGCGAATGTTTTGCGCATATGCATGACGTGGAAATCCCGGTGATCTGCGATTTGTCGGAAAAGCGGCTGTTGGCTGCGTCCGCGATTCTGACGGATACCGGACACGATGCACCGAAAATGACCCGCGATTGGCGCGAGGTCGTCGCCGATGAGACGCTGGATGCGATTCTCTTTATGAACGGCTGGGAAAATCGTGCGGCGATGGCGGCGGCATCGATGCGGGCGGGGAAATACACCGGCATTGAGGTCGGATGTGCTTATGATATCCGTGAATGTTGGGATCTCATTGATGCCTTTGAGGAGACCGGCGTTCCTGTGATGATGCTGGAAAACTGCTGTTACGGTCGGCGCGAAATGATGGCGCTGAACATGGTGAAAAAAGGGCTGTTCGGTGAGATTGTCCACTGCGACGGCGGATATATGCACAACTGCCGTTCGGTCTTCACGCCCTCCGACATCGATCCCGACGTACCGAACTTCCGGCTCGAATCGATGGAACGGCGCAATTTCCACTTCTATCCGACGCATGACTTCGGACCGATTTCCAAGGTTTTGTCGGTCAACCGCGGCAACCGGATGCTGACACTGTCCTCGTTTGCATCCAAAGCGCGCGGACTTGCGGAGCACATTGACACACATCTCGGCGCGGATTCTCCGTATGCCGGCATGGATGTCAAGTGCGGCGATATCGTTGATACGATCATCACCTGTGCAAATGGCGAAACTGTCCATCTGCGGCTCGACACGACACTGCCAAGACCCTATTACAGCCGCGGCTTTTGCGTGCGCGGAACAAAGGGTATGTGCACCGAGGACAGACGGATTATATACCTTGACGGCATGGCAGAGACGATGACCGAAAATGAGCCGGAATTTTTTGAAAAATACGATCATCCGCTGCACCGCGAATATGTGGCTCTCGGTGAGCGCGGTTCGCACGGCGGCATGGACTGGCTGGTATCCCGTGCCTTTATCGAGGCGGTCAAGCGCGGGGAAAATACGCCGATTGATGCCTATGACACAGCCGCATGGATGGCAATCGGACCGCTGTCCGAGCTGTCGATTGCTCACGGCGGTGCACCGGTCGATGTTCCCGATTTCACGCGCGGACGCTGGCTGCACCGCGAGCCTGTGACGGCAGGGAAGTACTGTCTGGATGCCGTCTGTGAGGATCCCGATACGAGGATTTTCGATGATCTCGATTGATACGGAAAGGGTACGCAGCTCGGTAAAAGAACACACCGCTCCTGTTCTGGTTCTGCTGCTCGGCTGTGCGATTCAGGCGTTTGGGCTTTATCATATCCATTCCTTTTCCGGTGTCACGGAGGGCGGTGTGCTCGGTGCGACGCTCCTGCTCGACCATCATTTCCGCATATCCCCGGCAGTGACGTCGTTTGTCATGAACGCGCTGTGTTATCTGTTCGGCTGGCGGACGCTGGGGCGGCGGTTTATTGTCTATTCACTGATTTCCTGTGCCGGATTTTCGCTGTTCTATGCGCTGTTTGAGGGACTCGGATGGATTCTGCCGCTTGCGATCTATCAATGCTTGCAAACGCTTCCGTGGACAGCCGCAATTGCCGGTGCTGTCTTCATCGGGGTCGGTGCGGGACTGTGTGTCCGTGTCGGCGGTGCGCCGAGCGGGGACGATGCGCTGGCGATGGGACTGTCGCGTATCACCGGGCTTGGGATCCAGTGGATTTATCTCGGTTCCGATCTGCTTGTGCTCGGCCTTTCCGTGACGTATCTGTCATGGGAGCGGCTTGCCTGGTCGCTGGTATCCGTGATTCTGTCCGGGCAAATCATTGGTTGGGTGCAGAAGATACCGCTTCCGCAAAAGATTGGCGGGAGAACAACATCGGAGTCTTGAATTTGCCCGTGCAGATCCATTGGTTGGGTGCAGAAGGTGCCGGGCTGCTGTTCGAAATCACAGGATTAGAAGCCGTTTATACTTGACGGATTTGTTGACGGTTCGCACAAAAGCCTTCCCTGGTGAGGGAAGGTGGATTTCGAAACAATCGCTTATGCGATTGTTTCGAAAGACGGATGAGTCGTCAGTACGGCGGCAAGGCTGTTCAATATGCAGCAAAGTAAATTTATTGTTATATTTTTTACTTGCAACAAACCGGAAAGTAACAAAAGAACGACTCATCCGGGGCTGTTGCAAGTTGAAAACTTGCGGCAGCCTGGGGTCACGAAGTGACCCGAATTTTCCGGTTTTCATGCGAAAATCGCATGAAAATGCCCCTCGGAAGAGAGGGCAGGGAAACTTCCAAGGGGCTGGGGTATGTAAGTGCAGCAGCCCCTTGTTTCGTCAATATTCGTAAGGAGT
>JAFTLK010000350.1 GCA_017455975.1 Clostridia bacterium | reverse complement strand
GTTGAAGAACATACAGGCAATTCTGTCATCGGGGCAGGATAAGATGACGGAAGCGGCTAACGAGAAGTCCTCTGGTGAATCGAAATACGGCTTCACACGCGGAGCAGAATATTACGGAGGTAAGAAGGAATGCTGACAGAAACCACCGTAACAAAACTGCAGGAAATGCGTCTGAGCGTTATGGCGAAAGCATTTAAGGAACAGCTTACCAATCCGGATGAGGCTGGATTATCCTTCGAGGACAGATTCGGTCTGATTGTAGACAAAGAATGGCTGTGCAGAAAAAATAATCATCTGAATCGCCTCATTAAAAAGGCAGGATTTGCTGAATCCGGAGCCTGTGTGGAGGATATTGAGTACCACGCGGACCGCAATCTTGACAAAACACAGATTACTCGTTTGGCAACGTGCAATTATATTGCTGAACACAATAACATTCTGCTGCTTGGTGCAACGGGCAGCGGCAAGATGTATCTTGCCTGCGTACTTGGTATGGCTACGGTACGGAATTTCTATACGGTGAAGTATATCCGCCTGCCGGAACTGCTTACGGAGCTTGCCATTGCCAGAAGCAACGGAACATTCCGTAAGGTGATCCAGCAGTACAAAAAGCCCTCGCTGCTGATACTGGATGAATGGCTGCTGTATTCGCTGAAGGATACGGAGGCACGGGATCTTCTTGAGATTGCGGAAGCACGCTACAAGAAGGCATCTACGATCTTCTGCTCACAGTTTGATGTTCCCGGATGGTGTGACAAAATCGGGGATCTGTTGATTGCCGATGCGATATGCGACCGGAGCGTGCACAATGCGTATCGGATCGTAATTGATTGCAAGGAATCCATGCGAAAACGGATGGGCATGATCTCTGAGGCATAACTGTTTGTGATGAGGCTGCATCAAAGATGCAGCCTGCAGGATCGCCGCCGAGACTTTACCACAGGCTTCGCCTGCGCTTCGCGCCGCTAAGGCGGTGGAAAAGTCTCGGCGAGAGTCTGTTTGTGCGTGCTTTTTCGATGCACAATGTCCGCGGTGGCGGTGCACAATCTGCGCGGTTTCGGTGCACGGCGGCTGCGGTTTAGGGTGCTCTGGGGCGGCGGAATATGCATATGTGGAACTGTGTGGTATAGTCCTCCGTGAGCATGGCCGATTCTGTCCGTTGAGATGGCAGATTTTGACCGTGTAGATGGTCTGGTCGTGGCGATATTTGCATACATGTCCGACACCGTATAGAGAAGTATAATTATTCGCAGCAAAAGGGATAACAACACCATATTTCCTGATGTTTCTTCATCGGATGCGACGACTGTGGTATATTGAGTGAACTGCCATATATCGAACAGTACACACGGTGGTGTACGAAGTTGGCTGATATAATAACGGTCAACTTACTTCTCGATTGGTTGCTTTTTTGAAATTCATACCCTTAATCCGACATGTATAATGTGTGGTTTATTGACTATATGATAAAATTTGTGATAGAATATAATCAGAAACCATAGTATATTTTACTAAATCAGGAGGCTGTATATGAAATTCGGAAAATTATACTGTAATGGAAATATCAATCCCATCGGTATAGGAACCGATGTCTGGATATCGTGGAGCTTTGAATATAACGGAAAGCGAAATGAAAAACAAGCAGCATTTATGATTTCGGTGTTCAATACTAAAGAAACGTATAGCAGCGAATGGATTACATCTGAAGAAATGAGCTTTTGTCTATCAGAGCATTTTCAGATAAATCCAGGACAACATTATCGGTGGAATGTTTCTGTACGTTCTGATTCGGAAACTATTACATCTCCTACGCAATATTTTGAAACAGCGATATCAGATCTTTCCTTAGCTTCATGGATCACCTGTGGTGAACATGATGTCAGTTCCCCTGTCTTTCAACGTGAATTCTATGTTGAAGAACCGGTACGGACAGCAAGAGCTTATGTCTCCTGCTTAGGATTGTTTGTTGGCTTTTGTAATGGTATGAGCTTAAACGATCATCTGCTTATGCCTCCCAATACGGTATATGATACCTTTTGTTATATGGAGACAATTGATTTTACCGATAAGGTCTGTGTCGGTAAAAATCGTTTTGAGATTCAACTTGGTAATGGATATAATGATTCTTTTTCACAATTTGGCTATCGATATTTTAACAGAAAAGGGATTCGCTGTGTGATCGACTTGACATATGAAAATGGATCGGTACAGCGGATCATGACCGACGATACTTGGTTTTGGCGGGAATCCTGCATCAGAGAAAACGGAATTTATCGAGGCGAGGTATATGATGCCTGTTTCACTGCATGTTCCGAATATCCTGCGATCATCGATTCTGAGCATGCACCCGGCGGGACGATTATTCCGAATGAAATGCCGCCGATCCGCATTAGAAAAAAGCATTTTCCTGTTAATATGTGGGCGGTTGATGGCGGCATGGTATATGATTTTGGATGTAATCTGCAAGGGATTCCCGAAATTCATATAGATGCGCCGCATGGAACGAAAATCGCGATGTATCATAGTGAAATGATTCATTCAGACGGTACTCTGGATAAAGAAACCAATAGAGATGCTGCGGCAGAAGATGTTTATATTTGCTGCGGAAATGGTACTGAACAATACAGACCGACATTTACGTATCACGGTTTTCGCTACATTATGGTTATCGGGGCTGAGAACGCAGTTCATTTTTCAATATATGCCTGTCAGATTTCGGCGGATGTTGAAAATGAAAGTACATTTGTGTGTTCCGATGCGATGATCAACCGGATCCATACATTGTGTGACCACAGTATGCGCTGTAATCTGGTGTCCATACCAACAGATTGTCCGGTTCGTGATGAGAGAACGCCTTGTCAGATGGATTCGCAGATGACCGAAGAAGCCATGATATATAATTATAATATGTATGCTTTTTATCGGAAATGGCTGCGCGATATTACGAATACCCCTTATCGAAAAGGTGAAGAAAACCCGGATTGGCATGGGGATTATATTATGTTAGCATATCGCATTTACAAACTACTTGGCGATATGCGTCCTCTGAAGTTATTATATCCCCGGATCAGGCAGGATATCGAGATCTGGCTGCAAAATTCAGATCATGGTATTTACTCCAATGGATTTGGTGATTGGTGCTTACCCAACGATAATACATGGGATGGCATTGGTGAGTGTAAAATTGCTGTAAATACATCCTTGTTGTATGCGTACTGCTGTATTTTCGGAGAAACCGCAATACTGCTTGGATATGAAGAAGACTACAAATTGAGTCAGCAATGGAAAGAACTCATTCGATGTTCGTATGAATCAATGGTAGACAAGGACGGTTCCATAGCTTCTGGAAGACAGCCGGAAATGATTCTTCCGTTGTATTTTGGTGTTATGAAAGGCGAGGTAAAGGAGCGTGTAAAACAGGCACTTTACAGAAAACTTATCGAAGATGGACATCTGGATACGGGTGGGTTCGGAACGATGGCACTCATTGGAGCTGCGGCGGAAGCGGGAGTGATTGATCTGATTCCCAAAATTCTGGATCAAGGAACCTACCCCGGATTTGGCTATTGGCTTGCGACCGGTGCAACATCACTTTGGGAACAATGGGCAGTAAAGGGCGTGATGCATTCCCATAGTCATGCTATGTATGCAGGTATTGATGCAGCATTTTATCGTGTCTTTTGCGGAATAACCACGATCAAACCGGGATTTCGGGAATTTCATGTAGCACCGAACCTCCCGGCGGATATGCAGTTTTGTTCATGTAAAGTACAAACAGTATCCGGAATGATCGCGATTCAGGTTGAGAAATTATACGGGGGACTTGAAATCTCATTGGAAGTTCCCATAAACACATCCTGTATTCTTGAATTTCCGGAATGGGAAAAATATAAGGACCATAATCTTTGGGATGGCGAAATGATGATTGACAACAGATGTCAATTGAAATTATGCGGCGGTATTTATCATTTTCGTCTTGTGCCGAAAGGACTTGTACAATGAGCAGTTATTTGGATCAATTTGTCGGAGTTGGAGCACCTGTAAAAATTCATGCATGGGAGATCTATCATCATGTGACGACAGGCCCACACACTCTGCCGTGCTATCTTCTGACATATGTGTACAGAAACCATTCGCTTCATATTTGGGATGATAATATTCAAATTATAAAAAAGGGCGATTTGTTGTTAATTCACCCAGGACAAATGCATCGTTTTGTGATGCCGCAGGATTTGTATATGTATCATTGTTTATTCGAGGAATACGAAGTACCGCAGATTGATCTTCAGAGCTTATCAAATCGAATTGCTCATATTCCATTGGTTCGACAAAAAGATGTTGAGGAATTTTTTTTGAAAATTGATACGCATCATAAGACATCTGCTCATCGGTATCCTCCGGAAAGGATGCGTGACTATCTCTCGGAATTGTTAAGTATATACAGTAACGAATCGAATTATTCTGACCATATGGAGGTTGATTTCGGATATAATTACATTGTCGATACCATGCAAATGCTCAAGGAGGACCGAAATCTCAGTATACCGGCGTTAGCGGATATCATTGGTCTTCATCCGGATTATTTGAATCGATTATTCAAAAGACATCTTCAAATATCCATCATGGACTATAAGATACTGTTACGAATTATGGATGGCGTAGACGCTTTGAAAAATACCGATAAAACGGTAAAAGATATTGCATTATCACTTGGCTATACCAAAGTATCGAATTTTATTTCACACTTCAAGAAATTCTGTATGATGACTCCAACAGAATATAGAGCGTATATCAGAAAAAAATTTTATGTTTGAGGTGAAGACAATGAAACGAATTGTGTGGATCTCTTTTTTGATTGCTGCAGCAGCCTTCATGTTGTTATATTCTTGTAATAATACCCTCGATGAATCTACGACAACTACTGAAATACCGCATAACACTTTTGCCTCATCGATCCGTCTTGCCGATGAAGAGGGAAGTGCATACGTTATTGTTCGTTCAAAAGATGCCGCTCCTGCGGAAATCAAAGCAGCCAAAGAATTGCGTTCTTACATTGTTAAGATTTGCGGTGCTAAGCTTGAAATTGTTACCGATGATGTTCCTGAATCGGAATATGAAATTATCGTAGGTCAAACCACGCGTGAACCGCAGGGAATGTTTGATCGATCTGACCTTGGAGAAGATGGTTTTATTATTCAGACGGATGAAACCGACTTATACTTGATTGGCGGTGGTGTACGAGGAACATTATATGCAGTCTATGAATTTCTGGAAAAATATCTTGGATGTCGTTTTTATACTGCTGATATTGAACATATCCCGAATTTGTCAAACATTGTGATCGAACAAGATATTTATGACAAACAAATTCCGGCGTTCCAATATCGCTGCGCTGCATGGTATGATTACTTTTCGGAAGATATTGCTGCTAAACGTAGACTGAACATTGAGGCATGGTCATTTTCTCTGACAGATGAATATGGCGGTACCGTTCATTATGCAAATAAGATCAAGGGACACAGCTTTCTATATCTTGTACCTCCGGCAGAATATTTCGAAGATCACCCCGAGTATTTTATGATGGACCCGAACGGAGAACGGATTACCGACCAACTTTGTCTAACGAATCCGGATGTATTAACGATCACGATTGAACGTGCAAAGGAATGGCTGAAAGCTGATCCGGAAGCAGATATTATTTCAATATCACAAAATGATGGCCATCATATATGTCTGTGCGATGAATGTAAGGCTGTTTATGAAGAGGAGGGTGGCGTATATTCCGGAACGATGGTACGGTTCGTGAATGCAGTGGCAGATGCGCTTTCTGAAGAATATCCTGATGTTTTCATTCAAACATATGCTTACCAGGCAACCCAGGCCGCTCCGAAAACAAAACCGCTTGACAATGTGATCATTCAGCTTTGCCCAATCAGTGCATGTTCATCTCATTCACACATAGATGGATGCATAACAGCCGGAATCGTTTCTCATACTGATGGTTCACGCAATATCTTCATTGACGATCTTCGCGTGTGGGCTTCTATCTGCGACAATGTGTATATTTACGATTATTCAACACATTTTGGAAATTATGTGATGACGCTGCCTAATTTCGATCAAATGCTTGTTAATTACCGTACATATGCAGATAATCATGTGGTCGGAAATGTTTCACAGGGTAATTATGAATCCCCTAGCGCCGAATTCGGTGAGCTTCGTGCGTATTTACAGTCAAAGTTAATGTGGAACCCTTATATAACAAGAGACGAATTTGATGCTATGCTGATGGATTTTTTAATCGGAGTATATGGTCCGGGAGGAACATATATTTATGAGTACCTTCAAATAGCAGAGGATCAGACAAACGGATACTGTTTTATGTTATATAATGACAATACACATATATATCCGATTTCATTGATACCAACCGAGCGTGATTTTTGTCCCGATGATATCGATGCGCAAACTCTGATAAATGATCCGTCTTCCGTCGAATGGGTCAATTATGCGGAGTGGTTTTATAGAAACTCAAATGAATTGGTTGACCGTGGGTATGAACTGTTTCAAATGGCTTATGAAATGGCAGAAACAGCGGAACAACGTTCTCAAATCGAGAAAATACGGCTTCAGGTGGATTATTTAAACTCCTTTTGTCTGTATGATACGTATTTTTCAGCCATCAACAAAAATATTGAAAAAATTGTTAACGGTGTATTCGATCGCGAAAACTTATATGTTACCGAAGATGACCGTAATAACTACTGTGAGAATGCCATAAAAATTGCCAAAAATCAGTTAAGATCTGTGTATGCTGATTATAATCAGACATTATACAAGAAAATGTTGCGGGAGGGTGTGACACATATCCGCGAAGCGCGCCATCTTACAATGTGTAATGGGAATTTTGACAAGAAACCGTGGTTTTGGGAAAATGATCAATAAATGGGGTAACTGCAATGACCGATGCTATCTATATTATCGACTCGAAAAAACAGTATCATGAAACAATTTCTGATTATATCATTGTGTATGGTGCCAATGCTTTCAAATCAGAACAAAAAGCGGCTTGGGAGCTGTGTTACTATCTGGAACGAATAACCGGTGTCAAACTGCCGCTCGTTACTGATGAAACTGCATTGAGCAGACATGAAATTGTTGTTGGAAATACCACGCGTGAAACGCAAAAAACCGTGAACTATGATGAACTTGGTGACGATGGTTACACGATATTTGAGGAAGATGAGCGGCTATATTTGATCGGCGGCGAAAAACGCGGGACATTATATTCGGTATATGAGTTTTTGGAAACCTATTTAGGGTGTCGTTTCTATACCGAAACTGTGGAATTTATTCCGAGCCTTGCTGTCGTAAAGATTCCGTTTGGACTGAATGAAACAAAAATACCGCAATTTCAGTTCCGCGATGTTGCTTGGCATGACTATTATCATGATGCAATTTCAGCAAAGAGACACGTTAATTTCAGAACATGGGGACCGAAAATTTCCGATGAATATGGTGGTACGATCAGATATGTCCGCGGTATTAACGGACATAGCTTCCTCTATCTCGTACCTCCGGAACAATATTTTGATCGCCACCCGGAATACTTTATGATGACGGAAGACGGAGAACGTATTCCAGATCAGTTGTGTTTGACAAATCCTGATGTTTTGCGAATTGTCATTGAACAAGCAGTAAAATGGGTTGAAGAAGATCCGGAGGCGGAAATTATATCCATTACTCAGAACGACGGCCATCATGTCTGTCATTGCCCCAATTGTCTCGCTGTAGATCGGGAAGAAGGAAATGTGTTCTCAGGAACTATGATCCGCTTTGTCAATGCTGTAGCAGACGTTCTGAAGGAACGATATCCAAAATTATTGATTGACACTTTTGCATATCAGGCAACACAGGCAGCACCGAAAACAAAACCGAGAGATAATATCGTGGTACGTTTGTGTTCCATAAGTGCCTGTGTCTCTCATCCGTTTGAAATAGGATGTGTCAGTGCAGGTATCCCATCGCATTTGGACGGTTCCCGAAATTTGTTTATTGAAGATGTTCGTGCATGGTCAAAAATATGTAATAAGCTGATGATTTATGACTATACAACACAGTTTGGTAATTATGCGATGACATTTCCGAATTTCGATACACTCTGTCCTAACATGAATGCATATTCGAAGTATCATGCAGTCGGAAATGTATCACAGGGAAATTATCAGTCTCATAGTATTGAGTTTGGTGAGCTTCGGGCCTATCTTCTTGCAAAATTAATGTGGGAACCTTCCATGTCAAAGGCTGCTTATGAATCACATATCCTTGATTTCTTGACCGGCGTGTATGGTTCGGGAGGGAAATACTTGCGTGAGTACTTGAGGCTGGCGCGTAAATTGACAGAAAAGATGCATTTTCATATTTATAATGATGATGCTCATTTGTATACGCCAAGTACAATCCGAACGGGGAATACATTGCCGCCGGCTGCGCTGACTGCGCAGATGCTGATTGATAATCCGACAGAGATTGATTGGTCACGGTATGTTATGTGGTATGAACAAAGTACGCACGAACTTGTTGAACGTGGCTATCCGCTTTTCGATTGTGCTATACAAGCAGCAGAAACGCTACAACAGAAGAAGCGCATTGCACAGCTACGGCTGCAGCTGGATTATTTGCAATCCTTCTATCTTTATGAGGATTTGATTGGCAATGCAGAACCCCGATTACGCAGAGTACTGAAGGAGGTTCTTGAAAGAGATCTTCCGGATATATCGGAGAGCAGGCAGGCTGAAATTATCTCACAGGTTTTAGAAATTGCTCATAATAAATTGAGTTGTGAATATGAACGTTTCAACTCAAATCTCCATAGAAGTATATGTGATGCCGGTGTAACTTTGATCCGAGAGGGACGTCAGATGTGTCAATGCTGTGGGAATTTTGCTGATCGTCCATGGAAGTGGAAAACACCCTGATAAAAAAATAACGGGAACTGCAGACCAGTCCCGAAAAAGAGAGGAATATACTATGCGTAGACAAATTTTTGGATTACTTGCCCTGTCTGTTTTGTTGTTGAACGGTGTTTCTTGTCAGTCGGCGACACTTGAGGAGAAAACACAGGGAACTGATGATGAGGCAGTTACAAACACGTCCGTATCAGAAGGTGAGTTGGGTTGGAGAGATATTCTTCCGCAATCTGATTACAATGGAGAAACATTTACTGTTCTTGTTGAAACCAATGCCAATGTTCCGATTTGGGAACGGTATTGGACTGCAGAAGAGGATAGCGGCGATGTTTTAAGCAGTGCAGTATACAACCGAAATGTGACTGTAAGCGAGCATTACAACATCAATCTTGAATACGCAATGCTCGATGATACCGGAAACCGTTTGTATAACAGCATTGCAGCAGATGAATATCCTTATAATCTTGCGGTCTTTCATATGGCTGCTGCAAGCAGTTTTGTTATGAAATCAGCGTTTATGAACTGGTTGGATATTGACGGGGTAGATTTCAGTCACCCGTGGTGGTCTGTTTCCAATGTGGAAGATCTTGCCTATCAGAATGTTCTGTTTACTGCAATCGGTGATTATGCGACATCCTCGCTTGCAACGACATATTGTATGTTTTACAATAAGAATTTGGCAGAGGACTATCAACTTGGTGATATTTATGCTATCGTAAATGAAAAGAAATGGACAATCGACAAATTAAAAGAGCTGACTAAGGATATTTATGTTGATTTAAATATGGATGGTAAAGCAGGACCGGAAGATCTTTACGGCTTTGCAACATCACCCGCAACAGCAATCATTGCTTATAACTGGGCGCTTGGCGGTCAGATATACAAGAATTCCGGCGATGGTACACTGCAAAAGGTTTTCATGAACGAGCGTACGGTAAATCTATATGAAAAGGTTTATTCGTTGATGCATGAAAGCAACGGCTCATACTCATCATACGACTATGTTTCCCCTACCGGTGATAATTATCATAATCTTGGACGAGGCATGCTGGTAAATCGCCAAGCTGTGTTTGTGAATGGAAAATTTGATGATGCACTGGCTACCTTCCGTAATATGGAAGACGATTACGGTATCATTCCTTATCCAATGCTTGATGAAGCACAAGGGCGTTACTATACAACAACAGATGCTGCATTGGAAGCAATGATGATTCCGATTAATACGCCGGAAGAAAAACTGGAAATGGTCGCTGTCTTGTCGGAAGCATTGTGCGGTGAGAGTTATGAAACAGTAACACCAGCTTATTATCAGTCATCGCTGAAGGATAAAGCGGCTCGAGACGAGATTGCGTATGACATGCTCGATCTGATTCGAGACAGTAGAAAATTTGACTTTGGATATTTGTACAATTTCAATATTACATATTGTGGCTATGCTTCCTTTATGGAAAATTTAATGAATCCGAGAAATCCTCGCAATGATTTTGTCAGTTATTATGAGGAGCGAGAAAAGGAAATTGATTCGTACTTCACGGATGTTTTCGAATTCTATGAAGATTATATCCTCGAATTTGGAGACTGAATGAACATCTGATCATTTTAGGGGGATTTACGAAATGTTTTTCACAAAAGCGAAAATGATTTTCCCGACGGGAAAAAGCAAGGATGAGCATGTGTTTGCCGGTTTTTATGCAGAGCTCCCGTATCATGGTGAAGCTGATGCTGCGATGCAGATTACAGCCTCGGCATTTTATAAGCTATATATCAACGATCATTTTGTAATGTATGGTCCTGCCCGTGCTGCGCATGAGCATGCGCGGGTAGACACTCCGGATATTCGGCCGTTTCTGCGGGAAGGAATCAACCATATTGCTGTAGAGGTAGCAGGATATTGCGGTCATATATGCCTGTCCGGTACCGGTGAGCCGGCATTCCTGATTGCACAGATCGACTATAATGGAACACCTGCACTTTGGACCGGAAGTGATGCGTGGAAATGTGGTATATTACCGCATAAGGTTTTGACCGACGAGGCTGTTGCTCATGGACGATTCTGGCGTGAGGACTATGTATTAGCCCCCTCCACTTATGCATGGCGACTGAATGGTGAAATGGCAGTGCCCTGTGCTGTTGAAATTCTTGATTCGTCGGTAACATTTCTTCCACGTGTCGCGGCTTTTCCTGATTTTTCGATTATTGATCTATACGGTGCAACCTATACTAGTGGAATCCGTAAGGCAAGTATGACGGATGAGATTAATGTCGAGCAAGCAGATAAGGAAAGTTACCTGGATTTCGATTTCGGTACATTTTACAGCGGCTTTATCGGGCTGGAGTTTGAATGTGACATACCGTGTACCGTAACGCTGATGTATCAGAGCAAAATTTCCAGAGAAGCTGGAGAGTTCACTTTGGGTTTTTCCGGACAGACCTCCTATACTAGAGCATTTTCCCGCGTCCAAATGTCTGCAGGACAAAACCGTCTGGAAACCTTTGAAGCTTATGCTGTTCGGTATCTGAGACTGATTGTTACGGGAGCAGAGGCTTATAAAGTCCGGCGTCTATATGTTCGCCTTTGTCAGATCAAAAATTTGAATGGCGGCGGATTTACTTGCAGTGATGGCGAGATCAACCGTATTCTGCGTGCGAACCGGACCTCATTGCTGATCAATACCTTTGATACCTTTATGGATTGTGCGACAAGAGAACGCGGCAGTGGATGGAATGATGCGAATTATTGGATCGCACCAGCTGCGCAGATGCTGCTGGGTGATCGCTCAGTGGAACGCTGCTATCTTGAAAATCAGATCAAGGATTCGATACGCAAATACTGCGATCTTCCATATGCTTGCTATCCTGCAAGTTATCGGTGTGTGATCCATAACTGGACGATCTATATTTTATTGCAGCTACATGATTACTATATCAGAAGCGGTGATAAGACGCTGCTGACAGAACATGTCAGCGGTATTCGTTGGCTGGTGGAATCGTTGAATCGGTATCAGAATCGTTTTGGTCTGCTGGAAAATCTGGATGAAATTGTTTATACTTCCTCTTACACAACATCACAGGGTACGGAATTGAACAGTGTATATAATCAACCGATCTCGACAATGACGAATTTTATGTTTGCAAGAGCGATCGGACAACTTGGTCAAATCCTCGATATCCCGGAGTGGACTGCACAGGCAAAAAAGATTGAAGCTGTTATGTGGGATGTCATTGCCGGAATTCCGGATCATGAGGAGAGCGGCGGATTTCCGCCGTCTTCCATTCGTATGGATGAAAACGGGAAACCGATCTCCGCCGGATATGAATCGGAAGGCTGTCAGTATTTTTGGATTACCTATGGATACTTCAATCAAAAAAATCTTCCGTTAAAGCTTGCGCGTATCTTCGATCACATGGGACCTTCTCCGAAGGAAAAGTTTTCTCATGATCTATATTATATGAAACGGCTTGGTTATGAAGGCGACTTCTTTGCCAGGATTCAGGCACTCTCTATGTACGGTAAAACAGAAATGATGCTCCATGAGATCAAGGAATACGGACTTTGGGCAATGGATCGGTTTGCCGGACTGCTGGGAGAGGGTTGGGATTGGTTTGCAGACAATCATCATAGCTTTAATGTTTTCTTCAGCTATATGCTTCAGAAGGAGCTTTTGGGAACCGATACTCCTGATGAGGTGAATAAAACGATCCGCATTGCTCCGCACACGGCAAACCTGCAATGGGCAAAAGGACACATGACAACAAACGGCGGAATCTGTTCGGTTCATTGGATAAACAGTGAAACCGAGTTCTCTGTTAAGGTCAATGTTCCGACCGGTTATACAGTGCGTTTTATGGTTCCTGCCTCTGTTACAGGCCGCAATCGGATATATTCCGTGAATGGTGTCATTTGTGATATGCCGAAGGACGGATGCATGACCTTTGATTCTGATTTTGTATTTGTCAGTACGTGTATCTGTGAGTAAGACTGTGCAGGGTGATAACTATGGATCAGCGATTATTTGATATTCTGCATGATAGGGAAGACAATTATATTTTTCCCTTTTACTGGCAGCACGGTGACCACCAGGATCGGATTCCGGAGCAGATTGAGCGGATCTATCAAAGCGGATGCCGCGCATTCTGCGTGGAATCCAGACCACATCCGGAATTTTGTCAGGATGGATGGTGGGCTGATATGGACATCATTCTGGAAGAAGCACAAAAACGGAGTATGCAGGTTTGGATTCTGGATGATGACTTCTTTCCGACCGGTCATGCCGCAGGCTGGATTACCAATAAATATCCGGGGCTTCGCCAATGGACACTGATTGAAGAGCATATCGATACCATCGGTCCGGCGGTACAGCAGTCGGTCATGTGTGATAATAATCCGGACAATCGGCTTCTTGGTGTTTATGCATACCGACGTCATCTCGGGTATTCGGAGACTTGTACTTACGAGGGAATCGATCTGACACAGCAGGTATGCGGGAATTATCTGTATTGGGATATTCCGGATGGTGTATGGCGTATTTTCTTCTATTATCAGTCAAGAAAAGGCGGAACCGATGGCTACATCGATACAATCAACAGGGAATCCGTCCGTGTTCTGATCGATGCGGTGTACGAAACGCATTACGCACATTATGCGTCCTATTTCGGAAATACGCTGGCCGGTTTTTTCTCAGATGAGCCGAGCTTCCGCAACAATGTCTATAAACAGCAACGGTTTGACAATGGCTATTATGATGCAAAAATCGGCAAACACGCATTGGCTTTACCGTGGAATCAACGTGTTCTTGAGAAGATGACAGAGAAGCTTGGATACAATCCTCTACCGCATCTGAATCTTCTTTGGTATGAAGATGACTGTCATGGTGATGATCAAGCAGAACTGCGGTATGCGTATATGGATACTGTAACGGCGATGTACAGCGAATGCTTTACAGGTCAGATCGCTGACTGGTGTCATATGCACGGTGTGGAGTATATCGGACATACACTGGAGGATATGAACTGTCATATGCGGGACGGGATCAGTCACTATTTTCGTGCGCTGGAAAAACAGGATATGAGCGGTATTGATGTTGTTCTGCATCAGATTTTGCCGGGACTGGAAGACTATCTGCATACGGCGATCTGTGCGCAAGGTGTTGCCGGCGGAGATTTTTACCATTATATTCTTGCCAAGCTCGGTGCATCGTTGGCTCATATCACGCCGTCCATGCAGGGTCGTTCTATGTGTGAAATCTTCGGCGCTTACGGTTGGGGAGAAACCTCCGCAATGATGAAATATCTCATAGACCATATGTTGGTACGTGGCATCAATCATTTTGTGCCTCATGCGTTCAACACACGCTTTCCTGACAATGACGGACCTCCGCATTTCGGTGTGGAGGGGTATGATCCCAATTTTGAGGCTTTTTCTGCTTTGATGCGTTATGCAAATAAGGCTGCGCATCTCTTATCTGATACGGTGCATATTGCGAATGCCGCAATTCTGTATCATATGGACGGAGAATGGGCGAGTCGATTTGATCATGCAATGAATATGCAGCCGATTGCGGTATGTTTGTATGATGCACATATCGATTATGATATTGTACCGGCGGATGTTCTGTCGGCTGAATCCGTTTGTAGCGGGAAATTGCATATCCACAAGGAGCAATTTGATTGCCTGATTGTACCTTATGCAGACCATATGCCACAAAAGCATTTGGATCGACTGCAATGCATGCAACGGCAGGGGCTGCCGGTGTTTTATATCAATGCCATGCCGGAAAATGCTGCATTCCAAGGAGAAGTTCTGTCTCTGGAAACATTGGTTCCTACACTGCGCAGGCGCGGGATGACGGATGTGATTGTTCCGCAGGAAAAACCTAAACTGCGGGTTTATCACTGCAAACGGAATGATTATGACCTGTATATGTTCTTCAATGAAGATTACTATCATGATTTTGACGAAACTGTTCTGCTTCCTTCTATCGGTACCTATGTACGGTTGGATTTACTGAATGACAGCGTGACACAGGATTGTACCGCCGATGGATATGTCCGTCTGCAGTTGGCAGGAAATGCCTCGCTGATACTGGTGTTTGATCCAGATGCAAACGTATTGCCAATGGCGGAGATGCTTGAGGAAGTCGAAGTATGCCAACCGGACTACACGCTTGCATTGGCTTCACATCAGGATCTGCAGACATTCCGGGAGGTGGGATCATACTCCGGTTTCTTCAATGTTACAGGTCCTAATGCATTTCCGAATTTTTCCGGGAAAATGCGTTATCGGTTTTCTATCAGTCTGCAGCATTGGGCTGATCGGATTTGTCTGAATCTTGGGATTGTCGGTCAGAATGCAGTGTTGTCGGTCAACGGAAAGCCTTGCGGAATTCGTATTACATCTCCATATCGGTTCGATATTACAGATGCGGTTATGCTTGGCGAAAATTGTATCGAGGTGACGGTATCCAATACATTGGCACAGGCAGTACGTGATAAATATTCCTATTACCTGCAGTTGCCGCCGTCCGGAATTTTAGGTGACATCGTGCTTGAGTATTATCATTTCCCAAAGGATGACTGTGAAAATGCCATGTATACGGATCACAGAAGAAAGTGAGTGGGTATATTGAAACTTATCGGTTTACAGAATGGTATGGTCTTGCAGAGAAATGCCGAACAACAATGCGATAGTATATTTTGGGTGGACAAGATTGGGGAAATATCTGTATCAGCTGTGAATAATATCGGGTTGCCAAGTCCGGTTTCAGCGGTAGTGCTCGGTGAAGAAAACGGATATAGACGAGTTTCTTTATCGGGTTTGCATACAGGCGGACCACATACCCTGACATTGAAGATTGGTGAAACATCAGTAACCATTTGTGATCTTTATGTCGGTGATGTGTGGCTGCTTGGTGGTCAATCGAATATGGATGGCGCAGGTGTATACCGAGATGCTATATCGGAATATCAGATACATAATGAGATCCGTTTCCTCACCGTTACCGGTCAATGGTATTCAGCCACACATCCACTTCATCAGAATTTCGCAGCTTCGGAATCGATGATTCTAAAGCATCTAGGGCTGAACGAACCACAAGCTTCCTCCTTTTCGCCACGCTGTGTCGGTCCGGGATATGATTTTGCATGTGAAATGCTCAAGCGAACGGGAGTTCCTCAAGGATTGATTCCATGTGCATTAGGCGGAAGCTGCCTGAATCAATGGGATCCGGATGCGAGTGATGCAGAAGTTATGAATCTGTATCACATTGCTTTGCGTAAATGTAGAGAAAATGGCGGAAGCATTCGCGGGCTTTTCTGGTATCAGGGATGTTCCGAAGGGAATCCTGCTGATTCCGAACGGTTTTCGGAGCGAATGTGTCGGATGATCCATCGTTTACGGAGTGATTTGAACAATGAGGTGCTCCCAGTGGTACAGGTACAGATCGGATCATTTGTCTGGGCTGATGCTGTGACTGATATTACTTGGAGTTCCATTCGTGAGCAGCAGAGAACACTCTCCGGAAAAATTCCCTTTTTAGATACAGTAGCAGTTACAAATGCGGTCCTGGCTGATGGAATCCATTTATCCGCGGAGACGCAAAAGCATCTGGGTAAGCATGCTGCAGAAGCAATGTTTCATCTGTGTTTTGACCCATATGGAACAGAGTCACGTGCAGCACCGGTCTTGGAGGACATCAGGATCGTTTCTTCTTATGAAGCATTCAATGGAATCTTAGCGGTCAGATTCAAAAATCTGCACGGTTCACTTTGTGCACAGGGCAGAGCGTCGGGTTTTTCATTTCATGACCGGAAGGATTATTCGGATTTGCGGCGGATCATTCG
Organism: Clostridia bacterium; assembly: GCA_017455975.1. Taxonomy (GTDB): domain Bacteria; phylum Bacillota; class Clostridia; order Oscillospirales; family CAG-272; genus RGIG3925. The sequence continues at coordinate 4,609 of JAFTLK010000350.1, read as the reverse complement.
CGTAGATCTGTATGATGATACTGCATATATACATCATTTACTTTCCGAAGATGAACTGAGGAGCTGTTATTTGTTTTATTGTTTTGGAAATCAAGCATATGCGAATATAACTGATGCAGAAGGAAGACCGATCCCCGCATTTGGTCCGATTTGTATTATATAATAAGGAAAACAGGTAACACAAATGACAAATACTGAAATCAAAGAAATTGTATATAGGAACAGTACAGATCCAAGGCGTATTGAGGAACGCCAGTATTTATATTATAAAGGATTTCTGGAAACGGCGGGTGAAAACATTCATAATCTGCGCAGAGCGAGAATGGATGCCTACATGCTGGATCATTATACCATCGAGGTAAATGCGTTTGATTTGCTTGTCGGACGTTTTTCGCTGACTTTTACAATGACGGAAGAACAGCGCAGAGAAGCTGAAGAAGCGCGCCGGATCATTGCTATCACCGGTGAATATCAATGCGGTGCCAAACAAGCGAATACCGCACACCGCGTACCGGATTATGAGCTTTTGCTTCGTGAAGGTGCGGAAGGTGTTTTGTCGCGTGTGCGGAAACAACGAGAAGCTTTGGATCCTGGCACAGAGGATTTTTATGAAAAAGATCTCACATATCAGTCCATGGAGATTTCGCTGTCTGCGCTTATCCGTTTTGGATATCGCACGAGCGAGAGTCTGGAGCAATACGCACAATGCCAGCTGGATATAAATCGCAAAAATGAACTGCATCGACTTGCCAAAATCTTCAGACAAATCCCTGCGAAACCCGCGACAACATTCTATGAAGCCATTCAGAGCATGTGGTTTTTACAGTTTGTTTTCACGTTGCTTGATGATGTCGCATTAAGTGGACGTATGGATCGGTATTTATATCCATATTATAAAAAGGATATAGACGAGGGCAGAATCACCCGAGCATTTGCGATGCAGTTAATTGAACAACTGTATTTCAAGCATAATGAAATTTATATGTCCTGGCCAGCTTCTGTCATGATCGGAGGTGTGGATCGCTTCGGACAACCGGTTTGGAATGAACTGACATACATGTGTATTGAAGCAATTCGGACAACTGGTTTGATCAATCCGTCTGTATCGGTGTGCTATACGGAGGATATGCCGGATGATCTGCTTCGGCTGTGTACGGAAATCATCGCGGAAGGGTATACGCGCCCTGCATTTTTCAATGATGCGGTCATACAGAAGGGACTGCGGAATGCGGGTGTTTCTGTTGCGGATGCGCGGGATTATGTACACAGTACCTGCGTGGAGATTACACCGAATGCGGCGTCCAATATTCTTGTTGCTACACCATATGTCAATCTTTGTAAGGCGTTTGAATATGTTCTGTATGAAAAAAAGAACTCGTATACAGTCGGACCGCTGATGAATGTGGGACCCGGATGGGGAGGAGTGGAGCATTGCACCTACCTTGCTCATGATGTATCCTTTTCGCTTGATGCATTAGACACCTTTGAAAAATTCTTTGACCTGATGAAAACGGTAATATCAGAGATCATTGCATCGCATATTGCCGGTGTGTTCCGGATCACAGAGATGCGGCGGCGGTATACCTCCTCTCCGCTTGCCAGTGCGTTTCTGAATGACTGTATTACTCTCGGTAAAGATGCCGGAGCAGGTGGTGCAAGATACAATTTCTGTTATCCCAATTTCCCCGGCATTATCAATGTCATTGATTCGTTGGCTGCGATCAGACAGATTGTCTATGAAGAAAAACGTCTCACATTGCAGGAATTGGCGAGCATATGCAAAAGTAATTATGCCGGTCAGGAGCCGCTGCGCCAGTATATTCGGAATCATTGTCCCAAATTCGGCAATGATGATGACAGGGCAGATGCACTTGCGATTGAATTGTATGATTTCATTGATAAGGAAGTTTCCGGCCATATTTCGCCGCTCGGAGCCAGCGCGCATCCAAGTTATTTTGCCTATGTGGTACACGGAGAAATGGGGATGATCACAGATGCAACACCAGATGGTCGTCTTGCAGGAGAAGCACTTTCGGAGCATCTCGGTGCCGTTGTTGGTATGGATCGCAGCGGTCCGACCGCAGTTATGCATTCGATTGCAAAGCTGGATCAGAGTAAGGGCATTGGCGGTATTGCAACAAATTACCGTTTTGCAAAGAATTTTATCCAGACAAAAGCAGGGAACACAGCAGTTTGTAATTTTATCCGCAGTTTTATGAAAAAGGGGTGTTTTGAGATCCAGTTTAATGTTGTTGATAAACAAACTTTGCTGGATGCAAGAGAAAATCCCGATGCATATCGAACATTATTGGTACGGGTCGCAGGATATTCGGATTATTTTGTCAATTTGGCGGAAAATGTCAAGGATGAGGTCATTGCGCGGACGGAAAACGGGGGATGTTAATACCCCAATGATAACTGCTTTAAGGAAGAAATAGATTGCATCAACATTCGCACCATTGTTGTAAAGCTCGTGGAGAAGCAATATAACAATTCGATTGGTAGGAGAATAATTATGATCAGAGATTTTTCAAAAGAGACATTTGATATTCTAATTCAAGCAGGACAGTCAAACAGCGACGGAACTGCGTTTGGCAATGTTTACGATCCGTACCAACAGACTCCGCTTGTCTGGTATTATAACGCTGACGGAACATTTCAGGTCGCACAGGAAAAGGTCACAAACAATGCGATTCAAAGCAATTTTTCATTGACGTTTGCCCGGAAATATGTTCAGTCGGGAATGCTTACCGAGGGCAGAAAGCTTCTGATTCTCCGTACAGCTGTCGGTGGTACTGGCTTCTCTGATAATCATTGGAAAAGCACAGATGATCTGTATCTTCGTATGATGGAAATGATTCGTGATGTACTTGCGCTTAATTCCGAAAATCGTCTGAAGGCATTGCTTTGGCATCAGGGCGAAACAGATGCCTCAAACAATATGACCTATGACTATTACCGTGAACATATCACAGAATTGATTGCTAATGTACGGAATACGTTTGATATACCAACACTTCCGTTTATTGCAGGGGACTTTGTACAGGACTGGAAACATAAAAATGCTGATATCAGTGCACCGATCATCAGTGCTTTGCGGGATGTATGTGCAAATCAGAATTGTGCATTTGTTGAAACCGAAGGCTTGGATTCCAACCGTGAAGATGGTTACCCACATCCGTTTGGTTGTAGCGACGATATCCATTTCTGCCGCCGTGCGATTTATGAACTTGGAGAGCGATATTTTGATGCTTACACTTCGATCATCATGCAAAACTGATACAAATACAATTTGAACTTTTTCTCTGTATCCGCTTGAACAAAAATGTATCTTTATATGATAGATTCAACATTAAATCAAGGATACTGGTATAGTAATTTTTCAGATAATATTGAAATTCATTCAACGGCTCACTGTCCTTTATGTGATATTAGAGGAATGGTGAGCTGTTTATTTGAATCGAGAATATGAATATTCTGTAAATGAACAAGAAAATATAGAAATCTTCCTAAATAGTGAGCAAAATGGCACCCCTGCAACGTGTATATATAATAGAGGCACAAAAACATAAACGCAATTCTTTTTAGGAGGATTGTGTTTATGGAAAAAGAAGACCTGGTTGTGCTGCAATTCAAAAAATTGGTACGAACCGCATTGCGGAATGCACGGACGGATTTTCTGCGGAAATATTGTCGGACGGCGCTGAAAGAGAGTGACCTCGATGATGCTCTTATGATCGAGGTCGACATGGAAGATGAATTATCGTTTTTAGAAAATCATGTACCAATGCTGGGGCGTCAAATTCCGTTCAAGAATGATCTTCTGTATGAAATCTTGCGGTCCATGACACAGCGGGAGAGGGATATTCTTTTTCTCGGTTACTGTTGCGGATGGAGTGATCAGAAAATAGCAGACCATCTGCATCTGTCACGTTCTTCGGTTCAGCGTATACGAAAACGGACATTTGAAGCATTGCAGGACAAGCTGGTCGGCAGGAGGTGAGGAAATGACTTGCGGAACAATTACATATCAGATACTGTACGATGCAGTGCACGGAGATTCTTGTGCCGAAAATGTGATTCAGGCATATTTTGAACCGTACATCAGAAAACTGTCCAGAATCTATCTTCAGACGCCAAATGGTGTGATTCATCGTGTTCTGGATGAAGATATATACATCAGTCTGAAATTAAAACTGCATGAGTTGATTATCGGATTTACACTCTGATATCTCATAGCCATTTTGCTCTTTGAAAATTTCATATCCCCCATCAAACAACAGGCACTCTGCCGTCCCGTATGTGCGCCATGACCTGAAACCAACAGCGAGCGATTTCCGCATACCGACTGCAGAGAAGCTGCACGACTTGCAGCCGTTTGATCGGGAGAGTAACTTAGTGAATAAAATATTATAAATAGAAGGAAGGGAACGTGATTGAAAAAAGAGAAAATACAGACTGAATCCGTCTGAATATGGCGCACAAACCTGAACACCACGGCCGGCGAAGTTGAACACCTTCGTCGCACGAAACTGAACACCTTCGTCGCACGAAATGAACAGTTAAAGAATCTGCGGTAAAATATTGTTACACGCGAAAGCGTGAATAC
>JAFTLK010000349.1 GCA_017455975.1 Clostridia bacterium | reverse complement strand
GGTTTATAAAAATCTTGCGTTTTACGATCTTTCCGGTAAGCCGGTCTATTTATCCGATGATGTCATGCTTGCGCAGGGGCAGAATTATGCCGACCTGCTCGGTTTTGAGGTGCTGTCGTATGAAACCGGATATACATGGGATGAGGAAGACATCCCCGGTGATGTGGTGATTCTGCAGACCACAGGCGGTGAGATCCGCGTACAGGGCAACGGTTTTACGACAGTTGAATTTGCCGAACCGATTGCACTGTCGGGAAACCGGCGGCTGAATGGCGAAATATCCAACAAAGCAGCGGAAAAAACGACCGCGTATCTCTGGGAGCAGTATTCTATGCTTCTTGACGGTCAATACGGACAGTACAGTCTGACCTGCCACCGCAGCTTCAACGGGGAGCCGCATCGGGACTTCGATGTGTTTACCGTGTCGGACGATGTGCAGCAGAACTATTTCAATGCTTCGTTTGCGAGCCTTCATTTCTTTCCCGGTGAGAGCGATGACACGCTCGGTGGGATTCATATCCGCCGACAGGCAGGCGCGCTGGAAAAACTCGGTGACTATCCACTGATTTCCGAGGAGGAAGCGACGGAGATGCTGTTTGCCGGGGAATATATCACCACGGTTCCGGCGGAATATATGACCGATGAGGGCTTTACCGCGGATGCGATTCTGTCCTGTGAGCTGGAATATCGCCCGTCGAACCTCGATACTTACTATAGTCCGTACTACCATTATTATGTGCGGCTCGACAATTTCCCGGGACACAATATGGCTGCGGGACTTGAACACTACGGCGGCTATTGGGTGCCTGCCGTGCAGCCTGAGTATCTCGATACGTCCATGGTCACGGACGGTCGGTTCAACTGAAAAGAATAAGAGCGCTGTATTCATGGGCAATCAATATTGTAGGGACAGTAGGGGATACATCCCCGGACGCCTGTAGGGGACAGTCGAGGACGCCTGTAGGGGACAGTCGAGGACGCCTGTCCCTACAATTCGGTTACCGATGAGTACAGCACTCTGTTTTATGATTTCAGCATATCACAAATTGCGATAAATTCCTCATCCTCACGCAGAAAATCATACCATGTATTGGTCAGTGCGTTTTGCAGCTGTCCGATCTGTGTGATCGGTGCGGATTTGGTCGATCTTGCGCAGTCGGCATAGGCGGACGACAGCCACGGGACGGTGTAATGAATCTCGCCCGGTGTCTGATTTTCATAGGCGTTTGCATGGTGCAGTGCGGCGGCGAGGTTCTTCAATGCGTTTTCCCTGTCGCCGAGAATCGCATAATTGTTGGCAAGGGACGTGTGTGTTTCCGCAAGACGGCAGTGATAGAACAGGAAATTGCCGTCGGGAATCATTGTGTTCCAGAGCTTCACAACCGTTTCATATGCCGCAATGCGTTCTTCGGGTGTTGACCATGACTGTGTGCGGATGCGATGGGTTGCATAATCGAACATGGAAAGAATATTCTGATGACAAATGCCGCGGGATTTTTCTTTGTTTTCCTCCGTGAAATAGGCGCGCTCAAAAAACAAATCACGGGTGCAGTGAAAGCTCGGTGCCATATTGGCATATTCCACCGCTTTTTTCTCATCCGCAAACGGGAATTTCGGATCGGAGAGAGAAAAGATGAGAATCTGTAGCGCACCGAATCGGACGGACAGCTCCTTCGCTTCTTTGACCAGCCGTTCATTGATGGCAATGGATTTCCCAAGGTATTCTATGCGGGTTTCAAACGGAATGGAATCCAGATGTCGCACCTTCCAGAGCGCGTTGGCGTAATATCGCAGACAGGTGTGGTTGTTCGGATATTTTGCGGCGGCCTCCTGCCACAGCGAAAGCCGTTCCTCAATCAGACCGTTGTGGGACAGTTGATGCTCACGTTCCAGGTATTCGGTCAAGTCGCGCTCTTCCGTGTCAGCTCCGCGGTCAAACAGCTCATCCAGCGTCACGCCGAAGATGTTGGCAAGCGGTACAAGATGCGAGATGTCGGGCGACGCGGTTCCTGATTCCCATTTTGAAACCGACTGATAGGCGATATTGAGCGCGGCGGCAAGGGCTTGTTGTGTCAGCCCCGATTTTTGGCGCAGTTCTTTGATTTTTTCAGCGATGGTCATAAAGTTACCGTGGCTTTCGTTTACGAAAGCCTTCCTTTCTCGGGGATTTGGGTCTGGTTTTGTGAAACAAAATCGATGTTGAAAAACATCGAAAGTCACAAAACCCGCGTGAAAATAGATTTTTCACGCTACCTCCTTTTGTTCGTTTTCTGCGATCGCAATACCATTATACACCAATTTCCGAAAACCTGCAATAACCGTTTCGGCACATCGGATGCACCCGGCGGGTGCATTTTTCGCACAGTAAGAGAAAAACGGACACCGCGCGGTATCCGTTTTCGTTTTTTATGTCATTTTTCCGTTGAGCGACGCCCCGTCGGTATTCTTATTCGATTTCCGTGCGGTACACCTTTGTGATCTTCGATGCAGTGAGGCAGTAGGGCGTGTTGTCACTGTGATAATATGCCACGAGAAAACCGTCTTTCGTTTCCAGCATCGCAGGATAGCAATAAGAATTGGTGGTATCGTCTTCCAGAAGATACACGTCACAGACAAAGGAATCCATCCTGCCGTTGACAAAGGTTGCGCCGCGCCGGCTGAACGAAGTCGCATCATCCCGGGACACGGCACAAACGATCGGCGTTCTCTTGGGACTGCGCCAGACCTCGGTCCGGTCATTCAGACAGTGAAACGGGATGGGGTTAAATACCGCAGCCGCAATCGTTTCAAATTTTTTCACACGCATGGGACAGTCGGGTGACGTGAATCGCAGGTTCGGCTCAGGGGACAGCCATGTATTGCCGCCATCGGAGGAAAGCGTATCATACTGATGCCCAAGACCCGTTCTGAACCACATCCATAACGTGCCGTCTTCCTGCTCATAAATCCCGGGTTCCGCAAAATAGCCGGAGGTGGAGGCAAACGGGGAGGTGACAATGCCGGGAAGCTCTGCCCATGTTTCTCCGTTATCATCGGAATATAAAACGTGAATCTCATTTTTGGGTTCGATCTTCACGGTACAGTTCCCCGTCGGGTCCTGTCGGTTCCCATGGTAGGAAATCGGCCAGAGGATTCTGCCGGAGGCGGTCACAATCGCTCCGTCGTTGATGCCGCAGTAATAACCGTCCGGTATGGAACAGCGTTTCTGCTCAGACCAGGTCCCGCCCTCATCTGAGGACTGTCTGAAATACGGCATACAGATGATGCCGTGATCCGGCATAATCAGCTTGCGCAGATACAGAATTCCGATATTCCCGTTTGCCATGCGGACCAGTGCGGGAGACATGATATTCTGCGCTTCGGGATCTTTCGGAATGAGAACATGTGGCTCCGACCAGGTCTCGCCCTCATCACAGGAGACACAGGCGCTGATACGTGCTGTCCCATGGTCTTCCCGGTCGTCCCCGTAATAATCCGTAAAGGCAAACAGGATGCGCCCGTCCGCCAATCGGATAAAGGTGCTCTCACCGCAGCGGCATCTGTTTTCGTTTGTTTTTATGAATAACGTTTCATGACCGATTTTTTTCACTGTGACGATTCCTTTCCATTTGTAATATTTGCTTTCATTATCCATTTTGTAAATTATAACACAATCATTTTGGGTTGTCAACAACATGGTTTTGTTTTTGGAACAATATCGGATGCATCCATCATTGCATATGTCGCATAAAAAGAGAAAAACGGACACCGTGCGGTATCCGTTTTTGGGGTTATGCCATCTTTTCGGTGAGCTGCTCGCCGCCGAGGATGTGGAAGTGCAGATGCTTCACCGACTGGCAGGCATCGTCGCCGCAGTTGGAAACCACACGGTATCCGTTTGTGATGCCGGCAGACTTTGCAATTTCCGGGATCTTTGCAAAGATCTTTGCGACAACAGCGGCGTTGTCGGCGTTCACACCGTCCATGGAGGGAATGTGTTCCTTGGGGATGACGAGAATGTGAACCTTTGCCTGCGGGGCAATGTCGTAGAAGGCGAGCATATCCGCGTCCTCATATGCTTTCTTGGAGGGGATGTCGCCTGCGATGATTTTACAGAATAAGCAATCCATGATGTGCTCCTTTCAGCTTTTGATACAACAATATTATAAACGAAATCAGCAGAAAAGGGAAGAGGCTTTTGAAAATATTCACAAATCGTTTGAAATTGAGATTTTGTAAATAAATTATTTCAAATGTTGGCATAAAATTTACATTTTCCTATGGTATTTTTTTCAAATTTATAGTATAATAGTATTATCTATAATTTTGCGCACATCCATGCGTGAAATCACAACTACAGAAACGAGAGAAGAAAACCATGGGACTTATTGATAAACTATTCGGAACCTATTCGGAGCGTCAGGTCAAGCGCCTGATGAGCACGGTGGCGCGTGTTGAGGCGCTTGCCGATAAATATAAGAGCATGTCGGATGAAGAGCTGAAGAAGCAGACTGCCAGACTGAAAAACCGCCTGCGCGAGGGTGAAGGTCTGGACGACATTCTGCCGGATGCATTTGCTGTCATCCGCGAGGCGGACGACCGTGTGCTTAATAAACGCCCGTTCAAGGTGCAGGTGCTCGGCGGTATCGTCATCCATCAGGGACGGATTGCGGAAATGAAGACCGGTGAAGGTAAAACGCTGATGGCGACCATGCCGGCATACTTAAATGCACTCGCCGGCAAAGGCGTGCATATCGTCACGGTCAACGACTACCTCGCACGTGTAGGGGCTGAGGAAATGGGTCGTGTCTATGCATTCCTCGGACTGAAGACCGGTCTGATCGTCCATGAAATGAACAAGCAGGAAAGAATGGAAGCGTACAACGCCGATATTACCTACGGTACGAACAATGAATTCGGCTTTGACTACCTGCGCGACAATATGGTCATCTACAAGGAAGAAATGGTTCAGCGCGGCCATAACTTCGCCATTGTGGACGAAGTTGACTCCATTCTCATCGACGAAGCAAGAACACCTCTGATCATCTCCGGTCAGGGCGAAAAGTCTACCATGCTTTACGACCTTGCCGACCGGTTTGTCAAGACCCTGTCCTGCTATAAGGTCAAGGAAATGGACGACAAGGACGACATGGAGGAGATTGAGGAAAATTATCTGGTCGACGAAAAGGCGAAGAATGCCGTTCTGACCGGAACCGGTATCAAGCGTGCCGAGGAATATTTCCACGTTGAAAATCTTTCCGACTCCCAGAACTCCGCACTTCTGCACCACATCAATCAGGCGCTCCATGCACATGGCTGCATGCAGCGTGACGTTGACTATGTCGTCAAGGATGGCAAGGTCGTCATCATCGACTCCTTCACCGGCCGTCAGATGCCCGGCAGACGCTTCTCCGACGGTCTGCACCAGGCAATCGAGGCAAAGGAGCACGTCAAGATCGAGCGCGAATCCAAGACCCTTGCTACCATTACGTTCCAGAATTTCTTCCGTCTGTATAAGAAGCTCTCCGGTATGACCGGTACTGCTCTGACCGAAGAAGAAGAATTCAGAGAGATCTACAACCTCGACGTTGTAGCGATCCCCACCAATATGCCGATGATCCGCCGCGATTATCCGGATGCCGTCTTTAAGAACACCCGCGGCAAGTACAATGCCATCCTTGCACAAATCAAGTCCTGCTATGAAAAGGGACAGCCTGTGCTGGTCGGTACGGTCTCGGTCGACAAGTCCGAATACCTTTCCCAGATGCTCAAGCGCGAGGGTATTCCGCACAACGTTCTGAATGCAAAGTACCACGAAAAGGAAGCGGAGATCGTTGCGGAAGCAGGTAAGCTGCATGCTGTCACCGTTTCCACCAACATGGCAGGCCGCGGTACCGACATTCAGCTCGGCGGTAACCCCGAATTCTATGCAAAGCGTGAGATGCGTGCGATGGGGTATGCTGAGGACGTCATCATCGATGCGACCGGTACAGCCATTTCCGTCAGCGAAGAGGCGATGGCGGCAAGAGTGGTCTTCAATGATCTTTATAAGAAATACAAGGAGCAGATTGCACCGGAAGCAAAGAAGATCTGCGAGCTCGGTGGTCTGTTTATCATCGGTACCGAGCGTCACGAATCCCGCCGTATCGACAACCAGCTGCGCGGTCGTTCCGGCCGTCAGGGTGACCCCGGCGAATCCCGTTTCTACCTGTCCTTTGAAGACGATCTGATGCGTCTGTTCGGCTCCGAGCGTATCCTCGGTATGGTTGAAAAGCTCGGTCTGGAGGAAGACCAGCAGATCGACGCACAGATTCTGTCCAACTCTCTTGAAAATGCACAGAAGAAGCTCGAGTCCATGAACTTTGAGCGCAGAAAGCATGTCCTGACCTATGACGACGTCATGAACCAGCAGCGTGCGGTCATTTACACGCAGAGACAGGAAGTGCTTGACGGCATTGATCTCAAGCCCAAGATCCAGAAGATGATGAGCCAGACCATTGCGCATGCGGTCAACAGCTTCACTACGGCTGAGGTTGCCGATGACTGGAATTACGACGGCCTGCGTACCTACTTCTACGGAACGCTGTGCCGCGCTGAGGATTTCCACTACACCGCGGATGACTTCAATACGCTCAAGCGTGAGGATCTGATCGATGTTCTGCAGAAGCGCTGTGATGCGCTGTATGCCGAAAAGGAAGCACAGTTCGGCGAGGAGCAGATGCGCGAGATCGAACGCGTTGTCCTGCTCAAGAACGTCGACTCCAAGTGGATGGATCACCTCGATGCGATGGATGATCTGAAGGGCAACATCCGCCTGCAGGCGTATGCTCACAGAAACCCCGTCACCGAATTCCGTCTGCAGTCCGGCGATATGTTTGACGAAATGATTGCCTCCATTCGCGAGGATACAACAAGAACGCTGCTTTCCATCATGCCCAGACCCGATCAGGAGATCAAGCGTGAAAAGGTAGCGAAGGCAACGACCGAAGGCTTTGAGGGCGGCGAGACCGTTTCGTCCTCCGCACCTGCCTCCGCTCCCAGAAAGGCGGACGGTACCAAGGTCGGACGCAATGACCCGTGTCCCTGCGGCAGCGGCAAGAAGTACAAGAAGTGCTGCGGCTTCAATCCCAACAATCCCGACGAATAAGGATCTTTGACGTATGGGATTTGGAATTTTACTGCTCGGATATCCGCTGATCCTCTCTGTGACCCTGCATTCGATGGGATTCTGTTTTGAGATCCTCGGCTATCTGCTGATCTTCCGTGCACTGACATTGCTCGGTGAATACGGAGTATGGTTCCGATATGCAAAATATGCGGTGAGCGCGCTGATTCCCCTCGGCGCGTTCTCCCTCATTCTGCAGTGCTTTTCCTGGTTCGGTGCAGATGCTCTGTACGAAACGGTACAGGCGGCAGTTTCCGTGCCGTACAGCATTCTGCTGGCGGTTGGACTGCTTGTGTTCCATATGTGTCTTCTGCGCGCGGTGAAAACGATCGCGCAGGAGGTCGATCTGCCAAAGCTCGCCGTCGAGGCCTCGCGCAATGTCATTGTGACATGGCTCTACTTCGCGGCCGCAGTTGTTGTCTGTTTTTTGAACATTCCCGCGGTGACCGATGTTCTGCCGTACTATAAGCTGCTCGGCTATGTGTCGATGTTCGGTGTCATCTGGATTCTGCTGAACGCGAAGATGATTTTTGTGTGCTATATGCGCATCTGTCTTCCGGGTGACGAGGATATGCCCGTCGGTGACCGGAAGATGCCGCGCCTGTTCGGCAAACCCAAAGAGGAGCCGCTGACCGAGGAAGAGATCGCGGCTGCCGAAAAAGCAAAGAAAGAACGCAAGAGGGCGGAATATGACGCGGCGATGAAGCAGCGTCAGGCAGAGCGTACCAAGAAAAACAAACGCGGTAAGAAAAAATAACCGGGAGGTGGGCAAATGAACACAGTGACAGCACAGACGCAGAAGCGCGTGATCCGCGGCGGTATGGGTCTTATGATCGCGGCAATGCTGTTTTTATGGAATCCGCATGTCAATGTCATTGATCTTCTGCCCGACTGTATCGGCTGGCTGCTTGCCGCACTCTCCATGACACACCTTGCATGGGCGATGGACGATGTCGCGTATCTGCGCCGCAATGCATGGATTCTTGTCGGGATTACCACGGTCAAGCTGGCACCGATGGCGTTTTCTCTGATCGGTGCAAAGACATTGCCGCTGCTCGCCGAGCCGACGATGGTGCTGACTTATACGGTTTGCTTCGGTGCGTTTGAGATGTTTTTCGGCATCCGTGTCATGCGCGGATGGATCGATGCGATCTCTGCATTCGGGCTGCTGCACGATAGCCGGGTGGTACTGTATGGCACGGACAGGGAACCGATGCTGTCCAAAATGCGAAAAAAACTTGCCGCACATCCGCGCCGTGATGTGCAGGCAAAGCTCGGTCGGCTGACTTTTGGGTTTTTCGTCTGGCGATTCGTATCGTCCTTTGTGCCGGAGCTTGTCTATCTGCGCTCCACCGAGTATCTCGGCAATGTTGTCTACGGCGTTGTCATTGATATCCGTGACTACCGTCCGTATCTGATCATTTTCTTTTCGCTGATTGCGGGCATTTACGGTCTGCGTTGGCTCATTCGTTTCTCCCGTTATGTCTATCGGTTGGGGCGCGACTCTGCGATGCAGAACGGTTTTGCGGCGCTGTCGGAGGAGCGGCAGGAGCAGATCGTATCCCGTGCGACGCTGGAACGATTCTCGATCGCCCTCGGATGCATGTTTATCGGCGGTGTTTTTCTATGCCATTTTTCCTTTGAAAATGTCAATATTCTGCCGGACTGTGTCGGACTTCTGTTTTTGCTCGTCTCTGTGATTCTGCTGCGGCGGAAGTTGGAGCTGCCTCCAAAATGGCTTACATGCGGCATTGCCGGCGTGGTGCTGACTGTTCCGTATGCCGTTGTCCGTGCGTGGCACGGTATTGTCTATCACGGCTTCTGGACGGACAATCTGGTTGATTACTTTACGCGGAATATTCCCGTGTCCGCAGAAAAGCAGGCATATACGATGCAGCTGCAGCTCATCATGCTGGCGCTTGCGGTTGTTGAGACCCTGCTTGTTATCTGGCTGTTCGGGCGGTTTTTGAAGATCACGCAATCACTCAACCGTCTGACCACAAACGACGGACATACGCTGTACGACAGCATGACCACCGACATGATGCGCTCGGAAAAGGAGAAGTACGAAAAGCAGCCGAAGAAGGTATTTTTATGGTTCTGCATTTCCGCCGGCTTTGAGGTTCTGCGTGCGCTGCCGATGTTTGCGTTTACCATTACCTCAATTGCGCTGTTCCGCATCGCTGCGAATCTCGTTTTCCTGTGGGTGTTCGGCGACTATCTCTCCGCACTTGCAAAAATGATCTCCTACCACTATACGTACCATACCGACGATGATGCACAGCGTGAAAAAGAGCATACACTTTATACATAAAAAAACGGGGTTGCTGCAAGTTGAAACTTGCAACAACCCTCCGATTTTTTGTGTCGGACAATGTCTGATCTACGCTTTGAACTTCCGGACTGCACCCATGCAGTCCTTGAGGTGTTGCAAGAACTTGCAACACCTCGATAAAGGCGCGCTTTCGTTCGTGCTGAATTGACACCGTACAAAAGCGGAAACGATATCGTGGTCAATGAATCACCAGGTTCGTTCTGCCACGTGAGAAGGGGCTGCCGCGTGTTAATGCAACAGCCCCATTTGCTTATTTGGGTCAATTTTCGGATTTTTTCGACCGGACGAGGAATGCATTGGGAATGCGGCGTCCGTAATCGGGATTTGCGGAGGAGTTATCATTGAGAATCTCGCCGTCATACGCCATGACAACAGACGAACCGCCGTCACAGCCGCCGGCTGTGACAGCACCGTATCTGATCATCATTTCTGCCATTTCCCAGAGGGTACAGCCATCGGAGGAGGATACACGTCCGTCAATGACGATCAGAATGATAACGCCGTCTGCGCGCTGACCGATTGCGGTTCTCGGCTGGGTCCCCCAGCCGCCGCCGTTGTCCTCGCTGATCAGATTTTTCCCGTCCTTGACGAGTGCGGGGCCGAACTGCATGCCGTCACGAATGTTGGTATATTTGGACCAGTTCGGCAGCCATCCGACCTGCAGTATGTTCTCTTTGGTCAGAACGACACTCTGCATGTTTTCTGTATATCGTCCCCATGTCAGTCCTTCCGACATGCAGGCACCGATGATATCATTACCGGTTCCCTGATCATTGGGGTCGCTGAAGCCGCTGGCATTGATGCCGGCAACGACATCGCCGTAATAGTTCATCATATCAAGAATACGGTAACCGGTTTTATCCTTTTCGGGGGTTGAACCGATAAACACACGCGAAGGATCGTCGATGAGCATAACATATCCGTGGTGCTTGAAAATGGGAACCAGATGGTGTTTGCCGGAAAATTCGGAAACAAACAAGCCTTCTTCGGCATCGACTCTCGTGACGGTATTGCCTGCATAATCGGTATCACCGACCTTGAGTGATGTAAGCCCGAGAATATCGCTTTCCGGGTTCGGCGCTTCGATCTTGCTGTCGTTTGTGGTGTCCTCCGGGATCGGTTCGGTAACCGGTTCACTGACTTCCGGCGGTTCTTCGGTGTCCGTGGAAACAGACGAATCGGCAGCGGTATCGGTGCCGGCGGTTTGCAGCCCTTCAAAATCGTCGGGAACATCTTCCGGTTTGACATTCGGATCCGTCCATGCACGTTTAATGACCCAATCGGGGAAGAACGCGGTCGCCAGCCACTGATGGTCGGCTGTGGACATCGCGGTCTGAATATACATATCGCGCAGACCGGCAATCGGACCGGACGGCGGGAATGCAACCAGCGAATAGCATGCGATAAGTCCCACGATGCAGATGAGAACGATCAGCGGCCAACGGCATTTTTTTGCTTTTGCGGGCGCGGCAGCTGCGGCGGTGGGTTCTGTATCGGTATCGTCTGTATATTCCGGGCTGTCGATGTCACGGAACAGCGGCTGGGAGGCGTCTGTTGTATCGGCAGCCTCGTTGGTCTGTACGCCTGCCTGCAGTGCGGCATACATGGCGGCAGCTGCGGCATCCTCCGAGCGCTCCGGAAAGTCCGGAAATGCTATTTCATCGGTATCCGTGCCGTCTTCATCTGTGACAGATACGGGGGCCGGGTCCGTCTGCTCTGAAAAATCGGATTCGTTCTCGGATGTGCTGTCCGCATCGGGGTCGCCGTCGGTCAGACACTTTGTGAGCTGATCCTCAATGGACGGATTCTGTTCTTGTTCTGTTATCTGCTCCGTCGGAATTGGAGCGGTGTTTTCCCCGGCAGCTGCTGCCTGTTCTTTCGAAGCTGGGGCATGCGGTGTCTGTTCGGGGGTCGGTTGGTTCTGGTTCACTTGCAATTCTCCTGTATCGGCTTCATTTGTGTTCATATCTGCAAAGATTCGGTGCGAAAGTAAGTGTTGTCATATTGTCATATATGATTATGAAAAGTACTTTCATATATATAGACGCAAAAAATACGGATTTGTTCCATGAAATCAGAAAAAAGTTTGAAAATTTTCAAAAAGACAGAAAATATCATACAAGCGTTATAATTATACCACACGAATAAAACGGATGCATGACGGATTTATGAACATTTTAGAAACAACTTGGAAAACAACGAGGGGGTGTTGCACGTTTTCAACTTGCGACACCACGGGGTCACGAAGTGACCCGAATTTCCCGGTTTTCATGCGAATATTGCATGAAAATGCCCCTCGGAAGAGGGGCAAGGGAAACTTCTATGGGACTGTTGCAAGAACTTGCAACAGTCCGTCATAGCATGATTCCAGTAGATTTCGGTTTTGTCAGATGGAGAGACACTGCATCTGCTTGTTGGCGTAATCGGCCAGCAGGGATGCGTTATATGCGGTCACAATGATTTCAAGAACCTCATTGAGGCGTGCGCGTGCGCCGGGGAAGATCTCGGGATGATCGACGGTCATTGCGGCGATGCAGGTGCGGAGATCCTCGGTGTTGTAAACAGCCTCACCGCTGACGACATCCACAATCCGGCAGACATAATCATACAGCTTGGATTCGGGGATGATATCGTCGTCCTTGGATTCGATATCGCCGTTGATATAGTGCAGCAGATAGTCGATCTTCTCAAGCTGCAGTGCCTGACGCATCATATTGATGAGCAGAATGCGGGAAAGCTGATCCTTGGAATACTTTTTATTGATCGCGTTGCCGGTCCAGCCGCGTTTGACCCAGTTCTGGAGGGTCGAGCCGTCGATGCCGGAAATATCGCGGATCTGTGCGAGCATGATGCCCTGCTGAATATAAAAGATCTTATCGAGGAACGCAAGACCTGTGACGTTTCCCATCGTTTCTTTATCCATTTGTGTACCGGGGATAAAACGGTTGTCGATTTTGATCGTCATTGGATGATTCCTTTCTGCATGTATTTTCTGCGGCAGAAGTCGTGCTTTGCCGCGATTATGTTATATATAGATTATACCATAAAATCAAAGGATTGTCAATGGATTGCGTATGAAAGATGTCTGCTGTCGGGTCAGATATAGGGTACTTTACCCGGTGACTGAGGCTCCGAACCCATGGCGCGAAGCAGCGCAAGTCCGATTTCACGCGCTGTCCGTACAGCGGTGCGTACTGCGTCCGCTTCACCGGAAAAAGCAAGGATGACCTCGTTTGAGTGGCTGGTTCCGTGGTCCGGAGTCATATAGGTGACGACGGAGATGGGTGCTGTTTTCAGCGCGCGGTCGGCAAGCACAAGTCCGATGGCGGCCGGAGATGCAGCAAGGAAGCCGAATGCCTCACCCATCGGTGCACCGAATGCCGCATGAACGACGGCACCCGCACGCGCGGTATAAGCAAATTCAAGGTGACCGGCATCGCTGATGTAAACCTCACCGGCGTTTTTGGTCACGCCGTCGAGTGCGAGACGTATGGCTTCTCTGACATCCGACGGGGTCTCACTGCCGAGTACGATGTAACAGCCGTGCCCGCCCCAGCCTTTGGTATCGCGCGGAAGCTCGACCGAAACGAGCTGTGCCGCGGTTGCCTTGACCGCATCGTCGCAGGCGATGATCTGTCCGGCAGCACCGGTACGGGAGGACAGCATGCCGAGTGAGGAAATGGCTGTGTCCGGGAAGGGGTGCGTCATCTGCATCTGCTGCTTCAAGGCTGCATCAACGCCGGGCAGGACAAGCCCGATGGTATCAAGCAGGGTACAGCCGACAAATTCCGGAATGCCGGGGGTTCGTGTCTCTGAAACTTCGGCCATGATCGCACACTCCTCTCCATGATTTCTGTACGGCAATATTATATCACAATCAAGTGATTTTGTCAACCGGATGCAAGGTATTTCAGCGGGAAAAGATTTATGCCCGGAGGGCATTTATCACATACATCCGGTCATGATAATCCGATAAAAAATCTCGCTTACCGGAACAGAAAATGTACAGGACGGTTTGACAACGGTGCCGCTTTGTGTTATAATATAGTCAAAAAATTTGTCTGTTGCATAAAGGAGACTGTATAACCATGAACGGTATTGTTGATTTACTCGAAGCGCTGACCATATTCTGTTTCGGTCTTTCCTGGCCGATCTCCATCCGCAAGTCGGTCATTTCCCGTACGGCGAAGGGGAAAAGCCTGTTCTTTGAGGTTTTTCTTCTCATCGGATATGCCTGCGGTATCACCCGCAAGGTCATTCAGCTGACAGCAATGGATGAAAGCGGTCTTTTGTTCTTCCTGTCGTTCTTCTTCTATATCCTCAACTTCATTATGATCTCCATTGACGTTGCACTTTATTTCCGCAACTCCGCCCTTGACCGTGCACGTGAGGCGGAAGGATCCGACAAGTAAACATCCGACGGCAGGGGGCGGTGACGGTCATGCAATGGAAAAACGGATATTTTTATCAGAATAACGGGCAGCGATACATACCGATGGGGATGTTCGGCTGTTATTTCAAGCTGATCTATGTCGGTGAGGAGCTGGCTGCGCATTCCCAGCACGGCAGCTCTCTGATCGAATTTCAGCATGCAACGAAGAGCGTATGGGAGCGATTCTTTGCGTTTTTGTCGGAACAGGAGGGCTGTACTGCCATCCGCATGTTTCCGCGCGGCGACAGCGGCGGATCGGCATGGGAGGGTCTTGATATCGGCGGCCGCGTGAACCGCGCGTTATTCGGAACGATCAAGGCCTATATGAAAACCGCACGCAATTACGGCATCAAGCTGCAGCTGTGTCTGTTTACGGAACCGGAATGCAGCTTCTACTGTCAGCGGGATACGCGCACATATTGGGGCAGACGGCTCTGGAGTGAGGAGGAGATACGGGCGGCGGCGCCCTCCCAGCGTCGGTTTCTCGAAAACCCCGATGACATTGTTTCCTATGACGATTTTTTCACCGATCCGGATGTACGTGACTGCTGTCATCGGTTTCTGGATGAGATACTGCCGATGCTCTCCGAATTGGAGGAGGATCTGTACGCCATTGAGCTGTTCAACGAATCCGGCTGGGCAAGTCCGCATGCGCGTCCGATGAACACGTTCCGCTGGGAGGACACGCCGGGGT
Source organism: Clostridia bacterium (assembly GCA_017455975.1). Taxonomy (GTDB): domain Bacteria; phylum Bacillota; class Clostridia; order Oscillospirales; family CAG-272; genus RGIG3925. Next base: position 358 of record JAFTLK010000349.1, on the reverse strand, counting down.
ACCTCGATTGGCACCGCGATATGGCAGCGCATGTACGCCGTACGGTTCCCGACATGCCGCTCTGCATCAGCAATCCCGGCGTCAGCATTCTCGGTCACGATACCGTGCACTGGAGTCGGGAGATCGCGCCGGACTTCTTCTCGCTGCATAACTATCCCGACATCTGCGGCTCGCGTCCCGGCATTGATTATGCTGCCATCAGCGACATGGCGCTGCAGTATACCGCCGCGTGCGTGCCGACGATGATGGGCGAATGGCAGGCACTGCATGTCAGATATGCCGAGGCTGTGGACGATGAGAGGATGCTGACGCTCCTTGCACGTGACACGGTCTGGCTGACAATGCTGTCAGGTGCCGC
>JAFTLK010000037.1 GCA_017455975.1 Clostridia bacterium | reverse complement strand
TGTCCAGCTGCGGTTCGGAGAAGACGACCTGCTTTGCATACGCAAAGAGATCGGCATCTATATTTTCGACGTCGTAACGGTTGAACATACGCAGACCCGTCAGACCTTCCATGCCGAGCAGGGTTTTGAGGTCAGAGAGAAGCGAACGCGCTTCACCTGCCAGAGCGGGCTTTTTTTCTACAAATACGCGATATACCATATCTGTTATTGATTCCTTTCGATTCGATAGAAACTGTCAGTTTTTTGCGGCAAGGGCACGTGCACCAATGTCACGGCGCATGTACTTGTTATCGAACTTGACACCGTCTGCAACGACATACGCCGCATCGATGGCTTCTTTCAGTGTGTCGCGGACCGCAACCGCACCGAGAACGCGTCCGCCGCCGGTCACGAGCACGCCGTCCTTGATTTTCGCACCTGCGACATAGACAGCTTCGGTGTCGGTGGTTTCGGGAAGCGTCATCGGATAGCCGGTTTCGTACTTTCCGGGATAACCGTCGGAAGCGCAGACGACACAGCAAGCCGCACCGTCACCGAATGTGACATCGACATCGGCAAGCGTACCGTCGTGAACCGCCTTCATGATGGTAAAGAGGTCGGACTTCAAAAGCGGCAGAACAACCTGCGTTTCGGGATCGCCGAAGCGGCAGTTGTATTCGATGACCTTCGGACCATTGGGTGTGAGCATCAGACCGAAGTACAGGCATCCCTTGAAGGTTCTGCCTTCTGCGTTCATGGCGTTGATGGTCGGCAGGAAAATCGTTTCCATGCAGACATCGGCAATTTCCTTTGTGTAATACGGGTTGGGGGCGATTGTACCCATACCGCCGGTGTTCAGACCCTCGTCATTGTCGTGTGCGCGCTTGTGGTCCATCGAGGAGACCATCGGGCGGACGACCTTGCCGTCGGTGAATGCCAGCACAGAAACCTCGGGACCGGTCAGGAATTCTTCCATGACAACGGAGGAGCCGCTTGCACCGAAGATCTTGTCCTCCATCATGGAGTGCAGGGCAGAGCGGACATCGTCTCTGGTTTCGCAGATCAGAACGCCCTTGCCGAGTGCCAGACCGTCTGCCTTGACGACGATCGGAATCGGACAGGTTTCTGCATACGCCAGCGCGGATGCGATGTCGGTGAAGACTTCGTACGCTGCGGTCGGGATGTTGTATTTCTTCATTAAGTTCTTGGAGAAGACCTTGGAGCCCTCAATAATTGCCGCGTTTGCATGCGGGCCGAAGCAGGGAATGCCGATGTTCTCCAGCGCATCGACACAGCCGAGCACCAGCGGATCGTCCGGTGCGACAACAGCGAAGTCAATGGCATTGTTCTTTGCGTATTCGACGATGGCGTCGATGTCCTTTGCACCGATGTTGACGCATTCCGCGTCAGCGGCGATACCGCCGTTGCCGGGCAGTGCGACAATTTCGGTGATTTCGGGATTCTTTTTTAAGGATTTGATGATGGCGTGTTCACGTCCGCCGCCACCGACAACCATAATTTTCATGTATAACTCCTTTGGTGGGGTTGTTATTTCCGGAAAGTCTACACGCGGCATTTTTGCTGCGCGTAGGGCGGGGGCTTGCTCCCGCCGCAGTGGGTGAACAACCTGATATGTACGGAAAATATTTGATAAAACAGCAATTTTTCTGTGTGTTTATTATCAAATTTCTTTGTTTCGGCGGGAGCAAGCCCCCGCCCTACGCGGTACTTGAAGCCGTCGGCTCCTATTTCAACCGAGGAAGTTCACCTTGCACGAAATTTCTTATATTAGTGATGGAACAGTCTCATACCGGTGAATGCCATGACCATGTCGTTCTTGTCGCATTCCGCGATGACCAGATCGTCACGGATGGAGCCGCCGGGCTCCGCAACGTACTTGACGCCGGATGCGTATGCACGCTTGATGTTGTCCGCAAACGGGAAGAATGCGTCGGAAGCGAGAGCAACATCCTTGAAGGTGTCAAGCCATGCGCGCTTGTCTTCCGCGGTGAGCGGTGCGGGCTGTTCGGTGAAGTAGCCCTGCCAGATGCCGTCAGCGCAGACATCTTCTTCGTTGCCGTTGATATAACCGTCAATGACATTGTCGCGTTCCGGACGCTTCATTTCGGGCAGGAAAGGAAGCGCGAGGGTCTTCGGATGCTGGCGGAGCAGCCAGGTGTCAGCCTTGCCGCCGGCGAGTCTGGTACAGTGGACGCGGGACTGCTGACCGGCACCGACGCCGATCGCCTGTCCGTCGTATGCAAAGCAGACGGAGTTGGACTGCGTGTACTTGAGGGTGATCAGTGCGACGATCAGATCGCGCTTTGCAGATGCGGGTAGTTCCTTGTTTGCGGTCACAATGTTTTCAAACAGGTGCTCGCCGATCTTGAATTCGTTTCTGCCCTGCTCAAAGGTGATGCCGAAGACCTGCTTGCGCTCGATAGGCTCAGGAATGTAGTCGGGGTCGATCTTTACGATGTTGTAAGCGCCCTTTCTCTTGGTCTTCAGAATTTCAAGCGCCTCGGGAG
>JAFTLK010000348.1 GCA_017455975.1 Clostridia bacterium | reverse complement strand
TTGCCGCATCTGAACAGCGCCTTTTGCGGGATGATGCACAGTATCGGTGTGAAAGCTATGACGGTGAGATAACGTGGGACAATTATCTGAAAATTGACACGACGGAGCTGTCACCCGATGAAACGGCAGAGCGGATCAAGGATTATTTTGGTTTTTGAGAAAAACACACGGTACTGTAACCGCTGGATGGCGGCGGCAGTACCGTGCTTTCTGTGGTAGATGCTTTTTGCGGTTGGTTGAGACAGATGGTGAAGGCTCAACGAAATTGTAGGGACAGGCGTCCCGACTGTCCCTGTATTAAATGGTGCACAAGGGACAGTCGAGGACGCCTGTCCCTACAAATACGGGGTTGGTGCTTACGCCCGCTTAAGCACAAACGTACCGCTCTTTGCATCCGTCTCTGTCTTTCCGCAGGCAGCGCAGACCCAGCCGTCGGGGAAGATGAGGCGGCCGTGCATCCCCTCGGGGTAGGTGACGTGCAGCGTGACGGTATCGTTGTCGCCGCGTACCCAGTCGACGGCGATCTTGCCATTCGGGCAGACGTGGTATGCCTTGGCATCCGACAGTGCCGTGACAAAGTGCGGGGTGATGTCGGCGCGGGTGAGATCGTCTGCATCGGGGTTATAGTTGATGCCGCAGATGCACTTGATGAACCATGCGCTGATGTCGCCGAAGAAGTGGTGGTTGAGAGAATTGACATGCTGATCGGGACGGTTGAAGTCCTCGGGCAGCGAGGTTTCGCCGCGGGCAACAAACGAACCGTAGGACGGGTAGGTCGGATCGACGATGATCTTGTATGCAAGATCGGAGTCACCGAACGCCGAAAGCACGTGGAAGATCACGCGCGCACCGAGAACGCCGGTGTCGAGGTGATCGTTCTGCTCATGAATCTTGTCAAGCAGAACCTTGTAAGCGGCGGGTTTTTCGTCCTCTGTGAAGATGTTATAGTAAATTGCCATTGCCTGCGAAGTTTCGCATCCGGGTGTCGGGGTGCCCTCGCCGATGGCGGTCATGTTCGACCAGTCGATCAGATGCTCACGGACTGCCGCACGGAACTGCTGGGCAACCTCACGGCAGAACTTTGCCTGTGCGGTTTTGCCGCAGACCTCATGCAGATACGCGGTCTTCTCGCAGATATCCATGGAGATGACAGAGTCGGTGAAGATCAGCGGCGAGCGCGGACCAAAGGGTGCGCACCAGTCACCGAGTCCGATGGCGATCAGATGGCGGTCATCGACGCGGGTGGTCAGATAGTTGACATAACGGAGGAGAGACGTCAGCGATTCTTCGACAATCTTTTTGTCACCGCGGTAACGGTAGACATTGTAGGGCAGGGTAATCAGAATGTTATCCCATGCCGGACCGTTGCCCCATGCAAAGCCCCAGCCGCCGGTCGGAACGATGCCGGGGATTCTGCCGTCGTCATGCATCGATGCACGGATGTGGCGCATCCATTCGTAATAGTTATTCTCCGGCTCCAGATTGAGCAGGGTATGCTCGGTGGACAGTGCTGCGTCCGCTGTCCAGCCGTTTTTTTCTCTGTGCGGACAGTCGGTCGGGAAATGGTAGAAGTTGGCAAGCGTTGAGACACGGATCATCGACTGCAGACGGTTGAGTGTTTCATCGGAGCAGGAGAACGAACCGCGCTCGGCAAGCTCGGTGTTCATGACAATGTAGGTGAGCAGTCCCTCTTTTGCCTGTTCCTCGGTGATGCCGGTGACAAGGCAGTAGCGGAAGCCGTGGTAAGTAAAGGCAGGCGACCATTCCTCGATCCCCTCACCCTTACAGGTGTATTCGTCGCGCTGGATGTAAAGGGGCATATTGTAGTATTCCGGGCGGACAAAGCGGATGTTGTCGACCTTGAAGTCGCCGTTTGTGTCGATGTGTTCGCCGAAGATCATTGAAATCTTCTGTCCTTTTTCACCCTTGATGCGCAGAAGCGGGATACCTGCGTAATTTGTGCCGAAATCGTAGAGATAGCCCTCATCGACCTGCTCACAATGTGCATACGTCAGACGGGTCTGCGGCTTGATCGATACGGGGGTCAGGCGCGTCCATTCCCTGATCGGATTTGCCGCACAGACGACCGATTTGCCGCGCGGACATTCTGCCTTGACCGCAGGATTCCATGCGCTGTCGTCAAAGTCGGGCAGATTCCAGCCGGGGATTTCCAGATTCGCGTCATAACATTCGCCCTGACGGATATCGTCGTAAATGACGGGAGAGGGTGCCCAGACAAACGAATCGTCCGCTTCGTATTCTTCGGTTGTACCGTCATCATACGTCAGCGCGAGGCAGACCGCCAGCTTCGGTGCAGATCTCCATGCCGCCTGCTCAAAGTCCCAGACGTAACCGCCGAAGCAATTCTGCATACCGTTGCCGAGCTGGAAGCCGAGGGTGTGCCGACCGTCTGTCAGCTTGTCCGTGAGATCGTAGATATCGTAGTCCATGACGTCGTCGGATGCGGAGATGTACGGGGACATATGACCGCGCGTCAGCTCCTCGCCGTCCAGCCAGAAGCGGTAAAAGCCGAGTCCGCAGACGGAAAGCTCTGCTTTGATCGGCGCTTTGGCAAGGGAGACGGTCTTGCGCAGATAGGGAGCGGCAACCCATGCGGAAAGCTCGCACATCGCGGTATTTGCCGAGATAAAGTTTCTTGAAAGTTTCATTTTGTTGGTTCCTTTCGTGGTTTTGGTTATGTTCATTATAATGGATTTTCGGGAGATTGTCAAGAGGTTTGGACAAGTAAGAAGCCGACGGCAGCAATTATTCCGTAGTGCGGGGGCTTGTTCTACGCGACATTGATTTCATTAACGGATGAAATAGATAAATTTGATTTCCCAATATTCGGTATACGAAATCGTTATGTTGTTCTTCCAGACCGGCGGGAGGCAATCCGAGGCAAGTATGCCTCACGCCCTACGCGTAATGGAAGGAACAATACTTGATTTCTTTTCGAATTTTCAAAATTCTATGGAAATTCCCGCCGCAATATGTTATAATGAAAAAAACGAAATCCGAGGAGGACAAACACCATGAAAAACGCAAAACTGATTCTGGCAACGGGCATGGGCTATCCCGTTTCCACGGAAGAACAGATTCCCTTGATCGGTCGTGCCGGATTTGACGGGGTATTTACCGGATGGTCGGACGGTGCGCCGATATCCGAGTGGGCAAAGATCGTATCTGACAACGGCATGATCTACCAATCCCTGCATGCGCCGTTTACGAGAGCGAACCGGATGTGGGAGGATGGCAGTGAGGGGGAAGACGTCGCCGACGAGCTGTGCCGCTGTCTGAATGCCTGCGCGGAAAACGGCATCCCGATCACGGTTGCGCACGCGTTCATCGGCTTTGATACGCACAATCCCAATCCTTGGGGCATCAAACGCTTCGGGCGTGTCGCAGACTACGCAAAGAACATCGGCGTGAAACTGGCGTTGGAAAATACCGAAGGTGAGGAGTATCTGGAGCTTCTGATGGACGCGCTCTCCGACAATCCCGCCGTCGGCTTCTGCATTGACACAGGACACGAGATGTGCTACAACCGCAGCCGTGATCTGATCACGCGCTGGGGTGACCGTCTGATTGCGACGCATCTCAACGACAACATGGGCATCACGGATGAAAACAACATTACATGGCTTGACGACGCGCATCTGCTGCCGTTTGACGGTATTGCCGACTGGCAGGGTATTGCAGACCGTCTGTGTGCTGTCGGCTATCGCGGTGCGCTGACCTTTGAGCTGACCTCCAAGAGCAAGCCCGGGCGGAATACGCACGACCGCTATGCCGCATGGAGCTTTGAGGAATATCTTGCGCAGGCGTATCAAAGAGCCGTGCGGTTCAGGGAGATGTTTTGAATTAGGAATTAGGAATTAGGAATTTTGGGGTCTCGATGGATGTAGGGGCGATTCATGAATCGCCCGTGTTGTGTGAAATCGTAAAATTCACGAAGCCCCTTGACAATTCTCACAAATCATTGTATAATGGTAACAGAAAAATTCAACGGAAAAGGAGTATCTGTATGAAAAACGCAAAACATATTCGTCTGTGTATGGCGGCACTTCTGCTGCTGGCAATGGGTGTGACCTCCGCCTGCGGTGATGCAGACGCGGGGAAGACCGATGCTGTGACCGATGCGGCTACCGGCGGTGAAACGGAAGCTGTCACGGAAGATCCGACACTGATGGACAATCTGCCAGAAAAGGATTTCGGCGGCTACGAATACAAAATTTATACCCGCGGCTGCTGCGCCGGCGGACACAAGGACGGTGTCTGGCAGCTCGAGGAAACGGGTGAGGTCGTGGACGACGCGGTCTTTGCACGCAACAAGACGGTTGAGGATCGTTTCAACTGTGTTATCCGTGAACCGGAAATGGCAGAGGGTGAGGACATCTCCGTTTTGACCAACTCCCTGATGGCGGGTGATGCGATTGCTGACCTTGCCATTCACCACTTCCGCTTCCTCGGTGACCTAGCCCTGCAGCAGCTCTGTGCCGATGTCAACACGCTGGAATACCTCGATTTTGACAAGCCGTGGTGGAATAAGTATCTGATTGAAAACTACTCGATCTTTGACAAGTACTTTGTTATCAACGGTACGGTCAACGTCGACAACATCACCGAAGTTTCGATCATTCTGTTCAACAAGACCCTGACCCGCGATCAGCTCGATGTCAACTTCTACGATCTCGTCAAGGAAGGCAAGTGGACCATCGACAAGATGACGGAAATCGTCAAGTCCTTCGGTGCAGACCTTAACGGTGACGGCAAGATCGAATTTGACAAGGACGAACTTGCATTCACGGGCAACGCCGGCTTCATGTTCCAGTTCCAGGTTGCGATGGATCAGCCGACGACGCAGATCAACGACGCCGGTGAACCGGAGCTCTGCATCAACACCGAGAAGATGACCAACATTGTCAACAAGATGTATGACATGGTCTGTGCATACGACTATTCCATGGTCGGCAACGATATCGGATCGCAGGCGTTCCTCGACGGACGTTCACTGCTCTACGTCGACAAGATCACGACCTGTATCGGCGCACAGTTCCGTGAAATGGAAGATGACTACGGTATCCTGCCGCTGCCCAAGTACGACGAAGCACAGGATAACTACTACTCTCACGCATCCGCACATTCCGACTGTCTCGCAGTTCCGGTTCTCAACGAGGACTTTGAACGTGCTTCCATCATTCTCGAAGCACTGGCAGCTGAAGGCTACAAGACGATCCGTCCGGCAGTCTATGACGTTGCCATCAAGCAGAAGGGCGCGCGTGACGAGGACTCCGCCGCTATGATCGACCTGATCTACGCCGGACGTACCGGTGACTTTGCCGACCTTTACGATGAATGGGGTCTTGTCTACACGCTGGACCACATGATCGGCAGATCGCAGATCAATACATGGGCATCCTACTACAAGTCCAACGAAAAGGCATCCGTCAAGCGTCTTGCCAAGGCGGTTGAAGTGTTCTCGTCGTTTGAATGATGAGTAAATGCTTCGTTTGCTGTGTTGGATTTTGACTGCAATTTCATCAATTGTAGGGGCGATTCACGAATCGCCCGAACATGATCTGCAATGTTGATTCCAATGATTGTATTTTGCAATCATGCATCAAAATCTGTACAAGGAACGGAAAATTAGACGGGCGATTCGTGAATCGCCCCTACAGAAAATCAAAAACATTTTCACGAAAGAAGAAGCCCCAGCGGCTTCTTTTTTCAAAATCAAATAATTAAGAGGAGAAAGCAATCATGGCAGAAAAAATCTGGTCAACACTGATTCATTTCGGTACGAATATGTGGAATGAGGAAGGAAACACGCGCGGACGCGAAAACGAGCCGGGCGCTGTGGCATCGTCCACACTGCGCTTTGATCTCGATATGTGGCATGAAACGCTGGAGCATCAGCGATCGGTCGGTGTCAACATGATTATTCTGGACGTCGGCGAGGGACTGAAATATGAATCTCACCCGGAGCTTGCGGTAAACGGTTCATGGACGCGCGAGCAGCTGGAGGCAGAACTGGCGCGTGCGCGTGCAATGGGCATTGAGATCATTCCGAAGCTGAACTTCTCCGCCTGCCACGACATCTGGCTGGGTGAGTACAGCCGTATGCTGTCGACACGCATTTACTATCAGGTCTGCGCCGATCTGATTGCCGAGGTCTGTGACATTTTCAAGCCGCGCTTCTTCCATCTCGGTATGGATGAGGAAACCGAAGCACATCAGCGCAACTACGACTACTGCGTCATCCGCAACCATGATCTGTGGTGGCACGATCTTTACTACTTCATCGAATGTACCGAACGCGGCGGCGCTCGTCCGTGGATCTGGTCGGACTATATGTGGGATCACCGCGAGAAGTTCCTTGCAAAAATGCCGCGCGATGTCGTGCAGTCCAACTGGTACTATTCGATGGGCTTCGGTCCGGATGCAGGGGAGTGGCACAAGCGTGTGCTTGAATGCTTTGATGTCCTCGATGCACACGGCTACGATCAGGTGCCGACCGGCAGCAACTACTCCACGCCCGACAATATGCTTGCGCTGACCAAATACTGCAAGGAACACATCTCCGACGGACATCTGCTCGGCATGATGCAGGCACCGTGGGTGATGACCTATGAGTACGGAAACCAAAGACAAAGAATCAGAGAATCCGTGGAGCAGTTGGGCGAGTCGAAGATTTGGTTTGAAGGCAAGTAATCGCTGACATTTCTCGGTGATTGTAGGGACAGGCGTCCCGACTGTCCCGGTTTCTGTTTTGGCATCGACAAGAGACAGTGGAGGACATACTCTGATGCGAAAATTCTTGCCGCAGACAGTAGATGATGCATATAGGGACAATCGAGGACGCCTGTCCCTACGCAATGACAAGGATCATCATGACGGCATCGTTGTTTATCTTGGAATCAAACAAAAAATCAAAAATTTTCCTTTTTCATCGAACCTTACCTTATTTTCTGCGACTTTATAGGTGAGAGCGCTCATCAGAATATGAGAGGGGAGGAATCCTTGGATGCAGGCGGGCTTTGATGCGGTGGCTGCGTACACTGAGGTGTTGTTGTCGGCGGCAATGCGCCTATGTGATAATGTCCCGGATGCCGAAGACCTGACAAGTGAAACACAACTGGCTGCATTGTCATACCTTGCGCGCGGCGGTCAGATCGACGATCTGCGGTCGTGGCTGTTTTCGGTACTGCGGCGGCGGTGGCATGACCGTCTGCGGCGCAAATACCGCGCGGTCACGGTGACCATCGGGGAAGATTTCGACATTCCCGATGACACGGAGATAGACGATGCACTTCTGCGCTCGGAGGAGGCAGAGGCTATCCGACGGAGTGTTGCGTTTCTGTCCGAGCAGTACCGCGTCATCACGGTGCGGCACTATTTCCGCGGGGAAACGGTTGCCGATATCGCTGCATCGCTTGGGATTCCGCCCGGAACCGTCAAAAGCCGTCTTGATTACGGACGGAAACAGATGAAGAAGGGAATGGAACAAATGAAAACCTATACAGAGCAATCCTATCTGCCCAAGTTTCTGAAAATCTGCAACAGCGGATCGTGCGGGGCAAACATGGAGCCGATGAACCTTGTGGAGCACGATGTTCTCGGGCAGAATCTTCTGATCGCGGCGTATGAAAAACCGATTTCGGTAACCGATCTTGCAAAAGCGGTCGGTGTTGCGGCGGCGTATGTTGAACCGGTCGTCGAAAAGCTCGTGCGCGAGGAATTGATGCGGCGCATGGGTGACGGACGTGTTTACACCGATTTTATCATTTATACCTTGCGCGACCACTGGATCAGCAATCCCGACAAGGCGCGGTTCTGTGATGAGAACATGGAAATGTATCTTACACACATGGGAGACGCGGTAGAAGCGCTGAAGGCGACCGATTACCATTCGGAGCAGCTGGAGCGGTTCATGCTGATCGATATCACGGTATCTGCGGTCTGGAACGCCGGAGAGCCGTACAGAAAACCGCAGATTTTCCCGGAGCGTCCCAACGGCGGTCGGTGGATTGCGTTCGGCACGGTGTCAGACATGACCTCAAACGAGGATGAGATGCCGCAGGCTTACCGTTCGCGTGAGAACTGGGGTTTGGGCGGTGTGCGCCGGACGGTGATCGACAGCTATGCCGGCGGGCGTGATCTTGTGATGTTCACTTATGATACGGCGCTTAATCCATATGGCTTTGGAAAGCTCGAATCGCTTGGCTGTCATACGTTCATGGACAATGAAGAAGCATTTTTACAGCTGGCCTATCTGATCGAAACGGGTATTGACCCGGCTGAGGTTGGTTATCCGCCGAAGTTATTGGCAGGGATTCCCGGTCTTTGCGAGGAAGGCTTCCTCAAAATGGTCGACGGCAAACCTGCACTCAACGTGCCGCGGCTGACCCATGCGCAGGCGGAGGACTTCTTTGCGCGCATCTGCAGGCCAACCATGAAGAAGATCGCCGACGGTCTGACAGCCCCGATGGGCGATTATCTGCGCACGCATAAGGTGAAAATTCCCGCACATCTTGACAGCGTGCCCGATCAGAAGCTGACGATGCCGCATGAGCCGCCGGCGATGAGCTTTGTCTTCGGTGCGGTGAGAGCGGGTCTGCATCGGCGTGATCTCGGCAATTGCCCGGAAACGGTGCTGATTTTTGATTGATAGGAATAGAATGAAACCGTCCGGTGTCAGAAAACAATGCCGGGCGGTTTGGTTTTCGATGACAGATGCGATTGTAGGGGCGATTCACGAATCGCCCGCAAATTTTGAATTTGTTTCAAAAGGATCTGTATGGACGACCATTGGTCGTCCGCTGAATGAGGATTATAGATGATAAATACCGTAATTTGTGGTAATTTTTAACCATAAACGGCATAGAGATGCGGCGAGACATATTGAAGACAATTGCGTCAAACGTATACAGGTACACACCCAGAATCCGCCCAAAAACAACACAAAACAAAAAACTTTGAAAAATCTTCAAAAAGGTATTGACAATCACTTGACCGTGTGATATAATATAGTCACATCATAAGAGAGCGATTCAAAATCGCTTGAACCGCTGAATCGTTTTCTTGTGAAGGAAAGGGTACGAACCCAAATATAGAAAGGAGCATATTATGCTGCAACAACTCATTTCCTCCATCGGTGTCGGTGGTCTGATCGGCATTGCCGCCGTCGCGCTCGTCGTCATCCTGTTCGTCATCGGCTACCTCAAGGCGCCGCCGGATACCGCGTACATCATCTCCGGTCTTGGCAAGAAGCGTATTCTGATCGGCCGTGCAGGCTGGCGTGTCCCGTTCTTCGAGAGAGTCGATAAGCTGTCTCTGAAGGTCATGCAGGTGGACGTCAAGACATCGGAAGCCGTCCCGACCAACGAGTTCATCAACGTCACGGTCGACGGTGTTGCCAACATCAAGATCTCCTCTGACCCCGAAATGCTCAAGCGTGCGGCGGAATCTCTGCTCGGTATGACCAAGGCAGAGCTGGTCACGCTGTGTATGCAGGTCATGGAAGGCAATATGCGTGAGATCGTCGGTTCTGTCGGACTCAAGGACATGGTGCAGGACAGACAGGGTGTTGCGAAGAAGATCACCGAGAACGTTGTTCCCGATATGGAAAAGCTCGGTATCGAGGTCGTCAACTTCAATATCCAGAACTTCCGTGATGATGCAGGCACCATCGAAAACATGGGTATTGACAACGTTGAGCAGATCCGCAAGAACGCGCAGATTGCAAAGGCAAACGCACAGCGCGATATCGCCATCGCAACAGCAAACGCACAGCAGGAATCCAACGCAGTCAAGGTCGAAGCCGACAAGAAGATTGCCGAACAGAATGCTGCGCTCGTGATCCAGCAGGCGGAAATGCAGACGCGTGCCGACACCAAGCGCGCAGAAGCAGACGCTGCATACTCCATCCAGCAAGAAAACCAGAGAAAGACGATTGAAGTCACCAAGACCAATGCTGACATCGCACGCCGCGAAAAGGAAGCAGAGCTTGCCGAAAAGGAAATCGCGCTGCAGGAACGCAAGCTCGATGCCGAAGTCCGCAAGCAGGCTGACGCGATGAAGTATAAGGCTGAACAGGAAGCAGAGGCTGAACTGATCCGCCGCCAGCGTGAAGCAGAAGCAGAAGCGTACGAAAAGATCAAGCAAGCCGAAGCACTCAAGGCAGAAGCAGAAGCAAAGCGCTACGCTGCCGAGCAGGAAGCTGCCGGTATCCGCGCAAAGGGTCTTGCGGAAGCGGAAGCCATCGAGAAGAAGGCAGAAGCACAGAAGAAGATGGGCGAAGCGTCCGTCCTCGAAATGTACCTGTCCGCACTTCCCGAGGTTGTCAAGAATGCCGCTCTGCCTCTGGCGCAGACCGACCGTATCGTGATGTACGGCGACGGCAACTCCACAAAGATGGTCGGCGACGTCATGAAGACCACGTCCCAGATCATGGAAGGTGTCAAGGAAGCGACCGGTATCGACCTGTCCTCTCTGATCACCGGTGTGGTCGCAGGCAAGTCTGCGGCGAACACGCTCGTCGAAGACGGCAAGGCGGACGACGTCCGTGCACACGCTGTCAACGATGTCCAGACGGAAGTGGAATCGCTGTAATGCGTGAGTTGATCATTTCCGATAAAACCGCATAAAAGAACACCGGGTGTCATCCGTTTGGGCGGCATCCGGTGCAGCTTTTTGTAATGAGAAATTAGGAATTAGGAATGAGGAATTTTTTGACGGTGGAAGCAGGTGTATCCAATTACGCCTGTCCCTACATATTGGTTGCGAGAAACAGCGTGTCTTTGCGTTATTTTGCAAATCCTTTCAGGAATCCTGCAATCATCTCGCCGAACAGCGCGGACTTGCTGACATATTCGCAGTGTCCGTTATGCGGCATGAAGGTCTGACCGAGCTTGTTCTGCGGGTAGCCGTAATGCTTGAGCAGACGCACCATCAGTTCGCTCTGTTCCGGGCGCAGTGCCATATCGTTTTCCGACCAGACAAAGTGGAGGCGCGGCAGGGTATCGGGGTCCTCAAAGCGGTGGTCGACAAAGTACATTGGTGCAGCCTCGTCGATGCGGACGGCAAAGGGGTCGATGCCGCGCTCTTTTGCGAGGATATTGAAGTGCGTGGTCGGCTGACCGGCATCGAAATACCAGCCGTCAATGTCACGCGGGGAAATGCCGTGTGCGCCGAGGTACTTGGGGTCAAAGAACAGCATCATGGACAGGTATCCGCCGGCAGACGAGCCGCCGACCGTGATGCGCCGGAAATTGACGATCTTGCGTCCCTCGGTCATGATATGTGCGACGGCTTTTGCACAGTCCTCGATGTATTCGGGGAACTTCGCGCCGACCGGGTACATACGGTAGTTGATGGATGCGCAAGCGACACCGCGCTCGGCGAGGTAGGTGAACACGCCGCGTTCTCCTGCCTTATCGCCGCCTTCGATACCGCCGCCGTGGATGTAGACGAACAGGTCATCGCAGTCCTCACCCGGATTGCCCGGGAGGATCATGTCGTAAAGTCCGCTTCTGCCAAGTGCGGGATCGTAGGAAATGTTTTCAAGAATGGTCATGGTGTTGTCCTTTCATTCAATGAGAAATTAGGAATTCGGAATCAGGAATTTGGGGAAAACTACGCGAATTACCACCCAAAAATATGCGGCTTCTTATTCTGCGTCTTCTTGCCTGCTTTCTCTGCGAAATACTTGCGCAGGGCACCGAAGTCCTCAAAGCGTTTTGCGTCGTCCGGAACCTTATTCTTGGGACGGCAGACATAGAAGACAGAGGTATCATGCGGGATGGCAGCGTCGATGACAGTATAGACCTCGCCGCCGACGTAGCCAAAGCGTTCATTGAATTGGCGGATCTTGCCTGTATGAGGATTCCATTCCTCCACCTCATGCGACCCGCGGATGACAATGTGTCCCTCGTAGTCCTTGACCGTGGTGTTGGATACATAATAGACATCGCAGTCTTCGTGGCGCTTATGGATGTAGTTGAACACACCGCCGGAGGCGATACCTGCGGTTGCGCCGTAGTTTTCAAATGCGATCAGATTCAGAGATAGAATACCGGAATTGGGAATGCGCGGCAGATGCTCAAAGACGATATCAACGGGTGTATCAAACGTCCAGAGTGTCTGATTGATGCGGTTCGCTTCCACGTATTCCGTGCCGTCAAGGTCGGTCATCGACGAGCGCAGGTAAACAGCCATACCGCCGCATTCATTGCGCCGGATCTGATAGTCAGAACGGTAATTGAGTACGTTTTCACGCGCATCAAAGAGGTATTCGACAATGTCGGCAGCTTCCTTTTGCAGGTCCGGATCGTCTTCGATGATCTTGAACGGAACGCAGGAGGTGGCCAGCACCTTACCGCCGCATTCATAAAAATCGCGTACCATCCGCAGTGTCGTGATGCTGGTCATCGTCATTGCGGGGAGGATCAGAATGCGGTACTGCTCGGGATTGAGTGCGTTGTCGATGTACAGAACGCCATCCTCACACCGTCCTTTTTCCGCAAGCACATCGGGGTGCAGAACGGTCAGGTCGCGGCCGCAGTAATTGAGCACAGAGTTGATATTGCTCATGTAGTCGGCAAACTGCAGAACAGGTGCGAATTCAAAGCAGCGCTCAGCCTGCTCATAGAAAAAGACTTTGGAGTGCAGGGATTCGATCGGGTACAGCATCGCAATGTCGCATACATGTGTGCCGCCTTGCAGCATCGCCTGACAGCGTGCGATGAAATCGGTGAATTTCGGATAGATGTCGCGCATGTCGGGGTTGCGCAGGGAAATGTCATGGTTGTAGGTCGTATCGCCGGACCATTGCATGACATTGGGCATCAGGACATTCGCACCGCGGGCAAAGCAGTTCATCGCTTCCTTGTAAAGGATGGTCGTATTGAGTTCGGCATAGCGGTTGTAAAGCTCACAGGTGACATATTCCTTTTCAAAGTTGTACGCGGCGGAAGCGGTGAGCTTCAGTCCGTTGAAGCCGTACATGTAGGAATGGAGCATATCGGTACCCGGCGCGCCGGCGTACTTGTGAAGTGCCATGGCATCGCCTGTCAGGTTGGAGCATGCTGCGGTTTTGGACTCGGAGATATTGCCTGTACAGATCAAGTCAAACTTATCTGTGAAATCAGCCACCGCACGGAAGAAGCCGTCTGCAAACATTTTCGCACGGCAGCGCATCAGACATGCTGTGCAGTATTCCGTTTTTTGACCGATGTCATAGTAGAGTGCAGGATAGAGAAGTGCCGGATCGAATCCGTATTCCCGTTCAAAATACTCGTTGAAATCGGGTGTCCACATGCGGCGGTTCTGTGCCAGATACTGCAGGTCATCATACACGGTCATGTTGACGACCTGGCCGATGTACTGAGCAAAGTGATCGGTGAATGTCTTGTAGCTGGCCTCGACGAAGCGCATGGAGGCTTTATAGTTGAGGAAATTAACAACCTTGGAATCGCGGTTCTCCCGACAGATGAACTGCAGGATATTCCAGTTGCCGTCCGGTGTATCCCAGACAAGCGTATCGCCCATGACTTCATCGCGCAGGTCGATAAGTTCGCCTGAATCGAGCTCATATGCGACAAGGGACATGGTTACGCCGTTTGTGTCGAGCGTCCGCCGTGTGACCTCTCCCTCGGTGCATTCGTATTCGCGCATGGTCAGGATCCACGAACAGGCATCGGGGTATTTTTCAAGTACCGCACCGCCGAACTTGCCGGAGGGATTGTCGACATCGTCGTAATAGACGACCTGCATATCAAGGTTGCGTGCGCGCTCCAGAAGCTTGCCGTAGGCATCCCAATAGGCATCGGAGCCGGGGGTGGGAGTAGTTGGAGTTGCTGTTTTGCGCGGATCGGCGACCGGAATGGGCGCAATGCCGCCGTAGCCTGCCCGTTTCAGATCGAACAGGATGTCAATGAGCCGTCCCTCGTCGGCGAAATCACCGTCTATACGGACATATGGAATCGGGCGGTATTGGTTCTTGGGCTGCATAAAGTCCTTATGTAATTCCTGATAGGTTCTTGGTTTGATCATAGCGGGTAACCTTTCGTTGGTGGAATGGGTTCGGGGGGATATAGGAAGCAGATGATATGTTTACAACAGTAGGGGCGTGCATTGCGCGCCCGCCACATAGGAATTTGATGATGTTCACGGAATACGAATATTCTGATTATTATTTATGAAATCTTTCCGATTGTAATCATGATTGTATTACCGCCCATCGGGCGCGCGATGCACACCCCTGCAGATAGAGAGACGCGCCTGCATATACAATAACCATCATCATTTTGAAAACATCCATCCATCTTATTACTTCTATTATACCATGTTTTTCACGATTTGCAATCTTTTTTTGCAAAAAAAACTTGACGCGGACGAAATTTCCACGTATAATAATGGTAAATACAACACGCACGCGTGAGAGGAGAAACGATTATGACATTTTGTGACAAAGAAGGCATGACTGCATATCTGCAGTCGCTTGTGGACAGTGATCTGACACCGTGTATTTCGGTGGCTGCGGCATATCGCGGGGAGACGCTTTACAGCGGCTTTGCGGCAAGAAAGAACGATCCCTTGTATGCGGGATATTCGGGTGCAATTCGACACAACATCGGGTCTGTGACCAAGATCATCACGGGAGCACTGTTTGCGAAAGCGATGGAAACGGGACGCATTTCCGTCTGGGACAACGTCAAGAAGTTTTTGCCGGAATACCCGTATGACGACAACACGATTCTGCAGCTGCTCTGCCACTCGACAGGCTTCGGCAGTTTTTCCTGCGATATCCCGCGTCCGTCCATCGGCGTAACCACCGACGAATATGTCCGCGCCATTTGTTCCGCCGCTGTCAGAGACTATGCACCCGGCACGGAGAGCCGATACTTTACGCTCGGCTATACGCTTGTGATGGCGATCATTGAGCGCGTCGTCGGTATGGACTACGAGACCTATGCACAGAAGATGCTGTTTGCGCCGCTCGGCATGAACGAAACAACCTTTGATATGCACAATGTCTCGCCCGAGAACACGATTCTGCCGTACAACCGCGACACGGACACCTATGAGAGCGACTGGTGCCGCCGTCCGACGGGGGATTCCGGTCTTTACACGACGGCGCCCGATCTGCTCAAGGTCGGTATCATGCTCAATGACGCTTACCACGGACGCGAAAATCCTGTGTTCAACCAGCCGCAGGCACATTATCTGTTCCGTGAGTGCACCGAGGGGAAATTTATCCGTACCCCTGCGATGTGGATGAAGGGAGAACGTGACCGCTACGGCTTCTTCTCCGATTTCTGCTCGCCCGAGGCCTGCGGTCACACCGGCTACTCCGGCTGTATGCTGATGGTTGACCCGACCTATGAAATTTCGATTGCGATTCTGACCAATTCCTGCCATCTGCACATGGATTGGAACAACTATCGGGTGATATGTAATCGGATTATGGCGGAGATCAGATGATTGGGAGTTAGGAGTTAGGAATTAGGAATTAGGAATTATTTCTCAAAAGCGCGTAGGGCGGGGGCTTGCTCCCGCCGCATATCAGACTTTGAACTTGATAAATGAATACGATAACTGTTATTCCGAATAAGACATCGTATCTCATTCCGGTAATTTATCGTGTTCGTTGACCGTAATCTTGTTCTGGTCTTTCTGTGCGGCGGAAAACAAGCCCCCGCCATACGTTTATTTAGAACCGACAGCGCAAAACAGAATCATTTCCTTTCCGCAAAATACAGCTCTGCTCTCGATGCGATGATATCGACGGTTTCGTCAAGCGTCTTCGCGCCGGCAAAGTATGCCGAGGCTTCCTCATAGACAATCTCGCGCACGGTGGGATATGCATCGGCACGGACGGTGATGCCGGAAATCAGGTCGCGTACGGCTGCGCGGTCACTCTCATCAAAGGATACGACGGTCGGTGCGGGTTCGTTTTCGTGATGCAGATGCGGCTGTCCGTAATAGGCAAGGTCTGCACGGGTTTGGTCATAGTGCAGGCAGTAAACGGTATCGGCGCTGTCAAACATCCGATCAAGCGAGGCTTTTGCCGCACCGAAATAGGAAATCGAGGAGCCCTGCGTATCGTAGGTTCGGTTTTCGATGACATAGCGGACAAATGCCCATGCACCCCGGGACGCCAATTCATGCTCTGCCGCTGTCTTGGTGATCGCAAAGCCCTCGCGCATCGAGATGGCAGATCCGTTGCCGCCGGATGACGGAAAGCCGACGTAGACGGGTGCTTTGCCGCCGCCGATCTCATAGCGGAGGTCAAGATGGCGGTATGCCGACTGCAGGTGCGTATTGAGATTGGTAAGGAGCTTGCCCTCAATCTGCATCTGTTTTCGGTCATCGCCGGAAAGGCTGGCGGTTTTGTAATCATGACAGAAGGACAGCAGGGCGGAGAGGGACGCGCGGTCGGTTTTGCCGTCTGCAAAGAGCCCGGTCACCGTCGGCGGCAGGAGCTCTTTCAGAAGCGTAAGACCGTCGTTACCGCGGACATAGAACAGCATTCGATCGTCTGACAATCCGTCCGCAATTGCTTTGGCGTCGGCGAATGTCCAGTTGTCGGGGATTTGTTCGGCAGATGCGGCAGTTGCTTCCACGGTGGAGATATAGAACGTATCGACAAGATAGGGCAGCGTGCCGTCCTCGGCTTCAAACGGGGTCAGCACACAGGCGTGCAGATCATCGCGCCCGAATGTGGGGTCTGCATCAAGATAAGTATACAGATCGGCAAAGATGCCGAGATGCACATAATCGTCAAGTCGGAAAAATCCGTTGCCGAGGACGACATCGGGGATGTTTCCTGTGATGAGGTCCGTCTCAAACGCGGCGCGCGGTTTTTCTGCGTCGTCAAGACCGTAGGTATCGTAAGCGCGGAAGACGACGCGATAGTCATCCTGTGATGCATTGAACGCAAGCGCGGCATCGAGATAGGTTCCCGCACCGCAGGACGCGACGGTGATTTCGAAGACCGGCTTCAGCGCATCCTCCGGCACACGCGACAGATGCGCATAATACGGGCGCGAATCGAGGGCGTTTTCCTGATAATCGAAGGAGAACAGCAGTGCCTCGTCCGCAGAGAGAAAGATCATATCTGCTGGGGTCTTGGGTGAAATATCGGAGTTGAGCAGATTGATGATCTCATCGGGCATGACGGTTTTCGGGTCGGTGCCGTCCGGCAGGAAGTCACTTCCCCATACCACGTCGCCTGCATTCCAGCAAAGGTCGTAGGATGGATGATCGATGAGGTCGGCGTTCATCAGATTGACAGCCTCGGGCAGCAGATAAGGCTCACCGGGGCGTTTTGCTGTGTTGTCAAGCGGACGCACGGAAATAACGGAAATATCGGTCAGAAGATCGTAGGCGCAGACGTAGCCTGTGCCGTCTTTGGCGACACCGAGACCGATGATCGGATAAGAGGGCTTGTACGTCCACAGCAGAGTGCCGTCGGTGGCATACGCCGCAAAGCCATCCTGTGAGCCGGCATAAACGGTGTCCTGCGCGGGTGCGTAAACGATCATATTGACGGTATCGATCTCGCCGAAGTGCGGCATTTCAACCTGTGCGCAGATGTTGTTGTCGGCGTCTGTGATGACGAGCATTTCTCCTTGTCCGATATCAAAAATCGTCGCAAAGCCGCCGCCCGGCAGCATAGTAAAGGCGTTGACATGGGAGGTGAGATACGGGGGTGTTGATGCAAAGCCGCCGTCGGGATAGGGAAGCGCTGTAAACGTACCGTCCGGTGCATAGCGAAGCAGCTGTACTTCGGTGGAAAAGCGTTCCTTTGCGGCGGTGCAGTAGATTTCGCTATCCAAACCGCGGGCAAATCCGCGTCCGCTCATCGGGGTGCTGTCCCCGGGCAGTGTAAGCGGTGCGGATATTTCCCATACCCCGGTCGGAATCGTCGGCTGGCGGTCGGGTTTGGGATCGGTGGTATCGCGCTGACAGCCGATGAAGGAGAGGAGCAGGAGTAAGGAAAGCAATACAGTGAGTGATCGCATGTAAGATTTCATGGCAGTTGTCCTTTCTTTGGGTTCTACTCTAATTAGACGAAAAAAATCGGATTTTGTTCCATGATTTTG
>JAFTLK010000036.1 GCA_017455975.1 Clostridia bacterium | reverse complement strand
GAAAATAACAGAATTATGAAACGGAGGACCAAGAAATGAAACATATATCACTGATGATGGCAGCCATCCTGCTGGGAGCGGCAATGGTATCCTGCGGCGGCGGGGATACGACGACCACTCCCGAGTCTACAGCGGCTGTTACTGGTGCACAGACCACCGTCGAAACGGAGGAAGTCTTTGATCCGTTTGCCGGTCTGCCGGAGAAGGATTATGAAGGCTACGATTTCCATATGCTGATCCGCAACAACGAACGCTGGATCGAGGATATGTATGTCGAGGCGGCAACCGGTGAAATCGTTGACGATGCCATCTTTGAAAGAAATTCACGCATCTCCGAGCAGTTCAATGTGCAGATCACTTATCAGCCGTCATCCCACGACAACCATGAGACGGATGCGGTCAATACCATTCTTGCCGGTGATGATGCGTATGACTTAATCATGGCACACGGACGTGCGGCGCATACCTATGCCAATCAGGGGCTCTTGCTCGATTGGAATACCGAGCTTCCGTATGTCAATCTGGACAACCCTTGGTGGGATCAGGATGCGCGCAGCAGCTTCTCCATCAACAATCAGCTGTATGTCATGATCGGTGACCTTTCCTATTGCTCGATGGGCGCGGCAAACCTGATGCTGTTCAACAAGCAGTTGTTCCAGGATCTGGATCTGGAATATCCGTACCAGCTCGTCAAGGACGGCAAGTGGACCTATGAAACATGGGAAACCATGGCAAAGGGCGCGGCAGCGGACCTCAACGGTGACGGTACCATGGATAAGGACAACGACCGTTACGGCTATGTCACACAAAAGTGGGTCGGTCCGGTACAGGCATTCGCAACGAGCGGTCTGCGTGTTGTCGAAAAGGACGACGATGACATTCCGTATATCTCGATCATGTCCGATAAGACGGTCGAAGTCTTTAACCGTTACTTTGATCTGATTGAGTCCGATGATGCGTTTGTTGATGCAGGGGAGCTCTCTTATTCCGCAGACTTTATCAATATCTTTGAAGAAGGCCGCTCGCTGTTTATCGATATGAACATGCACGATGTGGAAACCATGCGTGATATGGACACCGACTTCGGTATCGTTCCGTGGCCGAAGTACGACGAATCGGCAGAGTACTGCACCAACGTTGACGCCGGTACCAATATGTGCATCATCCCGATGACCGCGGGCGATCCCGAGCGTACGTCGATCATTCTGGAAGCAATGAGTGCCATCGGCTATGACAAGGTGCTTCCCGCATACTATGAAGTGGCACTGCAGACCAAGGCATCCCGTGACAACGACTCCGCAGAAATGCTTGACATCATCAAGGCGGCACGTATTTATGACCTTGGCTCTTATAACTACGATACCTCAGTCGCGTTCTGCAATGAATTTGTCAACTTCATTGACACGCCGAGCCTCGGACGTAACTTTACATCCTGGTATGAAAAGAACATCAAGGCGGCAAACAAGTCGCTGGAAAAGGTTCTCAAAGAGTATCTTGACTGATTATCCAAACCGCATAGCAGAGAACAGCCCGCACGGACGCCGTGCGGGCTGAATTTTTTTGTCAGATATGCTTCATCCAGTAAACGGAATCGTCGACCCACTTTTCAACAGCGGCATCGTCGTAGCCCGGATTGCCGCGGGAGGTCAGCCAGTTGCCGAGTGCCACACCGTGCGGGCCGCGCGGATAGATGTGCATCTCAAACGGAACCTTCTTTGCGGAGAGCGCCTCTGCCATATAAAGCGCGTTTTCTACAGGAACGACCTGATCTTCCGCCGTGTGCATCAGGAATGCGGGAACCGTATTCTCATCGATGTGCTTTTCGATGGAATAAAGATCAAGCTGTTCGTCCGTCGGTTCGGTTGTACCGAGAATATTGTAGAACGAGCCCTTGTGTGCCATCTGACCTGCGGACAGAACGGCATAGCAGAGTACCATGCCGGCCGGCTTGTTCTTGCCATGCGGAAGTCCGGTCATCTCGTCAACGCTGTCCAGATGCCACAGCGTGCCGAGGGAAGCGGACAGATGACCACCGGCGGAGAAGCCGACACAGAAGACACGGTCGGGATCAATGTGGAACTGTTCCGCGTGATCCTTGATGTATGCCATCGCAAGGGAAGCATCGGCAAGCGGACGCGGGAAAAGTGCTTTTTTGCCGACGGAATACTTCAGAACAAAGGCATTGACACCGCGTGCCAGATACGCAAGCGCGATCGGTTCGCCCTCTCTGTCGTCGCAGACACAGCCGTAGCCGCCGCCGGGAATGACCAGCATCGCGTCGCGGGTCTTCCAGCCTTCATCGGCGACATACGCCGTCAGTGTAATATCGGGATCGTCGTCCCGCAGATGTATGACTTGATAATTCATCGTGTGTCCTTTCTGAAAGAAAAAACAGCGCCGGGAAGACGCTGTTTTTCACTTTGCAATTCTTACTTGTATTCGGGGAGCCAGCCCTTGTGTGCTTCGATGAGATCGTCACACATTGCAACGATCTGGTCGATGGTCAGCTCGGACGAGCAGTGCGGGTCGAGCATCGCAGCCTGATAGATGGCTTCCTTCTTCTTGGTGACAGCAGCCTCGATGGTCAGGAGCTGCACGTTGATGTTGGTCATGTTCATCGCTGCGAGCTGGGTGGGGAGCTTGCCCTGCCAGCACGGCTCGATGCCGGTCTTGTCGACGAGACAGTTGACCTCGACACACGCTTCACGCGGCAGGTTTTCGATGACACCGCCTGCGTTGGAGACGTTTGCACAGATCTTGATCGGAACGTTGGTCGTCATGGCTTCCATGATGTAGGATGCAAATTCGTGTGTTCTGGTGTGGGAAACATCACCCGTGAGGTACTTTTCACGGTCGTTCTTCCAGCCTGCGATCTGATTGACGCAGCGGCGCGGATATTCATCCAGCGGAATGTTGTAGCGGTCGATCAGCTCCGGATGTGCGGACTTGATGAACAGATTGTTGTATTCCGCGTTATGCTCGGAGGACTCGGTGCAGTAGTAGCCAAGACGGCGGATGTACTCGTAACGGACGAGGTCATAGCAGTCGGACTTGCCGGCATCCGCTTCCGCCAGCTTTGCAAATGCCTTTTCCTTGATGGCAGGGTACAGGTCGGTGCCGTCAGCATCTTCGATTTCAAGCAGCCATGCCATGTGGTTGATACCGGCGATGCGTTCGCGGATCGGTTCGGTATACGGGATTCCAAGACCGTCGAGGATGCCGCGGGAGCAGACCTGCGTGGAGTGGCACAGACCGATGGTGTTGATGGGCGTGAAGCGCTGCATGTAGCCTGCAAGCATCGCCATGGGGTTGGTGTAGTTCAGGAACCACGCACGCGGGCAGACTTCTGCCATATCGTTTGCGAAGTCTTCGAGAACGGGAATGGTGCGGAGTGCACGGAAGATACCGCCGATGCCCATGGTGTCAGCGATGGTCTGGCGCAGACCGTACTTCTTCGGAACCTCAAAGTCGATGACGGTACAGGGCTCATAGCCGCCGACCTGAATGGCATTGACGACGAAGTTGGCATCCCGCAGCGCGTCCTTGCGGTTTTCAACGCCGAGGAACTTGGTGATCGTTGCGCGGTTTTCGTTGATGTTCTTGTTCAGCGCATTGATCATGATGTAGGATTCTTCCAGACGCTCTGCGTCAATGTCATAAAGCGCAATTTCAAAATCGCGCAGTGCCGGGGAGAGCATGGAGTCACCGAGGACGTTCTTTGCAAAAACGGTCGAGCCGGCGCCCATAAATGTAATTTTTCCCATAGTAAAGTTTCCTTTCGGTAAAAATTTGGTTGGTATTAGTATACCATACTTTTTTTCGTTTCGCAAGAGGTTTGGGGAAATTCACACGGTGGACGGTGATGTGCGGTTCCTGCGGTCGGTTCAGATTTTTCCCCGAAAAATACGTGAGGACGGTACTTTGGTTGACAACCGTGCCGTGACATGTTATACTAATAACAGAATCAAAGAATCTGTCATTGCGTTCATAAATTGTTTACAAAAAAGAATGTCACAAACGCGGATTTTTCCGTCTTATATAGAATACCGACAACAGACAGCGGAGGTGAGTACAGTATGGATGACCGGCGGTGGCTCGATGATGTGACCGGGCGGTATTACAAAGAAATATTCTGCTATTGCCGGCGCCATGTTGATACAGACGATCTGGCATACGAGCTGACGCAGGCTGTGTTCCTGCGGCTGTGCGAGCAGTATCATACGGTCAGCCGGGAATCCGTGCGCCCGTGGCTGTACCGTGTTGCCGCGCATCTGTGCGCCGATCATTACCGCTCCGAATACAGGGAGCGTGCATGGACGGTGCCGCTGACGGGAGAGCTCGGAGATTTCACAGCACCGTCACCCGAGGACAGCATAGAAGCGGTGGAATACACCGATGCGATCGATTACTTGCTTTCAAAGCTGAATGTATCGGATCAGGTGCTGTTCCGGGAGCGGTATCAGCAGGCGCTGTCCTATACGGAACTGGCGCGGCGGCGGAATACCACGGAGGCAGCCGTGCGGAAGCGGGTGTCACGCATGCAGAAGAAGCTGCGGCGGTACATCCATATCCTGTTTCATGCATGGATCTTTTTGTTCCGATAAAATTTTTTGAAAAACATGTCACAAACATATGAAAATCCCGTCTTATAAGAGTGAATGGAGGTGTTGTTCGATATGAAGCAGCATAATCGGGATCAGACAGAAGATAAAGCCGTTCTGCGTGCACTTCTGATGCGGCGTATGGACGAGGAGCTGTCGACGGCCGTACCGGATATGGCGGTCGTTGATGAATGCAGTGCACTTCTGGATGCACTGGAGGACGGCACATTGGAGCCGGATCGCCGCCGAATGAAAAAGGAACTGAAAAAACTGAGACGCCATATGCGTGACAGGATGACGGCCGCAGCATCTGCGGCAGACGAACCGCTTCTCGTGGGACAGCCGGTCCGCACGATGCGCATCTGGCAGCGGGCGGCGGTCTGCATGCTTGCCCTGCTGCTCCTGCCGTGCGCTGTTCTGTTTCTGCGCGCATGGATGCCGGCGTGGATGCCCGGAACCGGTACGCAGACAAAGGAAACGGCCGATATGACAACCGTGGGGACGGATGATATCCTGCGGCTGTATGACGGCAGTGTGACGTGCATGCGCGGCAGCGTGGTATCGACCTACTCCGATCTTGATGCCTGTATGGCATACGAGCTGCCGGACATCTATTATCCAAGCGCGCTCCCGGACGGGGTCGTCCTGCCGATCATCCGGATCGTCGGAGAAGAGGAAGACGGGCTGGATATCCGCTTTGAGTTCAGCGATCCGCGGTACCGTCTGCAGGTGACAGCGCAGAATTATATTATCAGGCATGAGGGTGATACCTATCTGCATCCGATTGACGGATATCTGTATACGCCGATCCTGTCGCCGATCGCCGGCGAATCCTATATTGCATTTGAGAAAACGGATGACGGACTTTACAGTCTGATGATCTGTCCGGAAAGAGATGATATTTGGTATACACTGACCGCACCGGATGCCGCATCGGCGTATCGGCTGTTTGATACGATGCGGAGTGCAGAGTCCGATCATGTCCATCTGGTGGAAGAACAAATTGTTGCGCATTGGCTGGATGACGCCAATACCCGGAAGCTTGATATCATAAGAGTCTGCACAATATGTAATGCACAGACAGAGTCGGAGGAG
The DNA here is from genome assembly GCA_017455975.1 of Clostridia bacterium. Taxonomy (GTDB): domain Bacteria; phylum Bacillota; class Clostridia; order Oscillospirales; family CAG-272; genus RGIG3925. The sequence continues at coordinate 20,782 of JAFTLK010000036.1, read as the reverse complement.
GCCCTGTCCGCATGTGGGCATATATGGGAGCTTGTGTATGATTATTACTATGATATTCAGGGTGTACTCCGGGTTGCGTTCAGGCGTCAGTGCGAGCAATGTTCGGCATGCGCCGACTCTGTTTTTGATACACCGTATGCCGAGCTTGCAGCGGCCGACCGAACCACACTGGCGGCGCTGATTGAGGAGGGTGAGAAGGAGCTTGTCATGCTTTTCGTGTTGTCGGAGAAGACTAACGATCCGACATTTGTGACCGCTTATGCCGACCAAAGCGTCCGTGGGAAAGAGTGGCTGGCAGAAGCAAAAAGATATATGATGTATCAGATGTATCATGAGAGGAGCGATACAGAATGACAAACCGAAGCAGATATGTTATGACCTGTTTGATATGTTTCTTTATATTGTTCGGCTGCCTGTGCGGGTGTCTGAGCGGATGCACGGAGCACCCGGCAGACACTGTGACCGGAGAGGCGGGACGTGAGGCGGTATCTTCTGTTGGGCAAATGCTCGAGGCACTTGTTGACCGGGAGGATGCGCAGGCGGAATACATTGACAGCATCCGTACTTATGAGGTGCGATATCCCGATACAAAGATTCAGACCGGCTGGGGAAGTGAATACGGCATGTCGGACGGATGCTGTTATATTATGACATTTGACAGCCAAAGGAACGAGGTACTGCATCGGATTGATGCGGAGGGAACGGTTCATACTGTCCCCATTCCGGAAATTGACGGCAGAGAAGCGAAACATGCCGTTCTTCTGCCAGACGGTTCTCTCATTGTCGTGTACAGCTCCGAGCCGTACACCGACGGCTTTGTCTGCCGCTATGACAGTGCGGGGACGCTGATTGCGGAGTGCGCGCTGCCGGACAATCTGAATCTTCGATCCACAAACGGTTATGATGCAGAAATCGAGGAAAACCCGGACGGTACCTATCGGATTTATCTGCATCTGTATACCGTGATTGTTGTGTTTGATGAGCAGCTGCAGCTGCTGCATACCGTGGAGCTGATGGACAATGCCGTGCCTCGGCTCTACAAAATCAACGGCAGGTATCATGTCGGCGATTACAATGACATTCTGTATGAGATCGACTTTGCGGCGGGGACATTGACGGAAACCGATCAAAATCCGCTGCCGTCGGAGCTTTTTCTGCAGCATCTCTATTACGATGCGGACGGCAGAGCCTATTACGACAGCGCCCTCGGATTTTTCCGTGTTGAGGAAAACGGCGCGGCAACGACGGTCGCGGAGTGGCTGCGGGGACCTGCAACCAACGTAAATGTTCTCGATATTGCAGATGGCAGTACGGTATATGCCAAGCTGGGGACGCTGATGGATGACGCGCGGGAGCTTGTCATCATCGACTGTACAAAGGAGCAGGCACTGCCCGAGCGGCGGCGTGTGATCCGCGTCGGTTATCTCGGTGTCGGACTGCATTCCATTCTGGAGCAGGCAATCTCTGCCTTCAATCAGGAAAACAGTACCTATTATATTGAGCTTGTCAGCTACAGCGGGACGGGCGACAGCCGTCTGACGGCGCTGGAGGAGGACCTGCTTGCGGGAAAGCAGCCGGATATGCTGTTCTATTCCGGCTACAGCGATCTGGATTCGCTGTATAACAAGGGTGTTCTGGTCGATCTTCTGCCGTTTTACGGAGATCGGCTGCTGGGCGGTGTGAAAAATGCCATGATGCAGGACGGACACCTGTGGGGTGTGCCGTTTACAATGACGGTCAGCACCTATTCGGCACTTGCTTCTGTCGCGGACGGACCGCTGACACCCGAGGCGTTCTATGCGCTGACGGAGGGATTGTCCGGCAAGGGCGATACGCCGGAGTTCAGTGCCGAGGATGCCGAGCCGCAGTATCAGATCGTGATGGTCGGCGGGCAGATGATGCTGCAGCAGGTATACCCGTCCAGCAATGACGATATGCCGTTCCCCGGCGAGGTCATCACGGGCAGTCATGACAGCATTCGGTATATCTACGAAAACGGTCTTTATGACTTTGTCGATTACGAAAACAAAACCGCGTCCTTTGATTCGCCGCAGTTCTGTGCGTTCATCGAGAACCTGAAGCGGATTGATGAAGAATTTGTCCATAAAAACGCAGGAAACTTCACCGGCTCAGGAAACTTCCGGTACAGTACCTCCTCTGCGTACACGCGTGATAATCTGCTCTTCGGCAATCTGAAGCTGCTGCACACCTACATCGGCGATGTCGGCGCTTATGCCGCGCTGAAGCATCTGTACGGTGACAATGCGTTCACACTTTGCGGCTATCCGAGTGCCCGTGGCTGCGGTGCACGGATTTCGACGGGCAGCCGGATGGCGATTTTTGCGGATTCTGCGGTACACGGCGGCTGTCGGGAATTCCTGGATTATATGCTGTCGGAACAGGTGCAGAATTCGGATGTCATTGTCACAAGCAGTCTGCCTGTAACAAAAGATGCCCTGTCACGGGCGATTGACGAGCATCGCTATTACTATTATCCCTCCGACGGAGAACTGCAGCTGGAGGCGGTGGATGTTTCCGCGGAGCATCTTGACATATATGATGAGGCTTTGGAGAAGGGGCGGTATACCGAGATTGTCATCACGGACGAGGACAAGGCTGCCATGATGGAATTCTTTGATGTATGCCGCATGGAGACGGGATTTGATCCTGTCGTCCGGCAGATTGTCGAGGAGGAGCTGTCGTTCTGGAACGGCGGCGCACGGACACTGGAGGAAACCGCGAAAATCATTCAGTCGCGCGTGTGGATTTATCTCAACGAATAAACAGACAGTATTCTGACAGAGAGGGGTATCAATATGATGAACAAAACACGGCTGACGGCACTGCTTCTGCTGTTGTCTATGCTGCTGTTCTGTGCATGCGAGAGCGGTGCGGCGGGAACATCCGACACGGGGGCTGCGGTGACAGACGGCGGTGCGGGGGGCATCGGAGGTGCGACATCCGATACCGTTGTCACGACGCTTGCCGACAGGGAGGACCCGGAGGCGGAATACATCACAACGCTGAGAACGTATGAAACCATTCCCAGTGAGATACCCAAATCCGGCTACATCCGGTTTACATACGTGGACGGCGATTGTCTGTATCTGATGGTCAGCCGGGGGTTCAATGATGAGCTCTGCTGCTTTGACCGTGATGGCAAGCTCGTCTGGTCGCGTCCGGTTCCGAGCCATGAAAACGATATCACGCGGTATGCCGTTGTACTGCCCAATGATACGATGGTTGTCGTTTATGTCTATCAGAGTGGACAGTATCAGGACGGATTTCTGTGCTTATACGATGCGGAGGGAACGCTGCTGAATAAGATCGAAGCCCCCGAGGAATGTAAGCTGAGCACAAACGTGTTCCAGGCAAAGATTCTGCCCGACGATGACGGCGGATTCCGCATTGTTCTGATGAACGTGACGGCCATGCTTGTGCTGGATGAAACGCTGAATCTGCTTGAAACCATTCCGATGAACGGTGCAATGGAGTACATGACCTACCGCGGCGGCGATATCTTCTGGGTCGGCTACGATATCTATCTGTATGAGGTCAACATTGCAGACGGCACAAAGAAGCCGCTGGAGGTGCATCCCTACGGTCTTGCGGATGTGCCGAACGGGAATCTGTGCTTTGACGGACATGGAAATGCTTATTTTGCGGACAAGACCGGTATCAGCGCCGTCAGCGAAACAGGGGAGCGCGAGATGCTTCTGGAATGGATGAACGGTACCGGGACGGTTGCGTCCGGTGCGCTGATTCTGGACCGGGAGCGGATGTATATCTATCAGCCCAAGGCTCTTGGTCTGGAATATGAATACCAGCTGTTTGACTGCTCGAAAACCTCCGAATTTTCCGCGCCCCGCCGGATTATCGACTTTGCGGCGCTCGGTTATGTTGATCCGCTGATCCGGGAAACAATCCAGCTGTTCAACGCCGAAAACGACCGGTATTTTGTCCGTCTGACCGATTACAGTGGATATGGGCAGACAGAGGATATTGCGCAGGCGTTTGAGGAGGCGCTGCTGTTCGGAGATGCGCCGGATCTGATTCTGACACAAAACGGCTTCGATCTTGGAAAATACACCGACAAGAACCAGTTTGTCGATCTTCTGCCGACCTTCGGGGATGCTCTGCTCGGCGGCGTATGCACGGCCATGCAGGACGGGGAGCGGATGTGGTCGGTTCCGGTCAGCATGACGGTGCAGACCTTTGCCGCAGCTGCCTCCGTCGTGGATGAACCGCTGACGCTGGAGACCTTCTATACGCTGACGGACGGACTTTCCGGCAAAGGCGATCAGGCGGAGGTGCAGCCGGACAACGGTGTACGGTTTGATACGGATGAAAACGGAAAAACGATCCTTGTGGTGGGACCTGCGCAGGCCAATAAGGATTTCCCGTTTGAGGGCGAGGTTCTCACCAGCAATCATTATTCCATCCAGCGCATCTACGAGAATTCTCTGTATGAGTTTGTGGATTTTGAAAACAAAACCGCATCCTTTGATTCGGCGGAATTCTGCCGCTTTATTGAATATTTAAAGCTGGTCGATGAGGAATACGTACATATCAATGCAGGCGGTCTGAATCCGAGCGATATCTGCGGCTATAAGATGGATACCTCTTTCCTGCGGGAAAATCTGCTGGGCGGAAAACTGCGGCTGCTCCCGGTTACCTTCAAAAATATCGGTCTGTATCCTGCATTGAAACGGCTGTACGGGGACGGTGAGGTGCCGTTCTACCTCTGCGGCTATCCTTCCTCCGAGGGGCGCGGTGCGCATTTTTCCTCAAATGCGCTTCTGTCGGTACATGCCGGCTCCATGGTACATGGCGGATGCAGGGAGTTTCTGGAATTTCTGCTGTCTGACCGTGTGCAGACCAGCGACAAGCTCATCAACAACGCATTGCCTGTGACACTGTCTGGGCTTTCCGGCGCCATCGACCGGTACCGGTATTTCTACTATATCAGAGAGGGTTCCGCCGCACTGTCGCCGGTTGCCATCTCCGATGTTCCGCTGGATCAATTTTTGATCGATTCTCCGGATTCCTACAACATTGAGGTTGTCATCACAGAGGAAGACAAGGCGGCAATGCTGGACTTCTTTGAAAACTGCCGGATGCAGGCGGAGGGCGATGCTGTGATCCGACAGATTGTCAATGAGGAGCTGTCGTATTGGTACGGCGGCGCAAAGACGCTGGAGGAGACAACGAAGATCATCCAGTCGCGCGTGTGGATTTATCTCAACGAATAAAGCATTCTTTTTGTGTGAAAGGGGATTGCAATGAAACTGACACGATTGACTGCACTGCTTCTGCTGCTGTCCATGTTTCTGTTCTGCGCCTGTGAGGGTAGTGCGGGAACGGATATCGGTACCGCTGTGGATCCCGCAGACAGCCGTACTGTTTCAGAACGGATCGGGGATACCGGCATCATCCCGCCCGGGGAGGTCACATCGGTCCTGGAGGATTTACCCGACGAACATGCCGAATATACGCGCTTTATGAAAACCTATGACATGATTCCGTCGCCAATCACGACCAGCAGCAGCTTTGTCATGTGTACCTATACGATGTCGGATGGATATTTCTATGTGGTTTCCGAACCGTATCCGGACAAAACGCTGTATCGGCTGGATCGGGAAGGGAATGTTGTGACCTCGCGTGTTATTCCGGAGCCGACGGATTATGACGCATCCGCCATGACCGCATGTTTTTTGCCGGATGACTCGATGGTTGCGCTGTACCGACGGCATGATCATGCAGAACGGGGCTATCTGAATCGCTATGACCGGGATGGGACCCTGCTATACAGTGTTGATCTGCCGGAGAACTGTCAGGCAAACCGTACCGGACTGCTTGCAGAGGTATTTGAAGCAGAAAACGGCGGATATCGCATTGTCATGGCGATTTCCGAGATGCTTCTGATTATGGATGAAACGCTGACGGTTGAACATGCCATCCCGCTTGATATGCCGATGGAGTTTCTGTGCCGCCGCAGTGAGGAGATGATCTGGATCGGATACGGTGCCTTTGCGTATGAGGTTCAGATCACGGATGGCAGTATCCGGCTGATGGACAGGGAGGAGCTGTCATTGTCGGCATATGCCGATATCCGTACCGACTGTGATGGAAATATATATTATATCAACGACCTCGGAGTTTTCCTGGTCAAAAGTGACGGAAGTTCCGAGCCGGTTCTGCACTGGCTCAACGGCGGCGCCGTGAAAACCTACAATATCGTGATCCATGACCGCAATACCGTATGGTCCATGCAGAAAAAACAGCTTGGCAATCAGTTGGAGCTTGTCCGGCTAGACTGTACGAAAACGCTGGACTTCGCCTCGGAGCGGCGCGTGATCCATGTGGGCTGTCTCGGTATGCCCGATGCGATTTTCATGGAAGCGGTATCGCTGTTCAATCTTGAAAATGAGACATATTATCTGGAATTGGTGGATTATTCCGCCGGCAGAAGCGGCTCCAAGGCAGACGCCTTCAAGGAAGCGGTTCTTGCCGGAGATGCGCCGGATCTGCTGATGTATCCGGCCGGCGTGGATTTATCGGTTTATTCCGACAAGCACCTGCTCGTCGATCTGTATCCGACCTACGAAAAACAGCTTCTCGGCGGCATCCGGCACGCGATGACGGATGACAGCGGATACATGTGGGGGGTTCCGTATAAAATGACGATGCATACATTTGTATGTGATGCCTCGCTGACGACCGGACCGTTGACATATGATATGTTTTACACGCTGACGGATGGCTTGTCCGGAAAAGGCAGTCAGCCGGAGCAGGATGAATATGAGAATGCCGAAGTCAAGGTGGTCAACGGCGTTACCATAATTACCCGGTACGAATCGTACGAAAATACAGAGGTACCGTTTGCGGGTGAGGTTGTCACCGCAGATCATGATGCGATCCATCGGATTTATGAAAGCGGACTGCCGCGGTTTTATAATACCGAATCGATGGAGGCGTTTTTCGATACGGATGAATTCCGGCAGTTTATCGAGTATCTGCGGCTGGTGGATGAGGATTATGTCCATGAGAATGCAGGGATGCTGACCGGCTTCGGTGTGGAATACCGAATGAGCCATTCCTTTTTGCGTCAGACACTCAGAGAGGGACGCATGAAGCTGCTCGCTGTTGATTTCCGGACGCTTGCCGCATATCCTGCGCTCAAACGGATCTATGATGACGGTGATGCGGCATTCACGCTTTGCGGATATCCATCCGACGGGGACTGCGGTGCGTATATTACCGCGAACTCGCTGTTTGCGGTGTTTGCGGATTCCACGGTGCGCGGCGGATGCAAGGAATTTCTTGATTTTCTGCTGTCTGACCGTATGCAGGCGAGCGATGTCGTTCTGGAATCGGGACTTCCGGTGACGCTTTCCGGTCTTTCCGCCGGAATTGACCGGTACCGTTACTTTTATTATATCCGGGAGGGGACCAATCCGCTGCAGCCGGCGGCAATCTCCGATGTACCGCTGGAAAAGTATACCACTGGTTTTGCCGAGACCTACAATATCGAAATTGCCATTACCGACGAGGACAAAGCAGCGCTGATGGATTTTTTTGAAAACTGCCGGATGCAGATGACCCCGGATACAGTCATCCGGAGAATTGTCGAGGAGGAGTTGTCGTATTGGTACGGCGGTGCAAAGACTTTGGAGGAAACAACGAAGATTATCCAGTCGCGCGTGTGGATATATCTCAACGAATGAAAAACGGACAGGAGAATGCATATGAAACGAATCCGGCAGATACTGGGCATTTTATTGATCGTCCCGCTGCTGCTGTGCGGGTGTCAGCCTCAGACTGTCGGCGGAACGCAGTCTGATATACAGACACCGGGCGTCTCAGTGCCGATGACAGACCGCGGGGACGGGGACATTCTCAGCATGACTGATATTTATGGCTACACCGTTCAGAAGTGGACGCTTCCCGATTTCTGCAGGATACAGACAACCGATTCTTATCAGGTGATGGGTGATACGGTACAGTTTCTGGCGGAGGATCAGGGGACCGGCGGGCTGACGGTGGTTGTTATGGATACGGATGGGGCGGTACGGAATACCGTACCGGTTCCGGAATACACGGATCCGACCCGACCGGAAAACCCGTCTATGTATGTAAAGCATGCGGTGCTGGCAGAGGACGGTGCGCTGTTCTGGATGACAGGTATGGATGCTGCCGGGGTACGTCTGCTCCGCCGATACGATGCGGAAAACCCGGGGGTGCCGGCGGCAGAAACGGTCAGTGCCGCACTGCCGGAAGATGCTGCAGCGTCGGCCGGGCTTCCCGAGCCTCCGGCGAAGCTGCGGGTCGTTGCTGTCGGCGGAAACGGATCACCGACGGCAGAGCAGACACGGGTTCTGCTGTTGGAGGAACAGCGGCTGACGGTATATTCCCATGATTTGAAACGGCTCGGTGTCATTGCACTTCCGACCTGCTCGGCAAGCGGCAATCCGCTGAACAGCGATATGGTTTTCGAAACCGCTGTTATGGTTACGGACCGAATCTGTATGCTGGGATACCGTATGACGGATGCCTGCTTTGTCGATCTGGAACAGCTGTGCATCACAAAAACGCCGTTTTCCCCGGACGGGGCGTCGGATATCCGGTATCTGCGGCGGTATCACGAACCGGCTGATGGGCAGTACATGGATTATTATGTCACGCCGGACGGTGTTTTCCGCAAGGATTCCGATGCGGATTCTCCTGTCATGCTGTGCCGGTTCCTCGACGGGGCACTGGCATCGTCACCGTCCGTCATTCTCGGTATCTTCCGGGACGGCTCTCCGCTGATCTGCGATTTTGATTATTTTTCAAACACCATGGCTGTCATGCGTCTTGTTCCGGAGCAGAATGACACCGCACAGACGCGCCGGGTGATCACGCTGGCGTCCCTGCAGTTCGGACGCCTGCTCGCCGAAAATGTCCGTGTCTTCGAGGATTCCGAATGGATGGCACAGACCGTCGCCGCGTTCAACGCGGAGAATAAACAGTATTATATCGAGGTGCAGCCCTCGTATTTCAAACGGGCACAGCAGCGCACCGGAGATGTATCGGCATTGGATATTCTTGCGGAGGATCTGCTCGCAGGTACAGCACCTGACCTGATTCTGATCGATTCCTTTGAGACGGCGCTGCTTCCGTATCTTGAAAAGAATGCATTTGTTGATTTGCAGTCGGTATACGGCGATCTGCTTCTGCCCTCGGTACGGAATGCCTTTTCCGTCAACGGACAGCTGTCCGTTCTGCCGCTGTCTTTTTGTGTGGATACCTTTCTGACATGTCACGGCGATTTCGCCCCGGGGGATGCACTGTCCCTGCAGTCCTTTTACGACCTTGCCGCCGCACTGCCGGACGGGTCAGCGCTGACCGCGTCGGAGACGGCAATCAACAGAATCACAGCCAATGCGGTGATGTCCTTTGTCGACCGGGAGGGGAAAAGCTGCAGCTTTGACAGCGCGGCATTCTGTGATCTGATGCGGTTTTCCGAGGAATTCGACGAACGGTTTGTCCGGGCGGAATACGGAACGGTTTCCCGGAATGGCTGGACGTATGAGGTGTCGGAGGCGGCGATAACGGACTGTCTGCGGGACGGACGGCAGGTGTTTGTCGATTTCCCGATAGATACGGTGAGCAGCTGGTGCGCGGCAAAGCTGATCTTTGACGGCGGCTTTACCGTCTGCGGATATCCTTCGGGGGTGGGACACGGTGCTTCGCTGCGCAGCGGGGAGCTTCTTGCGGTCAACGCGGATTCGTCGGTGCTGGGCGGAGTAAAGCAGTTCCTCGACTTTGTTCTGTCAGAGCCGATGCAGACGAGTGCGGCGCTTCTGGAGCGCGGAATGCCCGTCGTGCGGGATGCCCTGATTGCCGCCATGGATCTGTTTACCTATCAGTATTTTCGTGAACCGGTGTTTCTGTCACCGGACGATATGGGTGCCGGCGGCAGATACGCAAGCGGGATTTCGCTGGATTATGCCGGTTCCTCACCGGTTTCGCTGCGGGAGACGACCTACCGCGACACCGAATGGGTAACCTACCGCGAGGTGGTGTTCACCGAGGAGGACAAGGCCGCGATGCTGGCGTTTTTAGAGAATTGCCGCATGCAGGCAAACACGGACACTGTGATTTCCTCGATTGTCGAGGAGGAGCTGTCGTTCTGGAACGGCGGCGCACGGACACTGGAGGAAACCGCGAAGATCATCCAGTCTCGGGTGTGGATTTATCTCAACGAATAATCGTCAAAACCCAACTGTGACAGGAGGCACTGCATGAAAAATATCGGAATCATATTGCTCTGTATCCTCTGTGTGCTGTTTGTCGGATGTACACAGGACGGAACACCTGCGGGCGTGTCCGGTGACGGTGAGACGGTGATATATGAAACCGTCGAACATGTCTACAACAGCCGCCGTATTACCCCGGAGGACGGAACTTCGGCCAATTACACCCTGAACAGTACATCTCCGTTCAGCTTCGACTGCAATGGGGAACTGCGGCTCCATGCTTCCGGTGATATCCACATCTATGATGAAAACGGTGTTCAGATCGCTGTGCTTCCCGATTTTTCAAAGCGTCTGCGTGAAGCACTCGGTGAGGAGAATATCAGCATCTGTGCGGTGCTTCCGTCCTCGGATGGGACGGTGTATGCATCCTATTACCCAAGGGATGATCTTGAACACACGGAATACCGCATCCTCCGCACGGATTTTAACTGCACAACGGTCACCGAATGTGCGCCATTGCCGTTTTCGCCAACCTTGTCCCGCGACGATGCGGACAACATCATCGGTCATGTGGCAACCGATCTGCTCCTGCAGCTGGACGGCATCGGGCTTGTCTATGCGGATGCCGCAAAGCCGGAGCAGTTCTATCTGATCGATGATACACTTTCCGTGCGCGGACCGTTTGAGACAACCTCACTTGTGTATGACGGATACATGCAGTCGGACGGAACGATGATCTTCTGCTGTGAGGACGGTGGGACAATCCACTTTGATCCGCTTTCGGAAACCCTGACCCCGGTGAAGCTGCACATGGAAACCGAGCGGTTTTCCTCGGCACGGAATGTCTATTACCGCGAGGACAGCGTGTATCTGATCTGCTCCGACGGTATCTGGGTGCAGCGCGGCGGCGAGGAGATCAAGCTCCTTGACTGGACGGCATCGTGTCTGAACTATAACGATGATTCCACGTCCTCAGAACGGAATGTCGAGATTCTCGACATTCTGCCGGGTGACCGCTTTCTGATCGGTTATCGGGATATGCTGTCGGAAATGCTGCAGAACCGCGCATATCTGCCTTATCCGATGCTGCTGACACCGCTTGAGGGCGGTCAGCGTCCGGCGCGGCAGGTCATTTCCGTTGCAAGTGCCTTTGCTTCGCAAAATGAAGTGACCATTCTGCGTGAGGCAATCTTCCGTTTCAACCGTGAAAACACGGAATACCGCATTGCGCACCGCGATCTGGACGCGATGTATCCAAGCTATTGGGCGCAGGACTCCGGCAATATTGAAATCAAAAAAGCCGCGGTGCAGGAGGACCTGCTGGCGGGACTGCCCCACGATCTCTATTTCCTCGGTTCTCACGGCTATGTCGCGGATTATCTTGAAACGGTGACTAAAAACGGCGTCGGTACGGATCTCACCGCATTTGCCGATGAGATCGGAATACAGCCCTCCATACGTGCGGCATTTGATACGGAGGGGGAACTGCAGGTTCTTCCACTATCCGTCGGACTTTCCGGCTACCTGACCACAACCGATACGCTCCCCGCCGGTACACCCTTTACACCGGAGGTTCTCTATTCGATTGCCGATACGCTTGGCGATGGGCAGGCATTGTTCTCCGAGGCGGTCCCGTCTGTATTTTTGGAGATGGGAGTACAGGATTATTTTGATATTTCAGCCGGTACTCATACCTTTGACGATCCTGCGTTTGCCGGATTTCTTACGTTGTTCGACGAGTTGAAAAAGGATGAGGAGCGTGCATATATCAATACGGACTGCGGATATGTCATTCTGTCCGATAACGGTGTTGCAAGTATGGTGGAGAATCCGATCGCGGCTTTGGTGTCGGGTGATCTGAAATTCCTGAAAATGGATTTTGCAACCGCGGAACAGCTGTTGTTCCTGCCCGCATTGTTTGAGGGCAGCGATAGGGAATATCACTTCTGCGGTTATCCGACCGAGGGCGGCGGTGTGCTGCGGATGACACCGGGTCTGCAGGTGGTAATGCCGGAGGATGCAGAGGTCACCGACGGTGCATATGCGTTTTTGCGGATGCTGTTTTCCGATACCGTGCAGGCTTGTTCTCTGATGCGGCAGACCGGTATTCCCGTCACACAGTCGGGGCTGCAGGCGGCAATTCCGGCGGGATATCACTATTTCATGCAGGTTACGTCGCCGCAGTCGGACGGCAGTGTACATTTGCAGTGCAACTATCAGATGTTTTCAAAACAGCCGCTGACAGGGGATTATTATGCGGATATGACGGAAATTGCCTTGCTTGATCAGACCCATGAGCGGCTGTATGAAACGGCTGCCGGGGGAAATCTGCGCGGGGAATGCAATGAGGATGTTTTCGGGATCATCTGGGAGGAATATTCTGCCGTCCGGGAGGGAGTGCGAACACTTTCCGAGGCGATTGATCTCATCATCCGACGGGCGGAATTAAGGCTGGCGGAATGATACGGGTTTCATATAGGATTCTTCATTGAGGAGGCACCTCCGTCGGACAAGGCGGAGGTGCCCTTTTTCATTATAAATCGCGGTTCTTCTCTTGACAAACCCGATGCTCCGCGTTATAATGGTTGTATCAACCATGATACGGAAAGGATTCATATCTATGAAACTGAAAACAACCCACCGATTTGACATCGGACGGAACATCGGTTATTCCCATTCAGCAACCGTCAAGCTGGGCGACGGCGAGGGCATGCTGTTTCTGACAACACCCGGCGTCGGCGTTGACCCCGGTGAGGAGCTGTTCCACTATAAGGGCATCCAGAACACATGGCTTGTCATGTTTGATATGGATGGCAATAAGCTGTGGGAGAGGGAACTTCCCGATGGCGTTCTGCCCGGGATCTGGTTCCGCTGTGCCGTGGCACTCGACATGGACGGCGACGGATACGATGAAATTTACTTTATCAACAACACGGGCGCGCCGTTTTCGTTTATGCACCGCAAGCTGCAGCGGCTCGACGCGCGTACCGGCGAGCTGACCGGCTCGTGGCCCTGGCCGTGGAACACCTTCAATGACCGCATGTCGCTGTGCTACCGTTTCTATCTGGTGGCAGGATATGCACACGGAGAGCCGGTTCTGATTACCTGTCAGGGTACCTATGGGGATATGTACCTGCAGGGCTGGTCGGGCGACATGCAGCCGCGCTGGGAAATCAAGATTCCCGCAGACGAATTCGGTCCGAAGGCATCGCACGTCACGCCGGTGCTGGACATCAACGAGGACGGCGTGGACGAGCTGTTCTGGGGGGAACGTCTGATCTCGGTTGACGACGGTCATGAGGTCATTTGTCTGGCACCCGATTACGACGGTCATTCCGACATCATTCTCCCGTACCGCCATCCCGAAACGGGAAAGTGGTACATCTACACCTGCCGTGAAGGCGGCGAGCGTCCCGGTGAGCCGCGCGTGGTAACATTCCATCCGGACGGAAGCGTGGCATGGAAGCAGCTGGACAGCATCGGTCATATGCATACCGGCTGGTGCGCCAATGTCCTCGACGGATACGGCAAGGTCTGCATGGCGATGCGTGAGCATTTTGTTCCCGACGACTCCGGTTTCAATCACGAGGTCGACGGTGTATTCTACTATGATGCCTTTACCGGTGAGGAGGTCGATTTCTCTCTGCCGTATAAAGGCTACGATGTGCATCCGCTCGACATCAACGGCGACGGTTATCACGAATTTGTCTGCCCGGACGGCAAGATCATCGACCGTCATGGCAATGTACTTGCTTCGTTTTCCGGTTCCCCGATGCGCATGGGTAAGCTGCTCGACCATCCGGGTGAGCAGATTATGATTGCAAACGGCACCGCGTTTGAAATTCTCGCAGACGAGGATGCCTGCGACAGCGCGGTTATGAAACAGAGATACAATATCCCGTATCTGACATTCATGCAGAAGCTGATGGCGAGCGGATACAATGCCATCGGATCGCAGATTTCGTGCGGGATCTGACAGAAAGAAACAGTGAAGCCTATGGATTTCAAAAATATCCCGGTACAATACCATCCCGCCTATACATGGCTTTGGAACACAACCGCAACAAAAGAAAAAATCGAAGCACAGATCGACGAAATGTATGATGCAGGCATCCGCGCCTTTTACGTTCTCGGTGAGCCGGAGAATTTCCGCCCGACGACGCGCCGTACTCATCTGCAGCCGGAATATCTGTCTGACGAATACATCGAGCTTGTCTATCATGCTTACGAATATGCCGCCGCCCGGGGCATGTACACTTGGCTGTACAACGAAGGCGGATTCCCGTCGGGCTTTGCCGGCGGTCTGGTACGGCAGGCAGATCCGTCGACCGGTATCCGCGCCATTGGTACAAGAACTGTAAATCTCGATGCCGGCGCGGCATATATGCCCTCACCCGATACATTGGCGGCGTATGTCGGCGATGACCGCATCACCGCAGGACAGATCTTTTCGGAGGCTGCTGCCGTGACGGAATACGCCGACGTGGAGGGGGATGCACCGCGCTGTACCAGAACCGACAATGCCTCCCGCCGTAATGTTGAGCTGTTTTTAGCGCTGACGCACGAAAAGCTCAAAAAGCGCTTTGGCGATGCAATGGGTTCGGATGTGGTTTATATGTTCGATGATGAGGCGTTTATGGGGACATGGACGCCCGGCATGGACAGAATCTTTGTCGAAAAGTACGGATACGATATGCTTGATTATCTGCCGTATATCACACGCCGTGCGGAGCCTGTGACCGAGGTGCAGGCGCGCGCGGTCAGTGATTATCATATGCTGTGCGGGGAACTGGTACGCGACAACTATTTTGTTCCGATGAAGCAGTGGCTCAATGCGCATGGCATGAAGTCAACCGGGCATCTTGACAATGAAAATTCCATGCGGCATATCTTCAACCGCTACGGCGATTCGATGGAGCTGTTCCGCGCGTTTGATGTTCCCGGCATCGATGTCATCTGGTCGCAGATCACCTATCCGCATCCCGATGGCAAATGCTGTAAGGACAGACCTTATGACCGCGACAACGGCAACTTTGAATTCTTCCCGCGGCTGGCGTCCTCTGCCGCACATCAATGCGGTCATTCCGTCGCTGTCAGCGAGTCGTTTGCGGTCTACGGTGCGCACGTCACGCCGGAGGAGATGCGGTTCGTTGTCAACTTCCAGGCAGTACGCGGCATCAGCCTTTACAATTTCATGGTCGTCTCGCTTGACCGCGCAAGTGCCATGTGTCTGCAGTACCGTCCGAACTTCAATCCGACAAGCCCCGGCATGGATATGCTGCATCAGATCAATGACTATACAGCGCGCCTGTCGGCGATTCTGCAAAACAGCAAGCCCGACATCACGACAGCGCTGTATTACCCATACCGCACGGTCGGTGCCTGCGGGAAATGGGGGCAGGAAGCATCGAGAACGTTTGTCGATCTCGGTCATATGCTGGAGGATGCAGGCGTTTCGTTTGATATCATCGATGAAGTACTGGTGCGCGACGCCGTGCTGGACGGGGAAACCCTCGTTTATAACGGCGTCCGCTATGACAATGTATTCGTCCCTGCGGGTGTCTTAATGGAAGAGGAACATGTGCTTGCAAAGATGCGTGCATGCGGTCATGCAGTTGTTCCTGTGATGCAGAGGACGCGGCGTGACATTCAGGGACGCAGGATGCTTTTTGATGACGGCTCGGTCGGGTACTTTATCTGCAGTACGGCCGGGGAAACGGTTGCCGATGAGATCCGTGTGACAGATCGTCGGACACCGTATGCAATCGATCTCTCAACCGGTGACATCTGCGAGGTGACATATGGCCGCGACGGTGATGATCTCGTCCTGCCGGTGACCCTTGGGCGCGGTGAGGGGCTGATGCTGATTCTGACCGATGAAAGAGCCGATGCGCGACCCGTGATGCAGGAATGTGCGCAGGGGACACTGACATTGACCGATGCTTATATCAGCCGCAGATATGCGCTTGATGCGGCAAACGGACCGCAGAATGCTGTTTTCACAGCGGATAGCGGGGAACATCTGCCGGGACTTGGACTGTGGGATGACCGCCTGTCCGGCGAGGCGGTGTATACGTTCCGGGTTGCGTCACTTCCTGCATGTACCTCAGATGGTGCATATGTGCTTGATCTCGGTCGGGTGCATCATTTTGCCCGCATCACGCATAATGGCCGTGCCGTCGGTGAGGTTACCATGCCGCCGTACCGCATTGCACTGCCGGATGTCCGTGTGGGGGATAAGATCACCGTGACCGTTGCCAATACGATTGCCAATGTCTGTCGGGATGCTCCGTTCTTTGACGAGGTTCCGTCGTACTATGTCGGTCCGTATCATGCAAACATGAAGACCGCAGAGGCCAAAGCGCCTGCCGGAGGGCTGATCGGCCCTGTCTGCATCGCAGCATATGAAGCTGTGCATCAATAAGATTCATCGTCTGCTCCGGGAGCAGAAAAAAGGCTTTCGCGTTTGGAACGTACCGTACTTCCAATGCGAAAGCCTTTTTGGCCTGTATTTTTGACCTATTCCCGAGCGCTGCATCGGATGCCGTTTTGGACATCCGATGTGCCGCTGATCCCGTTCGTCGGACGGTATATATCAGCCGTTTGAGTGGGAGCGACCGTTCATTGCACGGTATTCGCCGGGTGTCAGCCCCAGCTCCCGTCTGAAGCATTCCCGCAGATATGCGGCGGAGTGGAATCCGCAGAGGTGTGCAATTTCCTCTGTCGGGCGATCTCCTCCGCGCAGCTCTGCCGCCGCATGACGGACGCGGACAGAAGTGCGGTAGCGTACGGGTGTGGTGCCGAGTGTCTGGCGGAACAGATGAAACAGACGGGATTCGCTGATGCAGACGGCTGCGGCCAGCGTGTCCATGGAAAACTCCTCGGCATAATGCGCCTCAATGAATGCCCGTGCTGCCGTGACGGCAGGAGGAATGTGCGCATTCTGTTCGGGAATGAGATGCGGCAGGATCTCTGCGTACATCCGATAATATTCCCCGATGGCGCGTACGCGGCAGACGGGATCGCCCGATGCAAACAGCGATGCGATCTTGCGGGCATATGCGCGAATGGCATCCATGTTGTCCGGGCAGATGCTCTGCATGCCGTAGCGCACCAGGTTTTCCGTGTCGTCCTGCCGTGCGCGGATGCCGAAGATGATATATTCGATCTGCGGCGCTCCCGTCCAGATGATATGGTACTGCGATCCCTCCGGGATGTAGAACAGTCCCGATACAGTACTGTCTACGTGAAGCTGTACACCGGGTGCCCGTATGTCGGCACAGCCGTGCAGCGCAAGCACCAGACGTGCCGAATCCGCACCGTCCCCGGCATCACAGTGATGCTCCCGTTCATAGCAGGCATGCGTAACGCGCAGCCCGGACATGCATAACTGCTTTTCCCATGTCTGTCGTGATTCCATTCTTGTCCCTCCCGACAGGATTGTATCCTTTGTTCAGGAATGAATATATCATAAATGAGGATACTTGTCAAGGCTCCAACGGATAAGTCAGCAGGATTGTGTCTAAAAACGGTAGGATTGTATCTTTACAGATGGGGTTTATCATGGTATACTAAAAACAACCAATAAAGCACGGATATTTTCAATTAGTATAAAAAGGAGACACCCCTATGAAACACATGATTCCCTCGATTCTTTGCGGTATTTGTGCGCTTCTAATTGCATCTTGCGGTGACAGTACAAATGATGTATCGACAGATACCAAAGCGCTACAAAGTGAGCACGTTGAAACTGAAATCACAACGCTGGATTCCCTTGATCCTACATTGGATTTTGGTGGAGAAACGGTCACGTTTATTGTTGACCAAGATATGTACATCCCCGATTTTAATGCTGAACAAACCGGTGATATCGTAGAAGATGCGCTGTACAAGCGAAGACTTGCAGTACAGGAACGTTTGAATGTTGTCCTTGATTTCTTCTGGTCGCCCGGTATGTACGCCAACCGTGAGGAATATCAATCCTATGTTCGAAACAGTGTTATGGCAGGAGATTCAGCCTATGATATTGCTGCGGCATACAGTCTGTCGATCATACAGCTCGGCACAGACGGTTATCTTCTTAATATTGCAAATCTTCCGTATATCGATCTGTCACAGCCTTGGTGGTCGGATACGTTAATTGACAATCTTTCCTGTGACGGAAATCTATATTTTATTACAGGTGATATTTCCACCAATACCATCGGTACATCATTCAGTGTATTCTTTAACAAGGATTTGGTCGCAAGTTATCAGCTTGAAAATCCCTATGAACTTGTTGATTCCGGTAAATGGACGATTGAAAAAATGTTTGACATGACAAAGGACATTTATCAGGATTTGAACGAAAACGGACAACGTGATCAAACAGACTTATACGGTCTGCACGCACAAAATACCAGCTTTGATAATTTGTATTTCTCTGCGGGTATGAATATTGTTGTATCGGACAAAGAACATGGTATGACTGTTTCTCCTGATTACAGCAGCGAAAAAATGGCTGATTTGGTAACAATGCTTTGTAATGCATTCAACCATACCGACGGTATTCATTGGGGCATTGAAGACAACCGAGAAGTTGTAACAAACTTTGTAAATGAAAATGTTGTATTTCTCATGTCCGGCATGGATGTAGCTTCAACCAATCTGCGTTCCGTAGACTTTGATTACGGAATTGTGCCTACACCGAAATGGGATGAGGCACAGAAAGACTATATTTCCACATGTACATATACCAGTGCATTTTTCGGTATTCCGCTTGATGTTACTAATCCCGAAATGTCGGCGGCTGTTATTGAAGTAATGGCAATAGAAGGCTATTATAATGTAGCACCTGCATTTTTTGAAACCGCACTCAAGGTGAAATATTCAACAGATGATGATTCAGCGCGTATGTTTGATATCATTCGTGCAAGCACCTCTTATGATTTTGGACGTGTTTTCTCAAGTGCGGCATTGAACGGAATTCCGGGTACTATGCGGAGTATGATTACAGGGGACAATGCGAATTGGATGAGTACATACGAATCTAAAATCAAGCAACTCGACGAACTGATTGTTAAACTTGTAGAAAACTTGAGTGGTGACGAATCATGAAACTGACGGAAACAAAAATAGCATTAAGCACACTTTTAGAAAATCAAACCTTTGGAGATTATGCTGTACTTGTCAATTACGACGGCGAGGAAATCTTTCTTTCCTCCGAAAAAGTTGACCGTTATTCCTATTTTGATGTCGCAAGTATGGGTAAAGTGCTGATTACAACCACACTTATTCTGCGTGCAGTCGGTGAAAACAAAATTTCATTGCAATCGCGTCTGCCGGAATTTTTTTCAGATGTCCCTGCCGCTTTGCAAAACGTGACTGTACAGCATCTTCTGACACATACATCCGGTATCGTGCGTTTTGAATTTCCGAACACAGCAAAGAACTATGACAGAGAACAGCTTGCCGCAATGATTCTTTCAAATCCGCCTGCATTTGCGCCGGAAACAAATATGCAATATTCCTGCAACGGATTTATTCTTCTCGGCATGATTGCGGAAAAAGTCTGGGATGATTCTTTTGAAAACCTCTTTGAACGGTTTATTCGGGTACCGCTCGGACTGGTGCGTAGCTGCTGTCGTATTGATGTTGATGAACCCAATGCTGTAATCGGGTATAACCGTGAGAATCATCAGGGTCAGCGATTTGATGACCATAATGTACGTATCATGGACCGTGCAGTAGGAAGCGGCGGACAATTTTGGTGTGTACATGATATTGACACTTTTCTTTCTGCCGTTGCAAACCGTGACAGCCGTTTGTATCATCCATCGCTGTTTTCTGCAGCAGAGCAAGATTATACACCGAATTATACCGAAGGACGCGGTCTCGGTTGGCTGTATGTAGATTCACGTTATCCGCAAACCGGACGCTTGTTTGAAGAAGGCAGTTTCGGTCACTGCGGTCATACAGGTATGTCAATGTTTATATCTAAATCCCGCCGTCTTCGCGTCATTATTGCCACCAATGCCACGCGGTACGCCAATATCAAGAATCAATTCCATGGCTATGATTATGGACATACAATGAAAATGCGGGAAATTGTTCATAATGCTATTTATGATGATCTGTTCAGATAATGTAATAATAAGAAGGTTTGATTATGAAAAAAACAGTTTTAATCACCGGCGGTGCATCCGGTATGGGTCTGCTCTGCGGACAGTGTTATGCACGCGAGGGCTATAACGTCGCCCTGGTCGACATCAACCGCGAAATGCTTGACGAAAAGGTCGCCGAAATTGCGGCATACCCTGCCGATATCATCGGCATCAACATCGACATCCGTGATTATGCACTGGTCGAGCAGGCGTGCAAGACCACATGGGATACCTTTGGCTCCATCGACATTCTGATCAACTGTGCCGGAGGTGCGGAGTGCCGCATCTGCAATGCAGGCGGTCCGTTCCACGAAATCCCGATTGATGTATACGACTTCGGCATCGATGTCAATCTCAAGGGTGCGATCTATTTTGACCATGCGGCAATGAAATATATGG
>JAFTLK010000035.1 GCA_017455975.1 Clostridia bacterium | reverse complement strand
GGAATACGACGATGAAGCTGGCAACAACAACGGACGATTTCTGCGAATATATCACCGGGACACGGGAGCTTGACGATACACTGGAGTATTTCAGAGAAACCCCGTTCCGGCACTTCGATCAGATTATCAAAGCGCTGATCAAAATCGGCTACCGAGGCAGCTTCTGCTTTGAGGCCCCGGACACCCTGCGGGCTGCCAACGACAGCCATCACAAACGCCGCGACATCCTGCCGGATGACAAACTGGCGAATCCCACGGTCTTTTTACAACAGAAAATCACAGAAGTCAAGTACGAAATCGGAAAATGGATGCTTGAGACTTACGGTATATACGAAAAATAAGAATACATACTGTGCTCGAAAATAAAAAAGACACATTCTGCGAAGATACGAAAATCTCCGAGGGATGTGTCTTTCAATATTTGTTTGCAAGCATAGCCGATATGAGATTCCGATGTTTACCGTCGAATCGCTTTCATAAAACTTTTCAGTTGATGGTATTGCTGCTTCAGCTTTCCATCCCGCGGAGTCAGCGCAATTCCCGCCGTTTTCGCGATCACTTCAGCCGTCTCGGGGATCGTCATAGCATCGTTCGCAATCCGATTTTCGAAAATCGGATCGTCAAAAGCCGCATAACAGCGTTCAATCTGCTGCCATGCCCATGAATGTTCCGACTCGAAACGGGAAGCCAGACGTTTTCTCACGGTTTCCCTTGACGGATACAGCAAAAAGTGCAGAAGTTCCGCACCGTTTTCCCGCACGGAAGTGATAATCTCCCGGTAATACTGCGCATTCACAAGCGTCATCGGCACGAGAACCGTTCCGTGATAATTCGTGACAAGATGTAGCAGCATATCACGGTTGATGCTTCTCCAAATGGGTTCATCCTGAAAATTGTCAGCCTGCAGAGACTTCGGTTCGTTTTTGCGTATCCAGAAGCCGACAGTTTCAGGATCGTAGATAAACGAATCCGGGATCCGTCGGTGCAGTTCTGCCGCTGTTTGTGTTTTTCCCGATCCGAAAGCACCGTTGATCCAGATAACCATCGAAATCCCCTCCTCCTCCAAAAACCAAGTACCGAAACAGAATAAAAGCACGTATAGAGCATTTCTATTATATCAGATCTCAAACCGAAATACAATGTTTTCCGCATTTATTCCCGGCAAAAATGTAAACATTCTGTTAATTTCTTTTCGTTCCAACATAAATTTCTTTGAAACTCTTTTCAAATCCGACCTTTTGTGCTATAATAATAAAGTATCATTTCAAAAATCCATATTCATTTTATATTACCGCACGGCAAAACATCCCCGTGCCATAAAGTAAGGAGACGACAGTTTTGGTCAGAGAAGATTTAAGAAACGTAGCCATCATCGCACACGTTGACCACGGCAAGACGACGCTGGTCGACGGTTTGCTCAAGCAGGGCGGCATCTACCGTGAAAACCAGGAAACCACGACCCGCGTCATGGACTCCAACGACCTGGAGCGCGAACGCGGCATTACCATTCTCGCAAAGAACACCGCAGTTCACTACAAAAACACGAAAATCAACATAATCGACACACCCGGTCACGCGGACTTCGGCGGCGAGGTCGAGCGTATTCTGAAGATGGTCAACGGCGTTGTCCTGCTCGTTGACGCAGCAGAAGGTCCGATGCCGCAGACCCGTTTTGTTCTGCAGAAGGCACTGGAAATGAACCATCGCGTCATCATCGTCATCAACAAGATCGACAAACCCGACGCACGTCTTGATGAGGTCGGCGACGAAGTTCTGGAACTGCTGCTCGAGCTTGACGCAACGGACGAACAGCTCGATTCTCCGATGATCTGGTGCTCCGGCCGTGCAGGTACGGCTTCCTACTCGCCCTACGAAGCATCCGAAGACCTCAAGCCGCTGTTTGAAACCATTCTCGACTACATCCCCGCACCCGAGGGCGACAGCGAAGGTCCGATGCAGATGCTCGTTTCGTCCATCGACTACAACGACTATGTCGGCCGTATCGCCATCGGACGCATTGAACGCGGCGTGCTTCACGTCAACGAGGAAATCGCCGTCTGCAACTACCACAATCCCGACGCCAAGGCAAAGCGCGCCAGAGTCCAGGCACTCTACCAGATCGACGGTCTGCGCCGTGTCGCCGTTGAGGAAGCAACCGTCGGCGACATCGTCTGCTTCTCCGGATGCGAGGATATCACCATCGGCGATACCATCTGCAAAAACGACACGCCCGAGCCGCTGGAATTTGTCAAGGTCTCCGAGCCGACGCTGGAAATGACCATTTCCGTCAACGACTCTCCGTTCGCCGGCAAGGAAGGCAAATATGTCACCTCCCGTCACCTGCGCGAGCGTCTTTATAAGGAACTGCTCCGTGACGTTTCCCTGCGCGTGTCCGACGGTGCATCCGCAAACGAATTCCGTGTCTGCGGACGCGGTGAAATGCATCTGTCCATTCTCGTTGAAAACATGCGCCGCGAAGGCTACGAAATGGCGCTTTCCACCCCGCACGTCATTCTCAAGGAAGAAGACGGCGTGGTCATGGAGCCGGTTGAAAAGGTTTATATCGACGTTCCGGACGAATTCTCCGGCACGGTCATCGAAAAGATGGGCCAGCGCAAGGGTAACCTGCTCGACATGCAGAAGAAGGGCGAGCGCATGCACATCGAATACGAGATTCCGACCCGTTGTCTGTTCGGCTACCGTTCCGAATTCCTGACCGACACGCGCGGTGAGGGCATCATGAACTCGATGTTTGATTCCTACCAGCCGCACTGCGGTGAAATCGTCCGCCGCTTCACCGGTTCGCTGATCGCATCCGAAACGGGTGAATCCACGTCCTACGGTGTCTTCAATGCACAGGACCGCGGTGTCATGTTCATCTCCAATCAGGTCGATGTCTATGAAGGCATGATCGTCGGCGAATGCCCCAAGGTTGAGGACATTGCCGTCAACGTCTGCAAGAAGAAGCATCTGACCGCCATCCGTTCCACCGGTGCCGATGAAGCACTGACGCTGACGCCGCCCAAGATCATGACCATTGAGGAAGCGATGGAATTTATCGCTGACGATGAGCTGATCGAGGTCACGCCGAAGAATATCCGTGTCCGCAAGAGAATCCTTGACAACTCCCTGCGTCTGAAGGCACAGGCAGCGATCAAGGCACAGAAGAAATAATCGGGAATCAGAACATGAATATATTTTTGAAACGCATTGCCGCCGTATGTCTGGCGGTTCTGATGACAGCTCTGGTTCTGACCGCATGTGCCGCCGACACCTCCGCACCCGTCATGAAGTACGAGCTGACCGAGGTGACGGAAAACATGTACACCTACTGGATGTCCGCGTACAAAACGTATTATCTGAAGCTGCTCGGCGGTGAGGATACCGAGGACTATCTGACCTCTGTCATCACCGTGCAGAACGACGAAGGCGCACTTGAAGAAACCACCGTCGGTGATTATCTGAGTGCACGCATTGCGGAGATCGTCGAGTCGAACTGCGTAAGCCTTTACCTGTTCGATTATTATAAGTTAGAGCTCCCGACCTCGACCGTCAATTCGGTCAATGAGATCGTCAACGCAGAGATCGAGAATGCCGGCGGCAGAAAAGCACTCAATGAGGCGCTCGCGCCCATCGGGCTCAATGCCGATACGCTGCGCGAAATGTATCTGGCAGACGAAAAGATCAGTTATGTCTATGACTATCTGTACGGCGACACGCTGGTCGGAACCACCGGTGCCGAACCTATCTCAAATGAGCAGTACACATCCTTTTATGAGGACAACTACGTCTGCGTCCGTCATATCTACATCCGTACGGCTGACAAGAACATTGTCGACGAAGAAGGAAATGCAACCTATGATGCGGAAGGCAATGTCATCACGGCAGAGCTGACCGAGGAGGAAGCGGCCGCAAAGCTGGCGCTGTGCGATGATCTGGAGGCACGGCTGAATGCCGGCGAGGATTTTCTGACGCTGGAGGCGGAATACAGCGAGGATGCCGGACGGCATACGCTGACCGAGGGCTATGTGCTCTCCCGCACGACAGCACTTCCGGACGAGTTTATCGATGCCGCATTTGATATGGACATCGGTGAGATTCGCCGCGTTGATGCATCGTACGCCACCCATATCATGCTCCGCTGTGAGCTGCCCGCACAGATCTGGACCAACACCGCGTATACATCCATGATGGGTGACTTCAAGGAATACGTCAAGTCCGAGGTCTACGCCGAAAAGGTCGCGCCGATGATCGAGAACATCACCCGCGATGAGGATCTGATGGCAGAGCATACGATTTATAATACGCCGACGACCATTTATTAAAAGGAAAGGGGTTGTTGCAAGTTGAAACTTGCAACAACCCTCCGATTTTTTTTCGTCGGACAATGTCTGATCTACGCTTTGAGAAAGCGCGAAACCATCCGTGTGGCCCCATTGGGAGAACGGTGTTACTTAAAAAAGAAGATTGCATTTTGATGTGCAGTCTTCTTTTTATTTGTTCATTTTGGGGTTTTCCGTGCGTCCGAGCAGATAATCAATCGACACATCAAAATAATCCGCCAGTGCAATCAATGTTGCATAGTCGGCTTCCCGCTCGCCTGTTTCATACCGACTGATGCTGTTCTGATTCATGTTCAAGTCCATTGCGAGCTTGATCTGCGATATCTTCCGGCTTTTACGTAGTTCTTTCAGTCGCATTTTATACTCACCCTCTTGACATTATTATACCACAGTGGTATAATAATGATATCCCGATACGGGATATCATTCGGCGAAATAATAGAAATTGGATGGTGAATATGATGCAATTACACTCTCAATTAGATACTATCTATCAGATGCACATAAATCAATATGCATATACTCGTGCGATTCAAGTTCTCTCAAAATCACTGACACACCTCATATACGAACGAGAACATGGGTTCCCGGAATATAGAAAATCGATTGATACATCTCAAATAACAGAACCATCTAAACCCGATATTCCAGTAGCACCCAAATTAGAGTTACGTCAACTTCATCCTGTTCCTACGAAACCACCAAAGGTTCGAAAACCAAGTGTAGTGGGCGCAATTTTATGGTTTATTTTGAAACCCGTTATTTGTTTTCTCGGTATAATAATACTGCCTGTATTATTGGTGTTAGCACAAACAACTATAAGTGCCTTAATTTCAGGAGAATCGTTAATCGAAAATATCAAATTAGCCTTAGAATGGATTCCTGCGGTTATCGGACTACTAATCATGGTTGCATTATTATTATTGCCTTTTTATTTTATTCCCTTATTTGAATTTATACTTGAAACATTCTCAATTCAAAGTGCGGAAAATGATTATAATTCAGCAAAAGCAAATTACAATAATTATCAAGAATATTTAGCTATTATAAAAGAGAACGACGTAATTTCCGCTGAAAATACACAACGCGAAATTGAATATCATAAGCAGTTAAAGGTATTTAATGATAATCAAGAAAAATATAGGAAAATGGAAAAAGACTATGAACAAAAATACGCTGAATATAAATATTCAGTAGTAAATTACACTACTGAAAAAATTATTGAGCACCAAAAACAAGCAGAAAACGAAGAACTATTTTACAACAATACCATTCGACAATGGAGAGAAAATCTTGAGTCATTAAATAAATCACTATCAGATGCATATAAAAATATAGATGTGTTATTTGATCACCACGATCCTGTTCCATTTACAATGTTATATCAATATTTTAATTCTGGTCGATGTGACACCATGAAGAAAGCCATCAGTATTTATAATGCAGAAAAACAGACTTATTATATTAACAAATATGACGACCTGGAGCGTTATCTCAAAACAATGCAATCAAAAAGAGATAATGATAGATACTGCATAGAATTATATCAAAAAGAAATTATCAAATTATATCAACTGGGAATACAGAAAGCAAATACACTGCTACAAACATTTCAAATTACCATTTCATAAATACTCGATTTATGGAAAACAGGATTGAGCATAAAACGCATCAATCCTGTTTTTATATTTCCATCTAATCAAAATTCCACAGAAATACCCGTCTTCGCCGACTTGAACGCCGCCTCAATGACCCGGAAGCACCGCAGAACGCTCTCGGGCGTTACCCGCAGCGCCTCTGTGCCGTCAAGTGCACCTGCGACATTCTTGTAAAGGGATGCCCAGTCCTGCGGCTGGGGTGTCAGCGGCAGGGACGCATCGACCCACTCGTCAATGGTGTAGGTTTCATTTCCGCGCTCGGCAACCGTGCTGTCGGGATAGACGGTATCCGACCGTGCATCGCCATGGGCATTCTCGACATAGCGCATTCTGCCCTTGTCGCCGCAGCAGTCATCGACCACGATCGTACCCTTGTCGCCGAACGCCATCCACTTGGGCAGGGGAATGGGCGAGAACGTGGAGACCTCCATCTGCGCCGTCACACCGGATTCAAAGCGAATGAGCAGCTTTGCCCAGTCGTCGACCTCGGAGCGGATCGGACGGACATCGGCAAAGACCGACTTGACAGGTTCGCGGATCAGATCGAGCGTCTGGTCGAGCATATGAATACCCCAGTCGAGCAGCATACCGCCGCCGTGGTCTGCATAGTTGCGCCAGCCGAACATCTGCCCGTTGCCGCCTGCGGAATGAATGCGGTTTTCATACGAATGGACACGACCGATCTTACCGGATGCCAGCGCTTCACGGAGAATCAGATAATCTCTGTCCCAGCGGCGGTTGTGATGCACCGTGAACATCTTGCCTGCCGCCTTGGAATGTGCGATCATCTGCTCCACTTCAGCCGAGGACATCGCAACAGGCTTTTCGCTCATCGCATGATAGCCGGCATCGAGCGCCGCGCAGACCATCGGACAGTGATACTGGTTCGGCGTTGCGACCAGAACAAAGTCAAACAGACGGGAATCAAGGAAGTCCTGTAAGTTGTCAAACGCCGCAAGACCGCGTGATTTTGCCAGATTCCGCTGGGATTCACGCAGATCAAAGACCGCGGTCGGTGTAAACGGCACATCCTCGCGCATCGCCGTGTCATAATGATAGCCCGACGCCATACCGCCAAAGCCAATGTAACCGATTCTGTATTGCATGATAGGATTCCTTTCTTTTATGAAATTGATGTTGGTTTCATTGTATCATCAAGCCGACGATTTGTCAACCGTTTTTTTGCAAAAACAGAAAAAAGCGGCACAGGCGGTGAAGTTTCTGTTTTCCCCTTGAATGTCGGGCGGATTTGTGATATACTATACAATATTAGACTCCAAAATACACAGAGGAAACACCATGATACGTTTTGAAACCATTACAGAGGACAATTGGCGTCCCGGTCTTACTGTCTTTGAAGAACAGAAGCACTGGGTTTCTGACACTTTCGAGATTCTTGCTCGCGCATATGCTTATCGCAGTTGCCGCCCTCATGTCTATTTAATCTGCGACGACACACTGCTGGATGAAGACGGCGATCCTACACCAGTTGGCATGGTATTATATCATGACTGTGATGCAATGCAAGGATATGACTTCAGCCAATTGTTCATCGACCGACGCTATCAGGGACGGGGTTACGGAAAAAGAGCTTCTGCAATGATCCTTGACGAAATGCGGCGCGACGGAAAATATCACAAGGTTGTTCTCTGCTATATCGAAGGGAATACAGCAGCAAAACACTTATATGCCTCACTTGGTTTTACAGAAACAGACCATGACGGCGATGAAATCATAATGGAGCTGTACTTATGATTACAATCACTTCCATGACACCTGCCGACATCGACGGCAAAGCCTATGTCCACTATCAATCATGGCAGGAAACCTACAAGGGGCTGATGGATGCCAACTATCTGGCGTCCATGACCCTCGAAAAATGTCAAAGTATCGCGCGTCGGTTTCCGGACAACATCCTTGTGGCAAAGGATGAAGACCGCGTGATTGGCTTCGCCGGATACGGCGCTTATCGGGATGATACCATGCCCGACACCGGAGAGGTATATGCCATATATGTCCTTGCCGCATATCACGGACAGGGAATCGGCTATCGGCTGATGACCGCCGCCATGGAACAACTGTCTGCATACAAACGCATTGCCCTCTGGGTGCTGCGCGGAAACGAACGCGCCATCCGGTTTTATGAGCGTGTCGGTTTTTCCTTTGACGGAACGGTTCTGCCGGTCGTACTCGGCACCCCCAATGAGGAACTGCGTTATCTGTACCATAAACATCATAACGAAAACGGAGAAAACAACCATGACCCTGCTTGACCGCTGCCGCGAACCGGCGATGCGACACGCCGCCATTGAAATCGAATTACAGCAGCCCCAATTGATGTCCGACGGGGCGCGCTATCTTGCCCGGATGCGCGAGTACCGTTCCCTTGCGCCGATTGCAGCTGCCTACAACCGTTATCTCGCCGCACAGACCGCCCTTGACGACGCGCAGGCACTGCTTGATGAAGCTGAGGCTGCGGGAGATACTGACATGGCAGAGCTTGCCAAAGAGGAAGCGTCCGCCGCCCGCGCACAGCTTGCACAGCTGGAGGAGGAAATCCGGATCCTGCTGCTGCCGCGCGACGAGGACGATGACCGTTCCGTCATCATGGAAATCCGTGCGGGAGCAGGCGGTGAGGAAGCCGCACTGTTCGGCGCGAACCTCTTTCGGATGTACCGTATGTACGCCGACCGGCAGGGCTGGAAAATTTCCATCATGTCCATCAACGAAACGGAGCTTGGTGGCGTCAAGGAAATCACGTTTTTTGTCGAGGGAGAGGGCGTTTATGCGCGTCTGAAATACGAATCCGGCGTTCATCGTGTCCAGCGTGTCCCGGAAACCGAATCGCAGGGACGTATCCAGACCTCGACAGCAACCGTCGCCGTTCTTCCCGAAATCGAAGATGTGGAAATCGACATTCCGCCGACCGACATCAAAATGGAGACCTGCAAATCCTCCGGTGCCGGCGGTCAGCACATCAACAAAACGGAATCCGCCGTCCGCATCACGCACCTGCCGACAGGCATTGTTGTCGAATGTCAGGAGGAACGCAGTCAGTTCAAGAACCGCGACAAGGCAATGAAGATGCTCCGCTCCAAGCTCTATGAAATCGAACGCGAGAAGCGCGACACCGCCCGTGCCGATGCCAGAAAATCCCAGATCGGCTCCGGTGACCGCTCCGAAAAAATCCGCACCTACAACTATCCCCAGCGCCGTCTGACCGATCACCGCATCGGACTGTCGCT
>JAFTLK010000347.1 GCA_017455975.1 Clostridia bacterium | reverse complement strand
CGGCGCAGATCGGCACGGATGACATCCTCATCAAAGGAGGTCTGTGCAAGATAGGAGGGATTGGGCTTTGCCGACATGATGTATTTTTTCGGCAGAACGGCGGCAAAGTGCTCTCTGTCGCTCCACGGACTGCAGGAGATTTTGCGGATATTCGGCATACGGTCGATGATGTCCAGCCGGTCGTCAAGCCGCTCGCAGCAGCCGTAATAGACAGCACCGAAGCGCGAGAAAATCTCGGTCATGTACGGCACCTCGAATTCCTCATTGATCGCGGGGGAAACCGAGGTAAACAGCTGAGCCATACTGAAGGTCCAGCCGTCATGCGAGGTCGGATGATCGGTGTCGCACGTCGGTGACGGCAGACCGTCGGTAAACGTATAGGAGCAGTGGCACATATTGGAGGTGATATCATAGACGCCGAGCGTGTTGATCTGCTCCAGCTGCGCAAGGTACGCATCGGTATAACGGCGCAGAATGGCGTGAATCAGCTCCGGGCGGTCGATGAGATCGATATAGCAGTTCTCAACACCCTTCCAGAATGTGATCTGATCCCACAGCCCTGAATGGAGCATGATGCCGCCGAGCCTGACGGGCGCGATACCGGCGAAAATATCTTCTGCCGCGGAGTACAGCTCTGCCTGACGGTTATAATCCAGCGTTAATTTCGGTGTTTGGATCTTTTCGACCGCTTCCGGTTCGTCAAGCTGATCTTCAAACAGGTGAATCTGAATGCCGGGACGCTCGGGTTCGACATTCCGGGTTGTCATGCCGAAGCCTGTGTTGTGGATCGGGCGCGGCAGGATGATATACGGATTCAGTACCATGTCCGCCGGCAGATGCTCCCATTTGTAAATCTGCGTGCGGAGCTCCCATTCGATCCCGCGGAAATAAGGGTCTTCCACGGTGCAGGTCAAAAAGCCGTCGGTGTTCAGCTCATGCCACGGCATCTGTTCGATGGTAATCATCGGTTTCTGCATCTGCAGGTGATTGAGTGCGCGCCACAGATTCCGTTTTTCGTTGTTTTTGTCGGACAGCGCATAAGTCATATAGCGCGCGGCGAGGGTTCGGAGTGTTTCGCGGTCTTTGGATGTGATGGTCATGATAGAGTCCTCCCGGCTGTGATTTTTGTGCGGTCATGCTTTTGAGATGATTATAACATTTCAGGTTTGATTTGTCAATCATTTTCTGAACTTGCGTC
Organism: Clostridia bacterium; assembly: GCA_017455975.1. Classification (GTDB taxonomy): domain Bacteria; phylum Bacillota; class Clostridia; order Oscillospirales; family CAG-272; genus RGIG3925. The sequence goes on along the minus strand of JAFTLK010000347.1, from coordinate 10,659 downwards.
AGACACTTGAAAATTCCAAAGGAACGTGCTATAATACTGTCTGTTATAATCGGATTGCAGAAAAGGAGAAACTGTATGATGACATTGGAGGAAGCCCGCGCTTTTTTCAGCGGGGATGTATACGCAACGGAGGTCTCCGGCATTACCATTGAGGAAGTAGGCGAGCACTATGCAAAATGCGCGATGCCCGTCACGCCGAAGCACAGAAATGCGGCAGGTGCTGTTATGGGCGGCGCGGTGTTTACCTTAGCCGACTTTGCGTTTGCCGTGGCTGCGAATCTCGGGGGCATTCTGACTGTGACGACCACATCGTCATCAAGCTTTGTCGGTACCTGCAAAGGGGAAGTCCTGTATGCCGAAACGCGGCTTGTCAAGGACGGACGGCGCAGCTGCTTCTTTGAGGTGACGGTGACCGATGATCTTGGCAATCTTGTCGCTGTTGTCACGTCAAACGGAACGCATCTTGATAAAAAGCTGTAAATGAGGTTCATCTATTTGCTTTTGTGATTGCGTTCCGTGAAAATGCAATTGGATAAAAGAATTTGACGAGGGATATGAAATGTTTTGGGGATTGAATGAAGGAAAAATCAGCATACCAAGTGGTGATTTGAACTATATTTCTTTTGGAAAAGGACAAAAGAATTTGGTCATCATTCAAGGATTAAATGTAAGGGACATCAAAGGTGCAGGTACTTCGCTGGCGCTTATGTACAAGATGTTTACAAAGGACTACAGAGTGTGGTTTTTTGACCGTAGGTCGATAGTAAAAGATGGGCTTACAAACTGGGATTTGGCAGAGGATATTTACTTTGCCATGAAAGCGCTGCAAATTGACTCGGCAGATGTGTTCGGCGTGTCTCAAGGCGGAATGATTGCAATGGCGTTAACTCTTGAACACCCCGACTGTGTGAGCAAATTGGTTCTTGGTGTTACCTCTTCCAGAGCAAACGAAACCATCGAAAAGGTTGTTGGCCGGTGGATCAACTGCGCTCGAAACAAGGATCATGTAACAATCAACAAAGATACCTTTTCCCTTATGTATACAGAGAAATATTTGAAAAAATACAAGCTGTTTATGCCGCTTTTGGTTAGGATGATCAAGCCCAAGGACTTTGGCAGATTTGCAATACTTGCATCGGGAATATTGGATTTTGATTGCTATGACAGATTAAACGAAATAAAATGCCCTGTGCTCGTCTTGGGTGGGGCGCTGGATAAGATCACCACAGGCGAGGCATCCGTTGAGATAGCAGAAAAATTAAACTGTAAAATACATATGTATTCCGAATACGGTCATGCGGCATACGAAGAAGCAAAAGATTTCAACAATAGGGTGTATGCGTTTTTATTGGAATAATCAAATTCCGATTTGTCGATCCGTTTGCGTGCGGATAACAGAAAAAGACTTGTGCCGCTGTGAGAGGATGTCTCACGGCGGCACATTTACTTGAAAATTTCGTTCACCATCTCTTCCGCAAACCGCTGTCCGATTTCCGTATCACAGTCAAACGGTATCCCGTCCGTATAATACGCAAGTGCAGACGAAATGAGCGGTGTATACTCCCCTGGCAGATGGGCAATCCCCCATTTGCCGCCGTCGGCTGTTGACAGGACAAGTCCTTCTCGGAGATACCCAAGCACCCGACAGAGATTCAATATGACATAGACGGGATTTTCGCGGATGTCCTGTGAGGCGTTTTCGATATCCAGCCGGATGATATCAAGATAAGCCGGGGGCGGAACCGCACCGAATACCTCGGCAATCGGCTTACCATAAAGCGTGATACCGACGGCATGGCAGACGGTGATGTGTGCGGCAAGGTCTGGGTCAGTGCCATGCATTTTGCGGCAGTAGGCGGTCAGGTCACGGCGGCAGGCATCGCGGTAGGCACCCGAATAGTGCAGGACATACGGCGTCGGATAGACAAACGGTTTCACCGCATCCTCTGTCACGACACTCATCTCAAAGCCTTTCTTCGGGACATATGCGTCGGCATCCAGCAGAACGCCGATCAGCGCACATTTCTGCGCGTGTGTCGGTTCCTCTGATACCGTGACCAGAAAATCAAGATCACCGCGTTCCCATGAAAAGCAGCCAAAGGCGAGGGAGCCGTGGATATAAAAGCCGGTGAGCGTATCGTCGAGAATGGCACGGTATTCGTTTTTGATGTGTTCGAGCAGCTTGTATGCATTCATGAGATATACGCCTTTCGCGGATTTTGGTTTTCTGTAGTATAGCACAAATTCGGTTTGCAGTCAAGAAAAATCATGCGGATAAAAGATTTACATGCGAAACGGCAATGGGAATTTATCCCGCTTTTTCGCCCCGAAATCTGCTTTTTTCGCCAAAATGCCAAATCGGTGTCATGCTGCCTGTTTTGACTTGACTTTCCTCCGAATATTTGGTACAATAAATACATATTGATTATAACAGGCAGGTCAATCTTATGCTGAAACGATTTATTGCGTACTACAAACCGCACAAGAAGATGTTCATTCTGGACATGGTCGCGTCTCTGTTCATTTCCGTCATCGGTATGCTGTATCCGATTCTGACAAATCTGATGCTGGAGGACTTTGTGCCGAACAAGAACATTCGGATGCTCATCATCTGCGGTGTCGGACTTTTGCTTCTGTATCTGCTCCGGATGTATCTGCGTTATTTTGTGCAGTACTGGGGACATATGGTCGGTGTCGGCATGCAGGCACAGATGCGTACCGATATGTTCAACCACCTGCAAAAGCTGCCGTATGCCTACTTTGACAACAACGAGACCGGTAAGATCATGTCGCGTATGACAAACGACCTGATGGAGATCTCTGAGCTTGCGCACCACGGTCCCGAAAATCTTCTGATTTCCGGCATCATGATTATCGGCTCATTTACCTATCTCTGCACCATCAGCATCCCGCTGACGCTGATCATCTTTGCATGCGTGCCGCTGCTGGTTGTCGTCACGATGATCTATCGTAAGAAAATGAACGATGCGTTCACCGAGACCCGTAAGTCGATGGCGGTCATCAATGCATCGCTGGAATCCTCGATTTCCGGCATCCGTGTCACAAAGGCGTTCACAAACACCAAGGAAGAGCAGGCGAAGTTCGAGGACGGCAACCGTCAGTTCATCGACGCGCGCCGCGATTCCTACAACGCGATGGCGAAATTCCATTCCGGCTCATCGTTTGTCACCGACGTATTCAATGTCGTCATTCTCGTTGCCGGCGGTATCTTCCTGTATATGGGCAAGATCAATTTCGCAGATTATTCCACGTTCATCATTTCCGTCAATCTGTTCATCAACCCTGTCACCACGCTGATCGGCTTTATGGAGCAGTATCAGAACGGTGTCACCGGCTTCAAGCGGTTCCTTGAAATCATCGACGAGGTACCCGAGGAAGATGCACCCGGTGCGCGTCCGATCGAAAATGTCCGCGGCGATATCACCTTTGAGAATGTTGAGTTTTCCTACAACGAGGAAAAGGAAGTTCTGGACGGCGTTTCGCTGGATATCCGTGCAGGACAGAAGGTTGCGCTGGTCGGACCGTCCGGCGGCGGCAAGACGACCATCTGCCATCTGATTCCCGCGTTCTATAAGCTCACATCCGGATCCATCCGTGTGGACGGCGTCGATATTCACGACATCACGATGGAATCTCTGCGCTCGCACATCGGTATTGTCCAGCAGGATGTCTTTTTGTTCAACGGCACCATCCGTGAAAATATCCTCTACGGCAGACCCGATGCAACGCAGGCGGAAATTGAAGAAGCGGCAGCCCGTGCCAACATTCATGACTATATCATGACACTGCCGAACGGTTATGACACCGAAATCGGTGAGCGCGGCGTGCGTCTGTCCGGCGGTCAGAAGCAGAGACTGTCCATTGCGCGTGTTTTCTTAAAGAATCCGTCAATTCTGATTCTCGATGAGGCGACCTCGGCGCTTGACAACACGACCGAAATCCTGATCCAGCAGGCACTCGATGCACTGTGTAAGGGCAGAACCACGCTCGTTGTTGCGCACCGTCTGTCGACCATCAAGAACGCGGACGAGATCGTTGTCATTGCAAACGGCAAGATCGCAGAGCGCGGCTCGCATGAACAGCTTATGGAAAACGAGGACGGTATGTACCAGAAGCTGTACCGTCTGCAGTTCCGCGAACAGGAAACAACCGCGGAAGACGTTGCGTTCTTAAGTGATGAAGTATAAACATTTGATAGCAAATAAAAATACGGTGTCCTGTTCTCAGAACATCGTATTTTTTGAATCGGAGATAAATAATCAATGGAAGTAATTTTTGAATTATTAAAAGCATTCCTGTACGGCGTGATCGAAGGCATCACGGAATGGCTCCCTGTTTCCAGCACCGGGCATCTGATCCTGCTTGAGGAGCTGCTGCCGATGCAGGTGACAGAGGCCTTCTGGGAGATGTTTCTGGTCGTCGTACAGCTCGGTGCAATTCTTGCGGTTGTCGTGATTTTCTGGAATCAGATTTTCCCGTTTTCCTTCAAAAAAGGGGAGCCGCTGCTGCGGTGCGATATCTGGTCGCTGTGGTTCAAGATTCTGGTTGCCTGCGTTCCTGCGTGTGTCTATGCGTTTGTGCTTGACGACATCGTGGAGCCGTATCTGTACAACTACATCACCGTTGCAGTGATGCTGATCCTCGTTGGTATTGCGTTCCTGGCGGCGGAACGGTATCTGACCCGCAGAACACCTGCCGTAACCGATACCGCATCCATCACCTACCGTATCGCCTTCTGGATCGGTATGTTCCAGCTGATTGCTGCGATCCTGCCCGGCACCTCACGTTCCGGCGCGACGATCATCGGCGGGCTGCTTCTGGGTCTGTCCAGAACCGCGGCGGCGGAATTTACATTTTTCCTTGCCATTCCCGTGATGGCGGGCGGTTCGCTGCTTAAGCTGCTGAAATTCGGTTTTGACTTTACTGTACTGGAGGCGGGCATCCTTGCGGTCGGTACGGCAGTATCGTTTGTCGTATCGGTCATCGTGATCCGATTCCTGCTTGACTATGTCAGACGGCGGAATTTCAATGTATTTGCGTATTACCGCATTGCGCTTGGTGTGCTGGTGCTGGGGTATTTTCTGCTGTTCCGTTAAATAAAAGGGAGGTGCTGCAAGAACTTGCAGCACCCCGTTTTGTTTTCGTTACTTTGCAACCGGTGCAAGCAGAACACGTCCCGTCCCGCGGTAGACGTTGACCAGACCCTCACCCGATGCGGCAGAACCGATCAGAGATTTGCCGGAACGCTCGACGGTGAATTCAAGCGAGCCGCTCCATGCGATCGCCATATTGCCGTCGACCTTGAGAACATCGTTGGACAGCTCGACCTCAATCAGCTCTTCCTTGGGGCTGGGCGATTCCAGACAGAGCACACCCTTGCCGGTGATGCCGAGGTTGAACAGGCCCTCGCCGCCCGCAACTGCGGAAGAAATGTTGGAACGCATGACCGCCTTGTGCGCAAGGGACGCTTCACATGCGAGGAACAGACCGTCGTCGAGGACGATGGAGTTGTTCCATGTGTCAAGATCAAGCAGCAGCAGGTGATGGTAGGTCGGCTCTGTGACGAGAATGCCTTCACCGGTGTACTCCGGCTTGATTGCAGATTCGCCCGTGACGCTGCCGCGGATGGCCTTGTTGAACAGATCGCCGACGCCCTTGACACCGGTGGTGGCATTGACATTGCCGACCGTCCACTGCATTGCACCGCCCTGCAGTGTGATGGGGGATTTGCTGACATCGCAGATCAGCTGGCGCTTGCGGACGTTCATGGCATTGCAGTAATATGCCGTCTGCGCGGTCGCCGGTACAACGCTTAAGTCGCGCAGATATTCCACGACCGTGAAGGCACCCATGGAATCGAGAATGCGTATATCGTCATTGTTGGTAAAATTATTGACATGGAACATAGTAGCCCTCCCAAAGTTTATTCGATATTTTTGTGTGCTTCAATGATTTCGTTGTAATGCTTGATTGCCGCCTTTTCCTTTCCCCGGTAATAGGATGCAAAATTGGTGGAATTCTGCTTCATCAGATTGGTCAGAGTCCACTGCATACCGGTGGAGCCTTCATAGACATAACCGAAGTTCTGGGTTCTGCCGGCAAGAATGAGGTCGAGCATCTTCACGGACATTTCGTCGCGGGAGAACTTCTCGGTCAGAACAATGTCGTACATAGCCGGGACGCAGACACGGTAGGACTCCGCATTCAGGCATTCGATGATGACGCCGGCGCGGGTGGTATCGGTCAGGGTTTTGGGCAGACCCATCAGCGGTGCATGACCGTCGACGTGTGTGTAGTAGGTTTCCTGTGCCTCGTCATACTTGGGGAACGGAATGATGCCGAAATTGGCTTCCATCGAGCGCAGATTGTCAATGACATAGATGCGCAGTGCGGCAAACAGGGATTTGCCTTCGCTGAACATGCCGGCGACAGCAAGGTCATGGGAGATGTTCTTGGAGGTGTTGTATTTGTCGGTGCAGATGAAAGTCTGATTGCCGGAGTGCAGGACGGCATCGACCTTTTCTACGATGGATGCCATCCGCTCGGTGTTCAGCGCAAGCTCCGGAAGTCCGTCCGCACCGGTCTTTGTGACCTTCTGGTCAAGCGCGAACATCCAGTTGACGATCGCGGAGTTGTCGTGCGTTGTAAAGCCGTACTGATCCTGATCGTCGAATTTGCCGTCGCCGTTCAGGTCAACCGATGCCTGACCGATCATTTCATTGAAGGTATCGACGGTCCACTTGCCGTCGACAACGAGCTGGTAGATGTCGCCGAGATCATAGCTTTCGGCAAGCTGCTTGTTGTAGACCATCGACCATGCATAGTCAATGGCGGAGATGCAGAGATCGCCGACCGCAAGATATACACGTCCGTCAACCGTCAGCTCATCGGTGACATTGCTGTTCCACCATGGCTTTTCAAAATCGACATATTCGACATCGTTCCAGTTCAGCAGCAGACCGTCAGCGGCGAGGTTTGCACCGAAAATGGTGTGCATCAGCGCAAGATCGACGTAATCGTCACCCGCCTGAATGCTGCGGCGGAGGATGTCAATCGGATTGCTTTCCGGCGCTTCGCTTTCGTAGATCGGGACAACCTTAATGTTGAGCTTCTCCTCGACGGCGGTATTGCGGCGGTAGACGGCGTCGTTGATCGTTTCGCCGTTTTCGGCGTCTGCGGTCAGTTCCTTGTGGTGGTGATCGGCATCGCGAGACTGAATGCGGAATTCATATCCCTGATAATCGGCATCCGCCGGAACTTCTTCTCTGATGCGTTCGCGTTCGTTGGTTTCCTCTGTGACAGCCGCCGTGGTGACATCTGCACTGTCTGTGGCGGCATCGGCCGCGTCGGTCTGTCCGCCGCAGGACGCGGTGACAGCGGCAACGGTCAGGAGGGCAAGCAGCATGGAAAGGGTACGCTTTGTGTTTTTCATAAGAATCACATGACGTCCGGTATCGGAACGTCTTTTCCTTTCTTGATATGCAGCAATATTTGCGTTCAGTCGCTGTTCTTTTTCAGTTGTTCGCGGGTGCCGTCGGGACGTTCAATCACAGTGTTGTCAAGAATGCCGCGCAGGGAGGCTCGGTATGCGGCGATGTATTCCCGGTGGAGTGCCTTCTGCTCGGCAGTCTCCTCCTCTGTCAGCCCGACGGTACGTTTCTTTTTTGCAAGGGCGTTGATGCGGTCGATTTTTGCCTGTTCCATAATGATGGGTACCTCGTGTTTTCATAATATCATTATTGTACCATAGAACCTCCCGTTTGACAAGGGATTTCCGGGACAAATCGGGATTTTTCCGATGATTTTTTGAAATCCTCTTGCACCGTGTTCATTTTTGCTGTATAATTAAGACAATCTATCATTTGAAAAGGAGACCACCATGCAACTCTGGACAAAATCACTTGCACATTCTGCGTTCCGTCATACGCGCAAGAGTGAAAATGATACCGGACGTATCGTTCTGCACACGGCGCGCCGGGCAACCATCGCCGCACAGATTCTTCTGCGCAACTACAGCGCCTCGTATACCGTTAAAGACGCTTGCCTGTCCGGCTTACCGGCAGGTGTGACAGCATCCGTTTGTGCACAGGGCTATGAAATCTACAACGACGGTCTGCCGTATCCCGATCGGCTGACGGACAGTGCGGCAGTCACGGTGACACCGCACACGACACAGGGCTTTGTTGTTACGTTCCGCACCGATGCCGATGCGCCGGTCGGCGTATATACCGTGCGGGTATCGCTGAAGCTGACACTCGATAACGGTAACGATGCAGAGCTGTCAGCATCCGTGATTCTGCATATCCATAAGCCGGTATTGCCCGAACCGAAGGATTCCGCATTCGGTCATGAATATTTCTTTGACCTCCGCGCCAACGACGAAAAGCTGATTTCCTATGCAAAGGCGATGAAGGATCTGCGCGTCAACAGTCTCTATCTCGACGCCATTCCGCTTCTGTGCCGCGGCGGCAGTAAGCGTACGGGCAAAACCACATGGGAGCTGAACTTCTCCGTACTTGACGACTTTGTTCGCCTGTTTCTGAAGCACGGCTCATTCCGCTATCTGACGCTGACCAATATTATCACACCCGTGGAGGGTACCTGGCTGACAATCATTGATGAGGAAGGTCATCCTGCCGGCGTTGAACTGTTCAAAAACGATCAGGAAACGGCAGAAGCGTTTGTGCGCGCGTTCTACGGCGGCATTGCCGGGCACTTTGCTGAGATGGGCTGGCGCGATATGCTTCGGATTCATCTGGAGGATGAACCGCATACCACCAAATCGTGGCTGTGGGCACGTGCGATCTGCCATGAAGCGGCTCCCGGCATTCCGTGCACCGAGCCGATTGATACCAAGGGCATCGGACGGGCATTCGGCGCGGAATGTGATATCCCAGTCCCGCGTCTGGAGGTCTATGACCACGATGCCGAGTATTATGCCGAGCATATGGCGGCAGGACGTGTGGTCTGGTGCTATTCGTGCTGCTTCCCGGAGGACCCGTGGTGGCTGAATAAGTTCCTTGATCTGCCCGCACGGTATGCGCGTATGATCAAGTGGGCCTGCTATGCACAGGGCATTACCGGATTCCTGCACTGGGGCTTCAACTTCTGGTCGGGAGAGTCGCAGTACGGTATGAACCCGAATGTACGCTTCAAGGGTGACGGCTTTATCGTTTATCCGACAGAAAATGGCGTGCAGATGTCCAATCGTGGTCTGTCCACAACCGTCGGTATCGAAGAATGGGAGATGCTTTCTATGCTCGGACAGAAGGATTCCGAAGCTGCCAAAGCCTTCGCACGCCGCGTTGCGCGTACCTTCCGTGACTTTACCGACGATCCCGATGTGATCGATCAGACCCGTGCAGAACTGCTGTCTCTGCTCGATGCGCTGTATTAAAGCAATATTTTCGCATTTTCCGCATATCTTTCCGGTATGCGGAAAAATTTTGCTTATTTTCGGAAAACCTATTGACAGAACCGATTATCTGTGATATAATAATATTGTTCCGATGAGGAATGTGCTTCAAAGTGAAGTTGTGAAAGAATGCGAAGCATTCTTTTGAACTTTGCGAAGCAAAGTTCTGCAGGCATAGCTCAGTTGGTTAGAGCATCCGCTTGACGTGCGGAAGGTCTAGAGTTCGAGTCTCTCTGCCTGCACCAAAAAGAAACGACAATTTTCGACAGAAGATTGTCGTTTCTTTTATCTCTTCACTCTTCACTTTTCGTTTTTCTCTCTTCTCTCAAATTGTCGTTTCCAGATAAAAGATAAGAGAGAAAAGTGAAGAGAAATGGCAGTTACGCTTTCGCAAAACATGGAATGAAATTATATTATGTGATGCAATTCAAACAGAGGTGAATACAATGAACAGCCCGTTACTCACGAAATCCCTTGATTTTGCAACGCAAATCGTATTGTTTTACGAGGTATTTTCCAAAACGAAAAAAGATACAACGATTGCAAAACAGTTGCTTCGTTCCGCAACAAGTGTAGGTGCAAATATAAACGAAGCCATATATGGAAACAGTAAAGCAGATTTTATATCAAAATTGCATATTTCACTTAAAGAAACGGGCGAAAGTATTTATTGGTTAATGCTTTTGAAAAATACGAAGCTTATTGATTATGATTTTGAGAGCTTGCTTTCTCTTGCTGAAGAGATAAAAAGGATGCTTATCGCCTCGCTGAATACTGCCAAGGAGAACAAGTGAAAAATACGAAAAATAGCTGTTTTTTTATATAATTCGCCTGCGGCGAGTGGAATAGCTTCACTGTGAAATATTCGCTTGCGCGAATGTGAATATAACAAGAAAGCAAACAACAGACCCACGCACACAGCGCAGGTCTGTTTTTCTCGTTATTCCGGTATCAGAATATCCCCGTCAACGGTCAGAATTGCCGGTTCCACCGTCCGGGCACCGTCGATGGTATAGGTTTCCTCATCCACAACGCCGTCATAGGTAATGATAACCGTATCGCCGACGGAAATCAGGTTGTGCTTCAGCCAACGCGACAGCTTCGGCGCGGACATATCGACGGTGAAGACAATGCCGTCGGATGCGGCTTTCATCATGATACTGTCATCGACGCGCATCGTATAGCCGCCGTCGGAGGCAGGCATGATGTCCGTGACTGTGCCG
>JAFTLK010000346.1 GCA_017455975.1 Clostridia bacterium | reverse complement strand
CTGCGCAGCTCGCGTGCCGTTTCCGCAAGGAGCATGGCAAGCCGCATGGCGGGAAGATACGGATCACCGTCGGCAGCATCGAACAGCGCGGCAACGCTCTCGCAGAAGGACTGCCGTCCGCGCAGAAGCAGGATATTGTCCTCACAGCAGAATTTCATCATGACACGGTAGAGATTGAAGCTGTTTTTCGGATAGCGGCGGGTGAAGGTCATGCCGATGACGCGGTACTGCGCACCGTTTCCGTCCTGCTTTTTGCAATGCATCAATCCGATGGGAATAAACGCCGCATCCCCTGCGGACAAAACGAGCTCCCCCTGCTCTGTTCCGACGGTGAGTTGTCCCTGCAGACAGACAAACAACTCCACATACGCATGCTGGTGCATGGTGTTGAAGCGCATGCTGTCAAAGGGGATTCCTGGAAGAACAGAACATGTGTCTTCCTTTGTTTTATGATCCAGAAGCAGTCCGACCGTTACGTTTTCAATGGTTACGGAATACAGCTTCTGTGCGTACACCGAATTTGAGGGATGCATATGCTCCACCTGCCTGTTTTTTATTTGACAGAATCATTATATCGTGTCCTGCGCCATTTGTCAAGGCTTCGCGCAAAAAAGGAAATCGATTGTCTCAAACGGTCATATCGGCTCAAATATGGCTGAATTTCGTATTGTGGAAGCACATCGGGTATGATATAATGATATCAATGAGGAATACTCTGATCGGACAAAGACTATAAAAAACAGAAAGGATCGCAAACATGAAAACGTACGCACAATCCCTGATGCTCCTGATGCTCGGCGCGGCACTTCTGGTCGGCTGCGGCGGTGAGGATAACGACAAGCCGTCGGAAACAGCCGCCAATCCCGGATCACAAACAGAAAGCGAAAGTGTAAATCTGTATGGGGACAATCTGCCCGCAGGATTGGATTTCGGCGGCAGAGAATTCCGCGTTGCAACGTATGACGGCGGAAATCTGACCGATCCAAACGGCTGGTACAACTATATCGAAATTTCCGAAACCAACGGTGACATTCTCAACGATGCCGCGTACCTGCGCAACACTGAGGTCGAGGAACGCTTCAATGTCACCATCAAGTGCTATGAAGTCGCCAGTTACAGCAAGGTTGTCGATGCAGTTCAGAAGTCTGTGACCGCCGGAGATGACGATTACGATCTGGTCGTTGAATCATCGGAGGCATCCTTTCTGAATCTGATTTCTTCCAACATGCTCTACGATGTCAACAATTTGAAGTATATCGATTTATCTCAATCCTATTATACGAAGAATTCGTACAAAACCTATGAAATCGGCGGTCACCGTTATCTGTTCTCCGGCACGTACACCTATCCTTTGTCTTCCTGCGTTTATTGGCTGTTTAATAAAGATATGTGGGCAGAATACGATCTTCCCGACCTGTATCAGACCGTACGTGACGGTGCGTGGACGATGGATACACTGTTCTCTTATCTCAAAGGAACCTACCGTGATGTCAACGGCAACTCCAAAAAGGATATGGGAGATAAATACGGTTTTTCTACCACTGATACAGGCATGCTGCATTTTCTGTATCCCGGTCTCGGCATGAGCGGTGTTTCGCTCACGGAGGACGGCTTCACCTTTGATTACAGCGAAGAACGTGCGGTGGATGTTCTTGAAGCAATCATCGCGCTTTGCAAGGATGAAAATGCCTTTTATCATAACAGTGATCCGTGGGGGAACTTCTTCAACGGCAATTCTCTGATGATGTTTTACGGCTCCAGCCTGACCAAGCTTCGTGATCTGGAATTCGATTTCGGTGTTGTGCCGATGCCGAAGTTTGACGAAGCACAGGAAAATTACGCTTCGTATATGTGCGGCGGTCTTGTATGTATCCCGTCCACCATTTCCGACCCTGACTGTGTTGGTGCTGTTACGGAAGCGCTGTTCTCCGCATCCGCCCGTTATACGGAACCTGCTTATATTGATAAGTTCGTGGAAAACAAGGTTCTGCGCGATGCGGATTCCGTGGAAATGTACCGCATGATGCTGCAGACTGCAACCTATGACTTCACCCGTTATATCAGTCCGAACGCCAATGTCGCAGAATACGGCATCATCAGCTCACTGGTTCAGAAAAAATCAACCGATCTGTCCTCCGCATGGGCAAAGATCGAAAAGAGCGTAAAAACAGATTTTGAAGCATTTTATGATGAATTCACCGCAAATTCATAATTCTTCGAAGCGAAAGGAGCAATTCAAATGAGTACCATCGGCTATGAAGTGTGTATGCTTTCCACCGGTGCAAACAATCCGCGCAACGGTGAGGGAACGTTTATCCGTTTGAAGGATGGAGGAATTCTGTACGCTTATACCATGTTTGTGGGGAACGGATGGTGCGACCATGACCGTGCGGATATTGCGGGAATTCTGTCATATGACGAAGGCGAGAGCTGGACTGAACCGCATATTCTGATTGCACAGGACGATGAATCCGCCAATCTGATGTGTCCGTGCTTTGTGCGCATGAATAATGGGGATATCGGTCTGATCTATCTGCGCAAGTACATGGAAGATGCTGAGAATCAAAGTGGGCATTACGGCGGCGACCCGGTGCTTGACAACGTTCTGTTTGTCCGCTCGGTAGATGAGGGGAAAACATGGTCGGCACCGATTGATGTCACTACCGCACGTGAATTTATCGGCATCGAAAACGATCATGCGGTCATGCTGCAGAACGGCAGAATCGTCATTCCCGCAAATCAGCATACCACAACGGAAAACGGAAAACGGAATGTCAGCTATCATGCGAAGATGTTCTTTATAGCTTCGGACGATGACGGCTTGACATGGAAGATCATTTCCGACGAATACGACATTCCCCATCCACAGAACAGTACAACGGGACTGCAGGAGACTGTGATTTATCAACAGAACGACGGACGCATCCGTGCGCTGTCGCGTACCGACCGCAAGTGTCAGTATGAGACATGGTCAGAGGATAACTGCGAAACATGGTCGGAGATTTATCCGAATGTCTTTTTCACATCCCCGGAATCTCCGCTGAACATGAAGCGTGCCTGCGGATACACCGTTGCCGTATGGAATCCGACACCCAATTATACGGGACGTGTTTCTGCGTGCTGGGGACGTACACCGCTCGCACTTGCGGTTTCCGAAAATGACGGCGCATCGTTTGACCGTCTTTATTATCTGGAGGATGACCCCAATAATGGCTACTGTTATCCGTCCATCTTTGACGGCGGCGACTATCTGCTCGTCGGCTACTACCATTCCGCAGGAACAGGCATGCCGCTGAACGCAAACAAGATCGTCAAGGTTCTAAAATCCGAGCTGCAGGCATAATTGCCGAAGTCCAAAGACTGCCCCGTACCCCCGCGTGCCGGCAGTCTTTTTTTCGTCGGATTTTCTTTTCAAACATCTTGCAATTCCGTGGACAGTATGCTATAATGAAATCAACCAAATTTTTGAACAAAGGAGACACCACCATGCGTTATACCTGTGTTGACACCGCGGAATTTCTGTATCCCGACATCACCGATTATGTCAGCGGGACAAAGGAAATCCGTATTCTCACCCCGCGCGGCTCGTATGCCTGCGCACAGATTCTGTTCTCGGGCGTAAAGGAACAGAGCCTGACCGTCAAGGCTGACGGCTGGAATCCCGAGCTTTACGAAATGGTCCCCGTCTATGTCGAGCGCAACCACGGGCTGGACGAAAACAATTCTGCCCCGCACATGCCCGAACGCCGCGCGCCGTATTACCTCTACGACTGCGTCAAGCCCTGCGGCGGTACGCTGACCGTCGGTGAGGGCGGTGTCTGTGCGCTGTATCTGTCCGAGTGGATCCCCGCAGATGCCGGGGTCGGTGTCCGTGCGGCATCCGTGACCGTCGGTGATGTGACGATTCCCGTCACCGTCGAGGTCAGCCCGGTCGTCGTTCCCGACGAGACGCTGACGATGATCGTCGGCTACAACCGTCCGTGTGTCTGCAAGTACCACAACGTGGAAATGAACAGCCCTGCATTCGATGCACTGGATACAAAGTATCTGCAGATGCTCCGCCGCATGCGTCAGAACATGCTGTACTGTCCCGGCCCCGGCGCAAAGCCGCTCGGTGACAACCGGTGGGAAATCAACTTCGACGCGATGGAAGCGTTCTTTACGAAGGCGATGGCGCTCGGCTACACGAAGTTCAACTGGGGGCTTGGCTTCCGCCGCAGCTGGCAGGAATCGACGATTCTTGTAAACGGCATGGAATCGATGAGCTTTGAATGCTACTGCTATCTTGCGCAGATGCTGCCGGCGCTCGTCGCATGGCTGAAGGAGCGCGGCTGGCTTGACAACTTCATTCTCGGTGTTGCCGACGAGCCGAACAACGCAAACGCGATGGAATACCGCGCGCTGTGCGGTCTGATCCGCAAGCTCGCGCCGGAGCTGAAGCTGCTTGACGCGATGTCCTTCGGTCCGGTGCACGGTGCGATCGACATCTGGATCCCGCTGAATGCCGAATACCAGCGCCACAAGGCCGAGATCGATACCTTCCGCGCCAACGGCGATACCATCTGGTACTATGACTGCTGCGGTCCGCGCGGCGGCGGCACGATCAACCGCTTCATGGACTATCCGCTGCTTGCGACGCGCTACCATTTCTGGGCAAGCTACCGCTACGATCTGCCCGGTTATCTGCATTGGGCGGCGAACTCCTATCAGCCCGGCCAGAACCCGTTTGAGCAGAGCTGTCCCGAGCATCACAACGCCGACGCGGTCTGCTATCTGCCTGCCGGTGACACGCACATCATGTATCCCGGCGACGGTGCGCCGTGGATGTCCGCACGTCTGGAAGCACAGCGCGCATCGGCGGAGGAATACGAAATGCTGCGTGCGCTGGCGGCAAAGGACAAAGAAAAAGCAGACGCGATCTGCCATAGCGTCTGCCGTGAATTTGATGACGTGGACTACGATCCCCGCCGCTTCCGTGCCGCAAGAAACGCGCTGATCCGCGCACTGGAACAGCTGTAACTATAACTATATAAGAAGGCTCCCTCCCCGAGGGAGCTGTCGGAAAAAGGACGCAGATGCGTCCTTTTTCTGACTGAGGGAGTTTGCCTTATGGTTCGGGCGATTCGGACGCCGGATCCGGGTGCATATGCGGCGTACCCGCGGTCGGACGGCGCCGCGCTGTTCACTCTGCTTCGCCTGCGGGCGGGGTGATCTCGCAGTCATAGCCGCAGGGGATCGCGGGGACAAAGAAGCCATCCCGGTCAAATTCGATCTTCTGGATGTTGAAGTAGCGCGGCGCACCGGTGACGGACGGATTGGTCTGCTTCATGCCGTGGTAGGCGCACCAAAGCTCCGTGCCGTCCGGCGAGCGGAAGAACGATGCATGACCCGGTCCGAAGACATCATTGCCTTTTTCAAAGATGGGCTTGGGATGCTTTTTCCAGCAGTCGGCGGAGCACATCTGCGTGATGTTTCCGGCCTCACCCGTGTATTCGAGCACGCCGAGGCAGTAATCGTCCGACCAGCAGCCGTTGCCGGAGTAGACGATATACAGCCGACCTGCCTGCTCCACAAAGAACGCACCCTCGTTGATCTTGGTTCTGTCCTTATCGTACGGCGGCACAAGCTCCCAGTCGTATTCGGCATACGCGATCATCGCGCACGGTTCGCCGAACGTATAGGGGTTGTCAAGCGGACGGATATCGAGCACCTGACCGAGCGTCGGGTCGACGCGGGAATAACAGATGTACTGCTGACCGTTTTTGTCGGTGTAAACGGTCGGGTCGATGGAGAAGATGTCGGGGGTGGGGAAACACTTGAAATGCCAGTCGCCGAACGGGTCGGAGGACTCCGATTCCACGATGAACAGCCGCTTCTGACCCGGTTCGCGTGTGACGCGGCAGGAGGTGTAGATGTACCACAGCCCGTTCGGTGCGCGGTGCATTTCGGGTGCCCAGATGTCGCCCCAGATGTTGTTCGTCCCGTCTGCCGTGACGATGATTTTCGAATCGGCATCGGTGACGATGCTGCCGGCATGGCGGGAGCGGAACAGCTCCAGGCGGGAGCCGCGGGTGAACAGGGCATAGTAGTAACCCGTATCGGGGTCATAGGTCATGAACGGATCGGGCGCGTCATAGGGGGATACGGGATTGTGAAAGGGTTTCATAATGATCTCCTTTTGAGGTTTTTTGAGGTGAGAAAATGCTGATCGTTTGTGGTTTTGATCATGCTTATGCTATACGAAGGTGTTCTGTTTTCCGCGTAGGGCGGGGGTTTACTCCCGCCGCACCTCACAATTCGATGACGGAAATATCAGATAACACACATATTCCGACGAATGATATACAGAACGATATGTTGTTCGCCTACAACGGCGGGAGGCAATCCGAAGCAGGTATGCTTCACGCCCTACGCGTACTTTGCAGTCACCTGCGTGAAGCCGACAAAAACAACGTCGGCGAAAGAACTCCACCGACGTCATTGTGATTGCAATTATAAAATGCCGCGTTCCAGTGCGGATTCGGTAAGATTGTCGGATTTTATGGAGATCGAGGCGGATGGTTCGCACGCGCATCCAAGCCTTCCCTGGTGAGGGAGAGGTGACGAAGAAAGCGGAGCTTTCTTCCGAAGATGGCAGAGCCATCTTCTGCGGATCAGAGTCGTTCTCATGTTACTTTTTCATATCGTTGTCGTATTGAATGATATTGCAAAATCATCATGTTTCTTCTCATTGTGCTATGCTCTGCAGACTTGCCGCCGTGCTGACGACTCATCCGTCAAATTTCCTATGGAAATTTGACACCTTCCCTGACCAGGGAAGGCTTGAACAAGTGCGCACGTCCGCTTATCCGTCAACCGTCAGAAGCATGAAAACTGCTGCAGCATCCATATACCATCCCGATATAAAAACAACGTCGGCGAAAGAACTCCACCGACGTTATTGTGATTGCAATTATAAAATGCCGCGTTCCAATGCGGATTCGATGAATTCCGCGAAAATGGAATTGGACCATGCAAACCATGCACGGGTGAACTCGGTCGGATCGTTTGCGTCAAAGCCCTCGTGCATGTAGCCGGTATCGGCATCGGTGGAGACGAGCGTATCGACGAGCGAGCGGATCTCGTCGGCATCGAGCGCCGTCAGACCCTGCATCGACAGAGCGATGTGCCAGATATAGCCCTCGGGTGTGTGCGGAGAACCGACGCCCTTTGCTGCCTTTCCGGCATAGTAGAACGGGTTGTCCTCGCTTAAAATGAACGCACGGGTATTTAAGTAGATCGGATCGTCGGGCGCGCAGAAGCCGAGATACGGTGCGGAGAGCAGGCTCGGAACATTGGCGTCATCGGCGAGGATGTGGTTGCCGAAGCCGTCGGTTTCGCAGGCGTACATTTTTCCGTACTTCGGGTGGATGACAACGCCGTACATCTGAATGCCGTGCTCGATCTCCTCGCACAGCGTATCAATTTTGGCGAGCAGCTTTGCAATGCGTGCACCGTCACCGCCTGCACCCGGGTAAGCCGTGAAGATTTCATGCAGCTGACGCAGGGAAACGACCGCGAACATGTTGGAGGCGATCGGATAGCCGAAGGTGCAGCTGTCGTCGCTCGGACGGAAGCCGGACCATGTCATGCCGGTGTAGTTGACGGGATAGCCGCGGCCGTCGTTGTGGAGCGTATCAATCCAGCGGCAGTCGGGACGCTTGAAGTAGTACGCCGATTCGGTCATGTGGTGCTGCTCGGTGATCCACAGATCGACGATCGTTTCAATGCTTGCGACAAAGGACAGATCAAAGACGGAATCGTCGCCGCATGCCTTCCAGTAAAGGTACGCAAGGCGGATCGGATAGCAAAGGGAGTCGACCTCATACTTGCGCTCCCAGACCCAATCATTGCAGACAGGGCGGTCATCGACATAATGGTGACCGACGGGCTCCAGATTGAAGGAGTTTGCATACGGGTCACAGCGGACATAGAACATCTGACGGACGATCAGACCACGCAGGATCGCGCGGATCTCGGGATCGTCCTTTGTGAGCGGCAGGTACTGGGTGACCTGGGCTGTGGAGTCGCGCAGCCACATCGCGGGGATGTCGCCGGTGTACAGGAACGTCGAGCCGTCGGGCAGAACCTCGGCGGTCGTTTCCAGCGTGTTCGGATAGCAGTTGCGGTAGAGCTTTTCAAGCTTGGGGTACTTTGCAAGCTTTGCCGCGACCTCCTCGATGTGTGCGGTGACGGATGCGGGAATCTGTTTCATGGCGTTGTTTTCCTTTCGGTATGGAGTGTGTATTTTTTCGTATTTGTACGCAGGTCGGGTCAGTTGTTTTCGTTGAATGCCTCGTAGAGCTCATCGAGTTTCTTTTCGGCACCGCGGCGGATCTTCTCCACGGCGGAAACGTAATCCTTCGATTGCTTTGTGACAAGGTCGCGGTAGACCATGCCGACGCCGTTCAGCGCGTAATTGTAAGCGTAGATGAAGTTGGTGGTGATCGTATCGTGGATCAGATCGATCATCTGCGACGAGAGGTCGTCGCGGGAATACTTGATCTTGGTCGCCGTTTCGTACCAGACCGGCGTGACGGAACGGTAGGTTTCGGCACACATGGCCTCAAGAATGGCACCGGTCATGTCAAGGTTTCCGGAGCTTGCGCTGACGGCACCGATGGAGGCAGCATCGTGCACGAGGGAGCGGTACTGCTTCTGTTCCTCGTCAAACTTCGGATACGGGATCATGCCGAAGTCGTCCTTCATGTCGCGCAGGTATTTTGCGCCGCTTAAATGGGCACACCAGAACATGGAACGCCCCTCGGTGAAGATCCGCGTCGCATCGGTAGAGCTTTCCGTTGCGTGGAAGCTGCCGGTCTGCCAGAAGAATTCCGAGAGCCGCTCGGCTAAAGTCACCGCATCGTCCTGCTGCAGCGACAGCGTGACAGTGCCGTCGTCGGAGCGTTCGGAAAACGGAATATCGGAGCTGTAGACAAACGGGTCGACCGTGCCGGTGGTTTTGTATGTGACATAGCCGAGGATATCGTCGGCATCGGTTCTGCCGTTGTTGTTCAGATCCGACCAGACATCGCGGCTGATGGCGGACATCCGCTCAAAGGTCCATGTGCCGTCGAGCACCGTCTCATAAAGCCCGTCCGCGTTGTCCGCATATTCTGCGTACATCGCTTTGTTGTAGTAGACGGTATGCGCATACATCAGCGCACGGATGAAGTAGTCGCCGACCGCAAAGAAGCGGGATTCGCCGCCCAGCTGCAGCTGCTGCATGTAGTTTTCCCACCACCACGGCTGTGAAAAGTCGATGTTGTCGAGGTGATAGAGATTGTAAAGACCGCCGCGGGAGATCAGCGGCGCCATCTCATACTGGTACGCAATGAACAGGTCATAGGCAGGATCTCCGGCCATCAGCAGAGAGGAGACCGTATTGATGCTGCCGTTGGGCTGGGAGAACTGTGAAAGCGTGATGTTCAGCCGTTCCTCGACCGCGATGTTGCGCGCGATGACGGCATCGTTGACAATGTCGCCTGCGGCATCCTCAAGGCCGATGGTGTATTTTGCCGCTTCTTCATAAACGTAGATGCCGAAGCTCCGACCGTCAAAATCAAGATCGACGGGAAGACCGTCCTGCATCTGTGAGCGGCCGCCGTCGGATGCCTCCGTCTGCAACTGCGTATGCTCTGTGACGGGTGCCGTGGATACGGCTGCCTGTGTCGGATCATCGGCGGCGCAGGAGGCCAGCAGAAGCGCGGCCAACACCGTCAGAAGGGATCGTTTTTTCATGATATGCATGTTTCCTTTGGAATCCGTGTAGTTTATCTTATTATACCATAATCCCCGTGCAATTACAAGGGTTATCCCGAAATCCGGGCGGGAGATTCGCCGATGCGGAGCTTGCCGCCGCAAACCGGACTTTATGCCAGATGCGCCTGAATCTCGGCTGCCGTGACCGCACGCGGCGTGATGCCGTTCTTTGCCGCCAGCGCCGCCGCAATGCCGGCAGCCTCGCCGATGCCGACGCAGATGGGCATGA
The DNA here is from genome assembly GCA_017455975.1 of Clostridia bacterium. Taxonomy (GTDB): domain Bacteria; phylum Bacillota; class Clostridia; order Oscillospirales; family CAG-272; genus RGIG3925. The sequence continues at coordinate 7,391 of JAFTLK010000346.1, read as the reverse complement.
CGCGGTAATTGGAGTGTGCGATGTGCGTGCCGGAGATATTGCGGCCGGAGAGCAGAAGTCCGTCGACTTTGACGGGCAGCAGACAGCGGTAGGGAATGGAGTAGCCGCTCGGCTGTGCCCACTTGTGCTGAATGCCCGTTTTGTCAAGTCCCGCACCGGTCAGATTGTGGACATCGAAGTTGAAGTGCGCGCCGCGGACGACCCAGTCGTCAAAGACGCGTGCGGTCAGAATGTCCTCCTCGCACAGCGTGTATTCGCCCTTGAAATGGCGCGTTTCGCGCACGCCCATCAGCGATGCGGCGGAGATGATATAGCAGTGCGCAAAGCCGGGCACGAAGCGGCGCAGATAATCGACGATGGCGGGCATCTGCTGTCTTGCGGTGATTTCGGCGCGGGTGAGGTCTTCTGCCTTTGTGCCGTCGATGTCGGTGATGTTGGTCATGTTGCAGGTGATGATGCCGGGCAGCGTCGACGGATAGACGAGCAGATGACCGGCCGGATAGGGAATATGCGCACGTGCCAAAGCCTGCAGCTCTCCCGCCTCGGTCTGATACGTCGATTCAAACGAGCCGAGCAGAACCGTTTTGTCCTCGCGCACATGCGGAATGTAGTCCACGCCCGCGACCTTGAACATCAGCGTGCACGGCTGCATTTTGCCGTCCGTTTCGCGGCCCCTCGTATAGTCCGCACCCGCGAATGCGGCGACATCGCCGTCGCCCGTGCCGTCCACGACGACCTTTGCCGTGTATGCGCGCCGTCCCGATTTGCTTTCGGTGATGACACCCGTGATGCGCGTACCGTCCATGATGACGTCCGCGACGAACGTGTAGAGCAGCAGCTCGACGCCCGCCTCCTCCAGCATCTCAAAATAAACGGCCTTTAATAATTCCGGATCGATCTGACGGACGATCTTTTTGTGTCCCGGGCCCTCGACCTTTTCCGCCTGCCGCGTTAAGATCTCCGTGTACAGCGCAGAGTGCACGCTGCCTGTCCAGTGGCTCATCAGCCCCGAGGTCGAGATGCCGCCGGGGGCATTGGTGTATTCCAGCAGCAGCGTCCGCGCACCCATGCGTCCTGCCATAATGGCCGCGGAAACACCGGCCGGACCTGCGCCGGCGACAATGACGTCGTATTCTCCCGCGATCGGAAGGTCTTTTGCCTGCTCGTGATAGTAGTTCATGGCCTCTCCTTTTCTTATAGCCGCCCGGAAAACCGCATTCCGGCGGCGTTTGTTTGTCTCTGCAATCATTGTACCACAGATTGCGGATTTTGTAAATCCCCCATGCCGCTTTTTTGACGAAAAGATGCCGCCGGGGCGGGTTGTATACATGCAGACGGTATAAAAATACGCTGTTTCTCTTGACAAAACGGCGGCTTGGGTATATAATAGTCGGGTATGAAACCGAATCCGCAAAAGGAGAGCTCCCAATGACCCCCAGAATCCCGATCGTTGACTGTCACTGTCATATTTATCCCGAGAAGGTCGCCGCGCGTGCGGTTGCCGGCATCGGTGCATTTTACGATACTCCCATGTGCATGGACGGCACGAAGGCCACGCTGCAGCGCGAAGCTGCGGCCGCAGGCATCACGCATTCCATGATCTTTTCCGTCGCAACCAAGCCCGCGCAGGTGCGCTCCATCAATGATTTCATCGCCTCCGAGGTGCAGATGAGCGGCGGCACGATGACGGGACTTGGCGCGATGCATCCCGACGCCGACGACCCGGCCGCCGATATGGCGCATCTGCTGTCGCTCGGTCTGCGCGGCGTCAAGCTGCATCCCGACGTGCAGGGCTTCTGCATCGACGATCCCCGCTGCATGAAAATTTATGCGCTGTGCGAGGAAAACGGCATTCCCGTTTTGCTCCATACGGGGGATGCGCGTTATGACATGTCCAATCCCAACCGTCTGCGCCCGATGGTCGAGCACTTTCCCGCGCTGACCGTGATCGCCGCGCATCTGGGCGGCTATTCCGTCTGGGACGATGCGCAGGCGGAGCTGTGCGGTCTGCCGAATCTGTATGTCGACTGCTCGTCGTCTCTGCCGTTTATGACGGATGCGCGCGCGGTGGAGCTGATCCGTCACTGGGGTGCGGATCACGTGATCTTCGGCACGGACTATCCGATGTGGGTGCCGAAGTCCGAGGTCGACCGATTCTTATCGCTCGGTCTGACACAGGAGGAAAACGAGGCGATCCTCTGGCGCAATGCCGCGCGTCTGTTCCGGCTCGATGCGGATATGCTCCGGTCGGCGGTCCGCTGATCAAGCGCCAAAACCGAAAAAGCACTGCCGCAGGTAGGTAAGTTCCTGCAGCAGTGCTGTTTTTATGCGGTTTTCAATATGGTCTCACATTACAGCGCGTTGACCGCGTCCTGCGAAACGAGCTTGACACCGTTGTCGGTGAGAAGCTTGGCAATCGCTTCCTCGTCCATATCCTTTGAGGACAGACGCAGGATCATCAGCGCGTTGCCGTCGAGATTATAGTTGAAGGAGTACATATATTCAATGAAGATGCCGTTCTCCTCAATGACGGCGAGCACGGAGTCAAGTCCTGCCGGCTTGTTCGGAACAGCGGCGCAGAGCACCTGATTCTTTCTTGCCATGAAGCCTGCGTTGATCAGTGCGGTGATCGCACCGTTGAAGTCCGCTTCACGGACGACGATGCGGGCGATACCGAAGTTTGCAGTGTCTGCGATGGACATGCCGAGCATATCAATATTTGCTTCGGCAAGCGTCTTTGTCAGGGTACGGAGCGTACCGTGGTCGTTTTCAAGATAAACGGAAATCTGTGTGATGTACATAAATCATATCCTCCTTATTTGTTCTCTGTAAGTCCTCTCTTGTCGATCGTGCGCTTTGCCTTGCCTTCCGAGCGCTGGATGGACTTGGGCGGAACGAGCTTGATCTGAGCGGCGATACCGACGACGGACTTGATGCCTTCCTTGATCTCATCACGGATGCGCTCGACATCGGCGACGGTATCGGAGAACATTTCCTCGGTCAGCTCGACCTGAACCTCAAGCGTATCGGTGGAGTTGACGCGGTCGACGATCAGCTGATAGTGCGGTGCGACACCGGCCACGCGGAGCAGAACGGTCTCGATCTGGGACGGGAAGACGTTGACGCCGCGGATGATGAGCATGTCGTCGGTACGGCCGAGGATTCTGCCCATACGTGCATGGGTTCTGCCGCAGGAGCACTTTTCGACGGTGATCGTGCAGAGGTCGTGCGTGCGGTAGCGGATCATCGGCATACCGGTCTTGGTGATCGTCGTGAAGACGAGCTCGCCGCGCTCGCCGTAGGGCAGGGGCTCACCGGTTTCGGGATCGAGAATTTCGGCGATGACATGGTCCTCGCAGATGTGCATGCCCTGCTTTGCCGGGCATTCGTAGGCGACACCGGGGCCTGCGATTTCGGTCAGACCGTAGATGTTGTAGGCGTTGATGTCAAACAGCTCCTCGATCTTGTCGCGCATTTCCTCGGTCCACGGTTCCGCACCGAAGCAGCCGGACTTGAGCTGGAATTCCGCCGGATCGTAGCCCATTTCACGCAGGGATTCGCCGAGGAAGATCGCGTAGGAGGGCGTGCAGCAGAGCATCGTTGCGCCGAGGTCGTGCATCATCATCAGCTGACGCTGCGTGTTGCCGGAGGACATCGGAACGGTCATTGCGCCGATGCGGGTCGCACCCTGATGTGCGCCAAGACCGCCTGTGAACAGACCGTAGCCGTAGGTGACCTGAACGATGTCGTCTTTGCCGCCGCCTGCCGCCGTCAGAGAACGTGCGACCATTTCCGTCCAGACCTCAACGTCGTTTTCGGTGTAGCCGGAGACGATCGGCTTACCGGTCGTACCGGACGAGCCCTGAATACGGACGATGTCCTTTTTGTCAGCCGCCAGCAGTCCGAAGGGGAATTCGTCGCGCAGGTCGGTCTTGTTGGTGAAGGGGAGCTTGGTGATGTCGGCAAGTGTTTTGATGTCCTCGGGCTTGACGCCGAGCGCATCCATGCGTTCACGGTACAGCGGAACGCGGTCGTAAACGAGACGGACGGTCTTCTGCAGACCTTCCAGCTGACGCTTCTGCAGCTCGGCTCTGTCCATACATTCAATGGCAGGATCATAGATTTTGTTTTCGTTGACTTTCATGATGCTTCATTCCTTTTTTATAAAATTAAAATTTGCAAAAAAAGACCCCACAGACAGCGGCAGATACCGTCGGCTGCGGGGATACAGGTCCATGCATATGCCCGGACACGGGCAGAATCATACTGCACCGGGTCGGATCAGGACAAAACGGCAGACCGATCCCCGTGCATGCTAAATCGTTCGTTGTAGCAGTGCTGGCGCTCATCGCGGATCAGATATTCTCGCATCACGGGTACCGTCCTTTCGTTTTTGTTGGGTACATTGTACCACAACTTTATCGTGTTGTCAAGGCATTTTGCGGATATTGTTTGCATATTCTGCGATTTTTCTGCAAAAAAGGCGAGAAATGTTTATAAAAATTCACATTACATGGATTTGCAGACATCGACCCAGCCGAGGGGACGGGCGTACTGCCAAAGCTCCTCCAGGGTAAGCTCAATGGCGGAATTGGATGAGCCGCAGGCGGGGAAGACCGTTTCAAAGCGCTGCAGCGACACGTCGAGGTAGATTCCGACACCGTCGTTGACGGCAAACGGGCAGACACCGCCGACCGCGTGGCCGACGCGCGTCACAGCCTCCTCCGGCGTCAGCATTTTCGCCTTGCAGCCGAACTGTGCACGGTATTTGGCATTGTCGATGCGCATATCGCCCGCCGTGACGACAAGAATGACGTCGTCCGTGCCGGCAAAGGACAGCGTTTTTGCGATGCGCGCGCCCTCGCAGTGCAGTGCCTGTGCGGCAAGCGCAACGGTCGCAGACGATGCATCCAGCACGCGGATGCGGTCGGCAATGCCGAGGGTCTCAAAATAAGCGGTGACACGTTCAATGGACATGGTCATGGATCCTTTCTTTATGTATCAAGCTGTGCGAACGCTTCGTTGATGCGCTCAATGTCGCGCTGGGCGACCTTTTCGCGGCGTTCGTAGCGCGAGGTCATGTCCTCGTCCTTCTGCATCCACATGTAGAGGACCTCGTCGCAGTATTTGCCGACCTGATAGAACCAGCCGAGGTCATAGACGTGCGAGGACAGAATGATGTCGAGCATTTCCTCCGATTCCTCATCGCGGATGTACTTGCCGACCAGCGTCTTTTCGTAGTAGGCAGGGGTGACGGTGTTGTACGATTCCGCCGCAAGTGCCTCGAGGATGATGCCCGTGCGTTCCGCGTCTTCCTGCACGGCGGGCGCACAGAGAAACACCGAGTGCCACGAGCCGATGGTTGAGTAGTAGCGCTCCTGCTGCTCGTCGAGCTTGGGCAGCGGCAGAATGCCGAAGTCCGTCTTCATATCGCGGAAATAGGTGACAAGGTCGAGCAGCTGGAAGAAGAACAGCGACTGGTCGTTTGAGAACATGCTGACGGGATCGGTGATGTCGTAGCTGACACGCTGGTAGGCGTAGGCCTGCGTGTCATCGTAGTAGGCATCGCGGTACTGCTCGAACATCGAAAGCAGACGGTCGTTGTAGAACGTCAGCGACAGCTTGCCGTCATCGCCGACCGTCGCACACTTGACACCGGCGGCGTTGATGATGCCCATCATCGTGTCGTCCCAGACGATCGCGGCATAACGGTCGTTCTTGTCGTATTTTGCGTCACCGTTGAGGTCGGCGGCAATGCCCCGTCCCATTTCCACCATCGCGGAGATCGTCCACTTGCCATCCCGCACCAGCGCATACGGGTCGGTCAGATCGTAGTCCTCGACGATCTTTTTGTTGAACTGGATCGCACCCGTCGCGTCGTTGTCGGCGGTGGAAATGTCGCCCGTCGTGTAGTAGAGCTTGCCGTTGATCGTCAGATCCTCGTTGACGCGCTGATCCCACCAGCGCTGCGAAAGATCGATGTACGGCATGTCACACAGGTCGTAAAGCATGCCAGCACATGCCAGCGTCGCGCAGTCGTAGCCCGCGATCATGCCGGCATCATACGCGGTGTCGCCCGCCATGACGCACTTTTCGATCGTCAGATAGCCCGAGCCGGCACCCTTGGTCTGTCCGTATTGCTCGTCCGTCTCGATTTTGATGCCGAAGCGCTCCTCCACGGCAAGATTGCGGCGGAAGCGGGCATCGTTGAGTACGTCGCCCGTCTCCTCCGGCGCGAGGAAATCGTTTTTCTGCCAGTTGTTTTCGGTGTTGCCCGTGACAAGGAATGTAAAGGTGTGACCGGAAAAATCGGCGTCGGCGGGTACATCGGCAACGGCAATGTCCTCGGTCTCACCCACAGTGATCGCGGCAGTGTCGGGGGCAGTTGTGTCGGCCGCTGTGACATCTGTACCGTCCTTTGCATCGGCGCAGGCCGTGATCATACAGACCGCCGAAAGACACAGCATAAGAAGTGTTTGTTTTTTCATCGTAATTATCATCGTCACTTTCATAAAAGTCTCAAATTTTGCTCTGCCGAACCGTTCCGGGCAGATTTTTGTCATTATATCATATTCTGTCCGGAATGTCAATAGATGAACTGAACAGGAATGCAGTCCGCACGACGCAACACGACTCATCCGTCTTTTGAAAAATACGCATAGCGTTTTTATCAAAATCCACAGGGAAGGCTTATTTCGGAGTGATAAAGTAACAAGAGAACGACTCATCCGTCAAATTCCTTGCGGAATTTGCCACCTTCCCTCACCAGGGAAGGCTATCGTGCGGAGTGACACCCTATTCCTTTGAACCCAGCCATGTGCAAAGATGCACAGAGCCACAAAAGGATATTCGACTAACCACATTTGTGCGGATAGCGTGACAATTCCGCCAGAGGAGCGAGCTCCTATTGATGCCTTGACCACTGTACCATTTTTGCTTTTGTCCGGCATCAATTCAGAGCGAACGGTAGTGCGCTTCTTTGGTGACTTTCTTTCGCACGGGAAAGAAAGTCACATTCTTTGTGCGTGGACGTGCATTTGAATGTACTGTAGGGAAAAGCGGCGCACCGCGCGCTTTTCCCGTCCCCGTGCGTGGTATCAGCCCCATCACCCCCAACAACATACAAGGCTGCGGAAAGCCCATGCTTTTCCGCAGCCTTGTTTCTTCACTTATATGACATCGTACTTGTCGATGAGCTTGTGCATGTTCACGCACAGCTCCGGAACGGGAACGCTTCTGCCGCACTCAAACGCGAGGTAGCGGTCGTAGCCTGCATCACGGATGGCGCGGAAGACGTTGTCGTAGTTGATCTCACCGGTGCCGGGTTCGCGTCTGCCGGGGTTGTCGCCGATGTGGAAGTGACCGATCAGATCGATGTTCTCGGTCGCATT
>JAFTLK010000345.1 GCA_017455975.1 Clostridia bacterium | reverse complement strand
TAGTTACGCGGTAATCACTGCTCGTCACGGATGTGTCCGCACCAAGATGATGCACGGGCAGATCCAGCCCGGTAAGAGCTACTGACGTGATATCGTTCGAATTCTTCTTTTCCGTTGCGGGGAAGGTGCATCTGACGGTCAGATACTTTTTGTTATCCTGACCGGATACGTTCCAAACGGTTGCAGACCATTCACCGGCTCCCGCTCCGCTGCCCACGTCTGCCGTTACGGTCGTATTGCCGTTTGCGTCGGTCGTGAAGGTATACGCATCCTTGGCCCAAACCTCAAACTCTACCGTGTATACGGTATTTCCTTCAAAGCTCATAGTCGAGCCCATGATCGTTTGAACGGACGGAGTGGTACCCTTATACCAATTGATACTCATTATCGTATATTGTCCGGGAGAGTACGGCGTCACGTTAAAGTCGGGTTTTTGTCCGGCTACGGGGGCTTCACAGTCGCGGATACCAATGCGGCTGCACGTTGAGAAATTTTCCTTGGCCGCGTTTGCCGACACCGGCAGAATGCTGAGCATCATGATCATGCAAAGCATCGCAGCAAATATTTGCCTAAGATATGTACGTGTCTTCATGGTTTGATTCTCCTTGATGTAAAATTTATTCATTCGCGCTATAGCCAACTTTTCTGCCGCAGTGCGGGCAGTACTGCGTATCCCCGGTGAGGGGAATGTCGCACGACGGACAGCAGAAATGCATCGTTTTATATTCGTCAAAAAGTGTTTTGCGCGTCAGCAGCTTTTTGCATGCGGGACATACAATCGATGTGCTTTTCGCAATCTGACCGCACCGTGGGCAAACCTTGATCTTTTTCATGGCAAACGGTCCCATACCATAGGATTCAAGTTGAATGAATTTTTCGGTTTTGTGATCACGTATCATCGAAGTTTCCCCCGTAAATCAGATGCTCTCCGCAGCCGGGACAGACAGAATCGGTTGCTGATACCTTCATGCCGCAGAACTTGCAGAATTCCGGTGTATCCTCCCAGGGTGCACATCCGACACACTCCAGAGCATCTGCATTGTACATTGCATCTATCACCCACTTGCCGCATTTATGGCAGAGTTGGAAGTTTTTCTTTCCTTCCTTCTCCCACGCAAGCTCCAGTTCCTTTTCCGGATCCGCTTCGTTATATGCTTCTGTCGTACAAAACAAAGCTCCGGTCATATCACAGAAAAAATTATACCGGTTCCCACCGGAATCTGATATGATCTTGTAGTGCGCGGTTTTCTTCTTTTGCATAAAGTCAGCTCTCCTTTCAGGAATAGAATCCATTTTTTACGTTTTCCTAACTTCCGTGCCCAAACCTTGACTGTATCAATGAAACGTGCTATAATAAAAATACAGTTGGGGCGGTCTCCCGATTCGTTGGCGCGCGTCCGGAGACATGACAACCATGATTGTCACGGGGTACCCCATACTCTTTTTTCAAGACCATGACAGGATTTATACCCTCCTTGAACTGCACCTGCAAGTATAATTATAGGGATTTTCGATTTTTTGTCCCCCACCTAAATGGGCAAAAGGTGGGGAAAACGTAAGTTTTTTCTGCGTTTTAAGAGAAAAAATCAAAAAATCAAGCGAACAATCGCCGGGAGGACTAAAATTATGAAAAAACTTATCTCGTTGCTCTTACTTACAGCCTTCACCCTTCTGACGCTCTCGGGATGTCAGAATCCGGGCAGCAGAAAAACGCTGCTGGATCCCGCCAATCCCATTACACTGACCATCTGGCACGTTTACGGCGAGCAGGCGGATGCTCCCATGAATCTTTTGATCGATGAATTCAACGATACAGTCGGAAAAGATAAAGGTATACAGATCCGTGTCACAAACGTAACCGGAACCTCCAAAATTCTCGCACAGCTGCTCGAGGCACAAGCGGGAAATCCGGGTGCCGCAGAGCTTCCCGATCTGTTTTCCTGCCATACGCAGAACGCCCCTGCCTTGGGTGCCGAAAAACTTCTGGATTTTGGCAAGTGGTTTTCAGAGGACGAGCTTGCCGGATACGTTCCGGAATTTCTGGACAGCGGTATGCTCGACGGAAAGCTCGCCGTTTTTCCGGTGTCCAAATCCACATACGCGCTGTTTATAAACGGTTCGCAGTTTGACCGTTTTGCGGCAGATACGGGCGTTACATATGAAAACCTGTCCGACTGGAACTCCTTCTTTGCTGCTGCAGAAAAATATTACGAGTGGTCGGGCGGCAAGCCTTTCTGTGCGTTTGACTATCTGATCCGTCACATGGAGCTTGATGTACTTTCAAAAACCGGAAAACTGGAATACACCGAAAATGGATGGTACGACACAGAGGATACCGCCATCAAAGACTCCTTCGGTATGTTCGCCGAGGCTCTTGCTAAAGGTCACGTTGCCGTATCGGATCTGTATGCCAATACGCAGGTGATGACCGGTGACGTGCTTTGCGGTATCGGTTCTTCGGCGGCAGTCGGATATTATAATGACACCGTTACTTACCCGGATAACACCTCCGAGCCAATGAAGCTGCAGGTACTTCCTCTTCCTAGATCCGGCGGAGAAAATGAATATATGCCCCAGACCGGTGTTGGAATCAGTGCCTTCAAAACAACCGATCAGAAAGCCGAAGCTGCCTACGAATTTGTGAAATGGTTCACCGAGAGCGAACGCAATTTGGATTTCGTGGTTCAAACCGGCTATATGCCCGTAACAGACGGCGCATTTGAAGCTATCAGTAACTATACCTTTGCGGATGATGGATACGCTAACCTGTATGCGGCGATTAAAACGATGTATGAAGATTATATTCCCGTTGTCCGTCCCGATTTTGACGGGTTTTATGATAAAACCAATGCGCTGTACGATGGGCTTCGCAAAATGCAGCCTTCTCTGACCGAACGCTATGAAAAAGGTGAAGCCATCGGAGAACTTACCGAAGAGATCTGGGATTTTTTCTGCGGTATTGACTGAGGTGGGGTGAAGATATGCGAAAACTCACCGCTTTGCGTTACTCCGAATGGTCACTGAAGCGGAAACTGTTTGTATATATGCTTCTCCTTGCTGCGCTGCTTCTTTTGATCCTTTTTATCGGTCTTGCCGCCATCGGTCGCACAAGCAGTACTTCGGATACGGTATACGATTCGCTGGAATTACAGATGGAGGTCTTTGAAAAGGACATCCTAACCCATTTCGATCACCTTGCCGCATCCGCTGTCACGCTTTCGACCGATATGACACACCTGATTGCGGACAGTCTGCAGGGGTGTGACATTTCATTTTCCGATCTGAACGATAACTGTGAGGCAATTGCCGATCTGCAGGGCACCATGCTCGAGCCGCTGATGCGAAAGCTTCTGCAGACAGACTGCTCCGGTGCGTTCGTCATGCTGGATGCCACAGTCAACAGTACACTATCGGAGGCTGCCGGTTCGAAAACCGGTCTTTATCTGCAGATCAGCGGTTATGAGCGAAACCCTGCGGATATTGTCATGTACCGCGGAATCGCGGCTGTTGCCAAATCCCACGAAATCATGCCGCACCGCAAATGGCGGCTGGAATTCCAAACCGATCTCTTCCCGGATTATGCGGAAATCATCTCCTCCATATCCATGCCTCCGAAGCATGCTTATCGGATCACGGAACCGTTCAAGCTGCCGGGAACCTCTGAATATGTGTTGATTGTTACGGTTCCGATGCTGGGAAACGACGGAACATTTTGGGGAATCTGCGGTTATGAGGTCAGTGCCAGCTACTTTATGATGCATCATGAGCAGCCGACCAAGCTGCAGCATCTTAACTGCCTTCTAGCAACAACTCACGAAAATATTCTGATCACCGCCGGAGCGCTCAGCTGCGGAAGCCGTGACGCGTATTTCCACACACTGACCGAGGATTACGCCATCCTGAAAAAAGACGAAAACCTCTCTGTTTTTGAGGATGAAAGCTTTTCCTACCTTGGCATCTCCCGTTCGATTGCACTTTCATCGACCGACGAGCATTTGCTGGTCGTTATGATTCCGAAAACCGATTATGACCGGATGCTGTCCAAAAGCGTCATCCAGACTGTAATGTTCCTGCTGCTTCTTCTGTTTTTCACAGTCAGCTTCTGCCGATATTTCAGCAAACGGTTTCTGACACCGCTGCTCACCGCCCTGGAGCAGATCAAATCGGATAAGCGCAGTGAAACCGCATCCGGCATACCGGAAATCCTTGATCTTGTGGAATATCTGGATCAACAGGAAAAGGTACGCGGCGAAATGCTGACAGAGCTTGAACAAAAGAATCTTGCGTCAGAAAACGAAAAACTCCGCCTCAAAGCGGAGTATGACCGTGCGCTGTGTGATTTTCGCCGGGTAGAAGCGGAATACACCTCTGCCAAGGATGAACTGCTCCGTGCGCAGACCGAAATGGAACGGCTCGCCTATTCCCGTAAAACTGAAATCGATCCTGCGGATTATCAGTACTTCTTAGCAGGTCTGCAGACGCTTACCGAATCGGAGCGTAATTTGTTTGAGCACTATCTTGCAGGCAAGAGTGTGAAAGAAATCCTTGCGCTGACCAGCATCAAGGAGAGTACGCTGAAATACCATAATCACAACCTGCTCGGCAAGCTCGGCGTATCGTCACGAAAGCAGATGCTGCGCTATGCCGAAGTTATGCGCCATCAGAAGGAGGAATCTGCCAAGTGACACTGGAAGAACGGCTGAATCACATTGTCAAGGAACAGGGTATCACAAAAACAGAATTCGCCCGCCGCATCGGTGTGACAGAGAATTATATTTATATTCTTACCGGCAAAAGTCGCAGTGCAAACAAAACCAAAGTCATCTCGCCCATGCTTGCCAAAGTGATTGGACTTGAATTTGGGTATGATCCGGATTGGGTGCTGAATGGAGACGGGGAGAAATGAAGATAAGAAAATTATATTTTTGCCCGATATGTGTATTGGTGGTTCTGTCCGTCTGCTCCTGCCGTTTCGAGCCAATGATATCGCCGATTGCGCCGGGTACAACTGCTGTCAGCGAAGAAAGTACGGCAGACACCACTGATGTATCCTTGCCGCGTTTTACGGTGCAGTTTGATGAAAATGAGACATTCGCTACGGAAGCCGAGCAAAAAGCCGCCGCACGGATCGATCCGGCCATACGAAAAGCTGTTGCTCTCCTGAACACAGCAGATATGGAACTTCCGCAAGTTCTTGACTGTGACTACGCGACACGCCCCACACAGCGGGATTCTCTGAAATATGCGTTGTCGGTGGAAATATACGACACAATCCGAGAGAAAGTAGCCGCGTTTGAACCCTATCGTTTCAGCGAAAAGGATTACCCCGGTGTGGATTTTTTCAACGTATTCGTTTCGGCAGTGGATGCACTTCGTGTCGATCACACGGAGCTGTTTCTCTATAGTGACGGAAAAATCGATGGAACAGAATACCGGTCCGGTTATTTTATGCCGGGAGATTGGCTGAATGCACCTTGCAATGACATAAATGCCATCCGAAATGAAGTGGCTGTATGTGATGCCGTGGCAGCGCGTATTCTCGAAAAAATGCCGGAGGGACTCACAAATGCAGAAAAATGCTGTTATTTTGCCTTTGTACTTTCCGCGGGCGTACAGTATGACTATTCAGAGGATTACCCCAAGTATGATTATCAAGTGTACGGTGCGTTGGTTAAAGGAAAAACCGTATGCGCCGGATACGCGCAGGCGTTTTACCGATTGTGCCGGGATGCTGGCATTTCCTGCTGGTACTGCCGTGGGACGGTACCAGATGGTCGCCATGCATGGAATATGCTTGACACCGAAGCCGGCGCTGTATACATTGACGTAACGTGGTATGATACCGATAAGTTGGATGTCCATTATCTCGACGGCAAAGAGCAATATCTGTTTATGACACAGGAAGATTTTGAGTATTACGGTTATGTGCAGGAAAGCTGCCAATAGACTTATCATTTCAAATAAAAACAAAAGGCCACTTTACGGAAGATTCAAGGTTTGAATGCCGTATGTATGGCCTTTTTCGTTTCGTTTATTGATGAATGCCGCAACTTTGGTTCACTCTTGGGGAAACCAGGTCGTCATCGTCCGCCACGGCAGCTTATGCTCTTCATCTTCGCGCCGACGACGGTTCAGCAGTTCCGCCGCAAGCTTGGCATACCGATGGCTCAGCATGGTGTCCCCCTCGGCAACCTCAATAACTTCATAGTCGAGCGTATCTTTCTTTGAAGCATCTACCTTGATCAATCCGCCTTGTTTCTCGCACCGCGGAAAGTATTTGTAATAGAAAATGTTCTTCTTTTCCTCACAGTCCTTCGGCGGCGCAGTCCGCACAACGCCCACCGAATCGGTGTAGCGGATCGCACTCAACTCTGCAACGATTTTGTAGTGGGAGCGCACCTTCCGCCTTGTTTACACCGGATTCGTCGGCATAGCCGTACTTCAGAGAAAGATCGATTCTTGACACCGGTGGGAAGGTTTCAAACGTCCTCGTGTCCACGCCGTTGGCATCCCGGAAAAGCTCCCGTTATGCCTCCGTCAGGGGCACAAACGCCGACGTGAAGGCTTTTCGCATCTCCTCCCGCATCAGTGGGGCATCGATCGGTTCCGCGCCCGTGTCGGGCAACGTATCTGCGTACGCGCATCTCGGCTCATAGCCGTGATTCTGCTCGGGACTGGGTTTGTATGAGATCGTCAGAGCATCCCGCCAGCCCGG
>JAFTLK010000344.1 GCA_017455975.1 Clostridia bacterium | reverse complement strand
TATATGCTCCGATCAGAGCAACAAGCAGAAAGCCGAGCATGACACCGACAAGGACAGTCTGTTTGTTTCGTGTATCCATTTTACTTTCTCACTTTCTCGATTGTAAATACCTCATTGATATACACAGGCTCCCCGTCGCTCATCACGCCGTTATAATACACCCGCACTTCGTCGCCCGGCGCAAAGCGCACAAGCGAATCCTCCCTGCGGACATCCAGCGACACATACACCTGCAGACCGATGATTTCGGGGTGTTCCTCATCGGTGATGCGCACAACAATCTTGTCGGCATAGCAGGCCTCAACCGTGCCGCAGACGGTCGGTGAGCCGACCATGTCCCACTGCTCCTCCCGACAGGAGGAGAGTGAGATCAGGCACAGGGAGAGGAGTAAAACGATCATCAACCGTTTCATGGCACACCCCTTTTTTACTGCTGGAATTCAGCGGGAACACAGCCCCAGAAGAACGCCGCGCTGACGTGCTCGTCATATTCGCTTGTGGAGACATCGCCGGACGAATTTCCCACGGTTTCATAGGCAATGCCCTTGCCCTCATAATCAACCGCATAGTAATATGTTTCCGTTTCCGTGACACGGTACTGTACCTCAACGGCGTAGTCCGGTTCAACCAGTGTCAGAGGGGTATCATAGGTGTTGTACTGTCCGGAGATGGCACCTTCAGCGACCAGCGCCGTCAGCTCTGCCTCTGTCAGGCTGCCGATCACACGGCCGCGGTAATAGACCTCTGCACGGACAAAGTTCTTTTCGTAGGAATAATTGGTATAATCCATTGCCGAACCGTTGAACACCTCACGGATGGCATCCGCCACACCGTCATATGCGGCATACATCGGGAACTCAAAATAATCGTTATCGAGATGGAAGTAGAACGTGCCGGAATACATCTGCTGCATGGCATCCGCACCCATGGCGCGCATCTCCTCACGATAAACCTCAAGCACATGCCGGAGCTGTGCGGCTGTCAGATTGCCGTTGGCATCCAGACCCTTGCTTTGTGCAAGTCTGGCATTGTGGTAGACGCGGGCATAGTAGGTGCTGTCCGGCATCGCACGTTCCGCCCGCTCCAGTGCGTCGAACGCCGCTTCAAAATACACGTCGGCAAAATCCTCGCGCGCAGTCAGCGCCCCGACAAACTTCACCCAGTCGGAATACAGCATATCGATGTTCTTGGCGATCGGCACAAGATAATTGGTCTTCCAGACGGTACAGCCGATGTCGATCATCTGCGGAATTTCTTCCGTCGACCAGTTCTCGTAGTCGTACATATACTTATCGGTCGGATAACGGTAGGTAGCGGCAGGACCGTATTTTTCGTACAGCGTCTGTCCGTTCTTTGCCATTGCGTTGAACATGCGGACAAGGGACTTGTCGCGGATGGTGAGAGGCATGTCGCGGTTCTGCAGTTCGATGCGGTTTGTCATGACGGTCGAGGGGATATAGTTGTCCAGCCCCAGAATGTCAAAGCGGGAAAGTCCCGAGAACAGCATCAGACAGACGGTCAGAATGACCATACCGCGCTTCCCCTCAAACATCATCTTGGGGGTCTTATAGAAAATCGTATTGCACAGCATCCAGCACAGCACCGCGCCGCAGATACAGCCGAACAGCATCCAGATAAACGACCAGCCGCCGGAGCTCATCGCCTCAAACAGCATACCGCCGAGCAGGGCTGCCAGACCCATCAGAAGGTATTTGACAATGTCGCGGACACGGTCAAAGGCAAACGGCGTTCCAGCCTTTTCACTTCGGCGAATGACCGTCAGCCAGACAGCAGCAGCCGCAAGCAGCAGACCGAGTGCAGCACAGCCGAGCAGGAACCAGAAGGATTTCATATATGCGATCCTTGCAAAGATGCGGAATACGCCGGAAATGGATGAGAAGAATTCCTCAGATAGATAATAGCTCGTGTTGATATTGGAAAAGGTCATGTCTGCCAGACCGAGCAGCGACAGCACGGTGACCGGAATATAGCCGCCGAGCATCAGAAGCATGCAGCCGCCCATCGCGCCGGTACCGCAAAACGAGCATGCCAGCAGGGTAAGCCCGAAGAAATACAGATGCAGACAGAACCACGATGCCATCAGCACAAAGCACCCGCCGATGACAAGTCCGGTATGCGGACGCATCGTGCCGGTCAGAAGTGCGACCAGCAGCATCAGAACGATCGAGGGAACCCATGCGAGCACCGACCATGTCAGATTGGCAGCCGCCTTGGTCAGCAGATACGCCTGCCGCTTGACGGGCAGTGAGCAGATGAAGTTCGTCTTTCTGCGGTCATACAGGTATTCCGCGACGACCATCGCGCAGAACATACCGCCCAGACACGCATAGACCGTAATGAACGGATTGGCTGTGGAGAAGAAGCTCCGCAGGTAATCGAGCACATATTCCGGATGATTTTCAAAAGAATTTTCTCTGTTGGAGAACACCATCAGATTCATGACGGGCAGTGCAAAGAACAGAATGATGGCAAACAGAAGTCCTGCGGACCATGTACGGCGCAGCTCGTTTTTATAAAGCCCCGGTACAAACCAGTCGTTATGGGAACCGAGCAATCGGGTACGGACACCGGTGTTTTCCGTGTCAGCATTTGTTTTAGCCGATAATGCTGTTAAAATCATAACCCTTTTCCTCCATTTCACAGATAAAGATCTCCTCCAGCGTCAGCGGGATCAGCTCATAGAACACAGGGTTCTTTGCCTTCACCGCCGCCTCTGCTTCCTCGCGCTCGCCGCGCAGGATCAGATTCAGCACGCTGCCGGATTTTTTGTAGGAAACCACATGCAGAGACTTGCCCTCCGGAGTACGGAAGCTGCCGAGGTCCGGTTCCTCGCCCGGCAGAACCATCTGTACCTTGTGGATGCTTGTTTTCATCGCATCGACCTCGCGGTCAAAGAGAATGCCGCCCTTGTGGAGCAGACCGATGTGGTCGCAGATATCCTCAAGCTCACGCATATTGTGGGACGCAATGACCGGTGTCATTGTGCCGTCGGCGACTTCTTCCGCAAGCAGACGCTTGACAAACTGCCGCATGACCGGGTCCAGCCCGTCAAAGGTTTCGTCGCAGAGCAGATATTTCGGGCAGCAGGACAGCGCCAGCAGAACCGAAGCCTGCTTCTGCATACCCTTGGAAAATGTCGAAATTTTGCGGTCGGTCTCCAGATTGAACACCGCGCGCAGACGCTCGTATTTTTCATCCGACCAGTTGATGTACATCTGACGGTAGTAGTTGGCCATATCCTCGATCGTTCCGTGCGTGAAGAAGAACTGATCGTCGGACAGGTACACGATATCCTGCTTGCGTGCGGTATTTTCCCAGATGTCCTCACCGTCGTAGGACACCGAGCCCGTGTCGGGTCGGTAAATACCTGCCATAATACGCAGAAGCGTGGATTTGCCCGCGCCGTTGGAGCCGATCAGACCGAAGATCGAGCCCTGCCGGATGGTTGCTGTGACATTATCCAGCGACCGGACACGCCCGAAGGTCTTGGTTACGTTTTTGATGGAAATTTCCCCGGTAAAGGGAGTATATTGTTCATTCAT
Organism: Clostridia bacterium; assembly: GCA_017455975.1. Lineage (GTDB taxonomy): Bacteria > Bacillota > Clostridia > Oscillospirales > CAG-272 > RGIG3925. The sequence goes on along the minus strand of JAFTLK010000344.1, from coordinate 1,024 downwards.
AACGGGATCCCGTCCTTTCAGCGGGTGGTATCGTCATACGCGGCATCCAGCAGCGTCCGGATCTCATCCTTCTGCGCGCCCACATTCTTTGCAAGTGTGATCTGTGCGGCAAGCGCACGCAGCTGCCGTTCCTTTTCCTGTCTGGCAACGGCACCGATGTCCGGAGAAATGAAGTTTCCGCGTCCGGGCAAAGCGTAGATAACATTCTGACGTTCCAGCTCTGCATAAGCCTTCTGTATGGTATTGGGATTGATAGCCAGCTCTGCCGCCAGCTGCCTGACTGAGGGCAGATGCTCATCGGGTTTCAGATGCCCCTGTACCGCCAGCGTGCGGATGTTGTCGATCAGCTGCTCGTAAATGGGCTTTCTGTCCCGCATGTCAACCGTGATCATATCCGATTGCGTCCTCCTTTGCGACTTATCTGTACTATTTGTGTTAGTACAGTTATATATTACCATACCCGCACCGGTTTGTCAAGCAGACCGCGCACATTTTCCGTGAACATTCTGTAAAGAAACCGTGAAGATGCGTATAAACGGCGACAGATGCGCATTGATTGGAAGCAAAACCGTACAGGAGTGTATCAAATGCGATGAAAAAACGAAAAATCAAACCCAGAGCCTCTGCCGCGCAGACCGTCCGGCGCGATCCTGTGTCTGTGCTGACCGGTCTGCTTCTCTCCGCCGTGATCGCCGCCGCGGCAGGCATTCTGCTGCTTCTGCTGTTGTGTCCGGTGCTGCTGTTTACCGACGATCCGTGGACTTATGCCGCTCCTGCTGCCGCACTTCTGCCGCTGCCGGCAGCCATCCTGTGCGGCGTGCTGTCGGCCCGGAGCACCGCCCGCGGCGGGCTGGTATCGGGACTGCTCGGCGGCCTGTTGTTATGTGTGCTGCTGTTTGCGCTGGGTGCGGTATTGCCGGGCGTACAGGACACAGGGAACACGGTGCTGCTCTCACCGCTTCTGCGCGCGGGGCTCTGTACCGTCTGCTCTGCCCTCGGCGGTTATTCGGTCACGCACCGAAAG
>JAFTLK010000343.1 GCA_017455975.1 Clostridia bacterium | reverse complement strand
CAGTACGCCGATGAATTCGGTGTCGCCGTTATCATGCCCGATGCCAACATGAGCTGGTATACCGACATGAAGCGCGGCTTTGCATACTGGACGCATCTGACAGAGGAGCTGCCGGGCATCGTACACCGCTTCTTCCCCGCACTCTCGACCGCACGTGAGGACACCTTCGTCGGCGGTCTTTCCATGGGCGCATACGGCGCCATCAAGTTCGGTATGCTCCGTCCCGACATGTTCTCCTACGTCGGTGCGTTCTCGCCTCCTCCGGACATGGCACACCATATGAACAACCCCGATTTCCCGGACTGGGAGCACAGACTCTACCGTGATATCTTCGGCACGGAAGACGAATACCATGCAGGAGAATCCGATCTCTATACGCAGGCGCCGCTGCGCGCCAAGGCAGCAAAGAACACGAAGTTCTTCCTCTACTGCGGCACGGAGGATGTATACCTGCCGCAGTCCCGCTCGATTGCAAAGACGCTTGAGGAATCCGGCTACGATATGGTTTATGCCGAGTCTGCGGGCGACCACAACTGGTACTTCTGGAACCGTGTGGTCAGAGAATTTCTCCTCGAGCTGCCGCTGAAGGGAGGTAACTGAAATGGCTCTGATGCATGTCAAATACGCCTCCGAGGCGATGTACGGCCTGAATGTCTCCGTTGAGGTACTCCTGCCGCAGGGCGAGGTCCCCGCGCGCGGATACCGCACGGTCTGGCTGCTGCACGGCATGAGCGATAACGAAACCATGTGGACGCGCCGTACCTCGATTGAGCGTTACGCCGACGAACATGGCGTCGCTGTTGTGATGCCCGCGGCACAGCTGTCATGCTATGCCGATATGGCGCACGGCTATAATTTCTATACCTATATCACAGACGAGCTGCCGCGCGTCATGCGTGAGTTCTTCCCGCTGTCTTCCGCCCGAGAGGACAACTACGTCGTCGGACTCTCGATGGGCGGTGAGGGTGCCTGCAAGATAGGGCTCTCCAAGCCCGAGAACTATGCGGCGATCGGCTGCCTGTCCGCAGGTGCATATAACCACGACCCGATCCCCACAGACCAGCTTGACCCCGAAAATCCCTATCAGAGATGGGAGTTCAACCGCTACGACGGTCTGCCCACCCGGGGAACCCCGCGTGACTGCTTCGGCAATGCACGGAAGATCCTCGCAGAGGGCAAGCCCGTGCCGCGCATCTATCACGCGATCGGCTCCTCCGATTTCCTTTTGGAATCGGCATACAAGACCCGCGATTTCTTCCGCTCGTTTGATAGAAATCCGTTTGATTATTATTTTGAGGAGCATCCCGGCAGCCATACCTGGCAGTTCTGGGACGACCATATCAGAAGATTCCTCGATTTCATCGACGGCAAGCCGCTGAAAGAGCTCTGATATCATGACGAAGGCGATACCCGAGCAATCGGGTATCGCCTTATCGTATCCACTCTGCCCCCGTTCATAACCAAATTTGTTGGGGGTGCTGCAGGTTGAAAACCTGCGGAAGTCCGTGTGACAAGGACTTGTCACATCTGCACAGCCGTCAATGGCTCTGCATAGCGGGGTACGTTTCTGTGTTGTCGCGGAACAGAAGCGAGATGCACCACACACCCGACAGCGCGACAACGACATAGATGATGCGCGCCAGCAGGTTGTCCGGTGCCGGAACACCGCCCTCGCCGCAGATCAGCGATACAAGATCGTAGCGGAAAATACCGATGGTGCCCCAGTTCAGTGCACCGATGACGGTCAGGATCAATGCGATCCGGTCAATCATGTTGTTCATGTTGGTTCTCCTATCATATTTGATGTGCAACGATAGGATTGCCGCACAATACACGTCTTATGCATGTGCGGCAATGAAAAATTTTATTTTCTTTTTTCCTGTTATCGACCGAGAAGCCTTATGCTTCCGAAACCGGTTCTGTTTCGACAACAACAGCATCAAGGTCTTCGGTTTCCGCCTCGCGTGCAAGCTCCTCAGAAAGGTCGTCAAAACGGCCGGCGGGAGCGGTTGCGTTGATGGCGATGTTGACATTGCCGTTTTCGGCTGTAAATGTCTGCGGTGCGGCGTTGGCAGACGAGGTGTATGCGAACGGACGCTCCGTTTTCTCCGCACCGTTGTACATGATGCTGCCGGAAGCCCCGGCCTCAATCTGCAGACCGTATTCGGAGGATGCGGCATAACCGCATTCGATGTCACCCTCCATGACCGATACCTGCAATTCACTCGGAATGGTCTTGAGGAACAGGTCGGCAGCACCGTCGCCGACGATGATCGTACCGGTACGGATGCCGATGTTGTCCGCTGTGATAATGCCCTTGTTGGTGGACAGATTGACCGCAGACTTGGTGGTGATGCCGCGCAGGATGATATCTCCGGCGGTCAGCGAAATATTGTAGTCGGCGGTAAACGCCAGATTCTCGATCCCGATCGTACCGCGCTTGACGGTGATTTCAAAGGCATTGAGTGCGGCATCCTCCGCGAGGTAAATATACAGTGACTTTTCAGTATTTGCACCGGCCTTGTAGGTCAGATAATGGCGCAGACCGTCAAAGCTGAAATTGCCCTCGGCGATGCGCACAAGCGAAAACAGACTCGTCTCGTTGTCGACAAGCAGCATCTTGTTCTGCACGGAATAGTCATAGCTGCCGACCTGGAAATTGCGCAGCTCCAGATACGATTCACCGCTCTCCGAGGCGCAGATATAAACATCTGCCTCGTCCAGCGTCAGCTTGATCTTGTTGATGGCGGAGGCATCGAAGGTATCGGTGCGGATAACATCGTCGCCCATCACCGTCACATCGGTTTCAAACAGCGCGACGCCCTGCTCTGCCGCCATATTGCTGCCGATGCTGCAAAGCACGCATCCGCCGGCGATCACAAGCACGGATACGATCAGAAAAATAATGGATGACGGCTTCATCTCCGATAGCACTCTCCCTTCACATAATAATACAGATCCTGTAAAAAGCCGCGGAAGGTGCTCTGGAAGCCGATAAACTTCCGCAGAAGGAACGGCAGCAGACGCACGGCAATGTTGTACATCAGAATGCCGACGAACATCGTAATACCGATGACGACCACACCGAGTCCAAGCTCATACAAGCCGACAGGAACGACAGAAAACAGCCGGGAAATGCCGTAGATAACGCTGACAAGCGCGATCAGCGAGCCGACAGCGACCCAGACGACAAGTCCGAGCACAAATGTGGCAGACAGTGCCGCCATGCCGACGATCAGACCGAGTGCAAGCACGGCATAAGCAAGCAGCAGAACTAAAACAAACGGAGCTGAGGCTGCCATGATGATACGGAAGCGCTTAACACCTTCCTCCGAGCCCTCACCCCAGTAGGTCTTCTCCTGCAGACGGGTCACCGTCCCGCGGTCGATGTATTCGATCTTTTTCTTGCCCTGTGCGGCCGGGCTTCGGTGCGCTGCGCGCGTCTGATGGCTGTTCGGTGCGCTGTGTGCGGCACTGTGCGCGGGCGGAACGATCTGTGTGCCGGCAAGCGGACGTGCGGCGGGCGCGGGTGTCCGATCACCGTCACGGACGGTGTTTGCCTGATTCCAGATGGCCTGCTGCTCCCGCTGATAGGAATCGGAGCGGTTCTGCGGGCGGGGCGGGGGATTCTTTGCCTCCTGCCTGTGCGGCTGCGGCATTGGCCGTGCGGCGGCATCGGTCGGCGGCACACCCATCACACGGGTCCTGCCGAGATCCGCATCCCGTGTGGGTACGGGCGGCGGGGCAGCGGGTCCTTCTGCAGCGGGTGCGGCGGGCTTCTCCGTGTGGGCAGCACCGTTCTGTGTCTCCTTTTCAGGCATAGCAGCGGCATGCGGAACAGGTGCGTCGGATGTGGGCTTCAGTGAAACGACCGGGATCTCCGCAGTCGGTGCGTCACCTGTCTTTTCCTGTCCGACCGAGAAGATCGCAGACAGATCTGCCTCGTCCGCCTTATCCGCAGAAAACCATTCCGCCAGCGGATCGTCCTCTTCCTGCACATCCGTTTTTTCCTGTTCGGGAGCGGATGGCGGTGCCGTCTTCTCGTTTTCGGATACGCCGGATGCAGCATCGGGCGCCGCAGCCGCATCGGATGGTATGTCGGAAACCGTGTCGGGCCGGTCGAGGTCTGCCGCAGGATTGGCGGCAGCGGCAGATGCCTTTGCGGCAAATGCGCGGTAATCGGCATCGGCCATAAGTACGGTATTGCGCCGCTCAATGGCAGCGGCAGCAACACGGGACGGTCCGCCGCGGCGGCGGATGTCCGCCTCAATCTGTTCGTCTGATTGATTCTGATACCGTTCGGCAAAGCTTTGCATATGCAGCTCTGTCTCGGCAGGTGAAAATCCCGCCTCACGGAATTTGACCCGCATGAACTGGAACAGCAATTCCTTATCCATATCGGAACCTCCTAACTGTTGTCAATCTGTCATGGCAGAGACGCAAAAAATGCAAAAATCGGGATTTGCATCTTGCATTCCGCCGGGAAATATGGTATACTGTAGCATATCGAATTTTGATATGGAGTAAATCTGTTATGAGAATGAGAAAAAAGAAGCACGGGGATGAGAGACGCGCGGCGCTGTCCCACATGCTGATCACCGCCGATGCACTCACGCCCGGTACAGCGCGCAGCCATTTTGCAGACCCCACCCGCCCGCTGATGCTGGAGATCGGCTGCGGTAAGGGAGACTTTGTCATCGGCATGGCCAAGCGGCATCCCGAATGGAACTTCCTTGCGATGGAGCGTGTCCCCGATGTCATCCTGTGCGCCATGGAAAAGTGCCATGAAGCCTTCGGCGGGACAGCCCCCGATAACGTCATCTTCTGTATTGCCAACGCAAACGCGCTGACCGACTTTTTCGCCCCCGGTGAGATCGACGGCATATATCTGAACTTTTCCGATCCGTGGCCGAAGTCCGGTCACGAAAAGCGCCGTCTGACCTACGGTTCGTTTCTGGCCGATTACCGCACGGTCATGGCAGCCGGACGTCCGCTGACGTTCAAGACCGACAACCGCGGGTTGTTTGACTATTCGCTGCTCTCTCTTGAAGCCAACGGCTGGAAATGCGAGGACGTCACCTACGACCTGCACGCAAGCCGGTGGAACGCGGAAAACATCGTCACCGAATACGAGCGCAATTTCTCGGAAAAAGGCTTTTCGATCAACCGCGTCGTCGCGTATGCACCCGCAGAAAATCCGGCGGAGCTTCCGAAAATCGTCATGCCGGACACCGATTCTGTCGGGGATGATGGCAAAACCGAAAATCATTGATGTAGCGTCTGCATGTCCGATCTTACCGGAGATGCAGACATTTCTTTTGTCACCGCAAGACCGCGTCTTGCGATTCATGCCTTGGGGGCATTGTCCTCTGCTCGCTTCTGTGTCTGTGCCGCGGCGTCCCCGCACGGTTCTCCGCCGCAGAGATGCGATGACAGACAGCGGTATCGGTCTTCCCCGTCCTCCCGGCAGAGGATCACGCTCATGCCGAGCGACTCACAGAATTTTGACGACAGCTGATGCTTCATCCGATTTGCAAACGTCCTTTCCGGCGGTCATACTGCATCGTGACAGCACGCCGACGGGAAAAGTATATGCGTTTGTCCCCGGATTCATACACATCCTTTATTCGTCAGCCGTATCTTCTTCCGCAGCACCGGATCCGGGATCATCGTAGACGTTGTAATGCGTTTCGCGGAAGCCGTCGATGCCGGACTTCTGCAGAGCGCCGAAGATGCGGTGCTTGAGCCCCTTGTTGTTTTTGTCAAGATCACGCAGAAACTGCTTCATGTTCTCCCGCTCGGTCCGTCCGTCGGCAGGACATTTGCTTTCGAGAACCGGCAATGCAGCCCGGCGCGCAAAGTAGCGGATGTCCTTTTCGGGCGCGTAGATCATCGGGCGGATCAGCGTCACATCCATGCGCGACAGATATGTCACGGGCTGGAACGCACCGAGGCGGCCTTCATAGAACAGATTGAGCATGAACGTCTCAACCACATCGTCAAAATGATGTCCGAGCGCGATCTTTTTGATGCCGTGCTTGACAGCGGCGGAATTGAGCGTTCCGCGGCGGAGCTTGGCACAGAGTGAGCACGGATTCTTTTCCTTCCGGACATCAAATACAATATGCGTGATCTCCGACGGCTCAACGTACAGGGGAATCCCAAGTCCGTCGCACAGGTGCTGGATGTCGGAATAATCCGTACCCTCCCAGCCCATATCGACCGCAATGCCGACCACGGAAAAATGCTTCGGATGAAATTTTGCAAGATTTGCCATGGTGACAAGCAAAGCGAGCGAATCCTTGCCGCCGGACACACCGACAGCGATGACCTCACCCTCGTCGATCATATCGTAATCGTCGATGGCGCGTCGGGTATAGGAGAGCATGCGTCTGAGTCCGTTGTCCATGTTCTGTGCGGTTCCTTTTCTTTCATCGGAATTTATATTGTTACAGAGGTATTATATCACACATTCCGTCTTTTGGCAAGAGGATTCGCGGCAGGTTTTTGATTTGTTATAAAAATTTCACGAATCTTTCATTTTTTTCCACTCGATACTTTACAAAGCACCGGGTTCGTGATATAATGAAGTCATCCAGCGCGGCAACGCGGTCAGCATCAGGAGCAGATGTTGATGGTACGCACAAACCAAGACCTTCTCCCGGGAGAAGGTGGATTTTCGTAATTGCCGCTCCTGCGGGAATTGCGAAAAGACGGATGTGGGTCGTATCGCAGAAAGATATAAAACGGAAACCCACATCCGTCACCTGCGGTGACACCTTCTCCCAGGAGAAGGTTTTCGTGTGCAGCCCGTTACCGCCTGCGCATAGATGACAGTATTGTTCCAAAAATACCGAGGTATCACAAATTGAAAAAGAAATCCCCCGCCGAACTTGCCCTGCGCAGGCTCGAAAAAAAAGAATGCAATCTTCTTGAAAAAAAGATGCTGCGGGACGCACCGCTCATCAACCGACTGCTTGCCGACAGGATCCCGCCGAAATTGCAGGATACCCTGCGCCAAGCATTCCTGCACGCATTTGAGACGGTCTTTGTCCACGGCGGCACGGTCATCCGGAAGACCTTTTCCGAGGAGAAGCAAAAAGCGGAATACGATATCCGCCGCTATACCGCCGAGGTTCAGCCAAATAAGAAAAACATCAAAGCGTTTTCCAAAAAAGCCGGACAGATCCGTGCGGGCAATACCGCCCTGTCGGGTACCGTCGGCGTGACGCTGGGGCTTCTCGGTATCGGTCTGCCGGACATTCCGCTTTTTGTCGGATTTCTGCTCAAAAACATCTACGAAACTGCGATTGCCAACGGCTATGGCTATCAGACACCCGGTGAGCAGTATTTTATCCTGCTGCTGATCGAGTCGGCGCTGTCGTCTGGCGAGGATGCCCTTGACCGTGAGACGCTCGTAAACGCATGGATCGATGCCCACCGCGCCATACCTGCCGGAACACAGAAGCCGGAGGTCTTTCGCGCACAGATGAAGCAGACGGCGTATGCACTTGCCGACGCTGTCTTGTACATGAAATTCATCCAGGGGATACCGATCGTCGGTGCTGCCGGCGGTATTTCCGATGCCGTCTGCGTCTCGCAGATCGGTACGTATGCGGCGTATAAGTATGAGAGAAGACGGCTTATGACTCCAAAACCGAAAGTGAGGATCACTTATGACCAACCGTGACAAATTCGGATATCAGCCGATTCCGCTGTGCGATGGACATATTCACAT